>SXOO01000120.1 GCA_005776725.1 Pseudomonadota bacterium | reverse complement strand
GGTCGGGGTTCGCGGCGGAGTCGGTGTGCGCGTCGGGGTCGGGGTTGCGGGCGGGGTCGGGGTTGCGGGCGGGGTCGGGGTTGCGGGCGGGGTCGGGGTTCCCGGCCGGGTCGGGGTTCCCGGCGGGGTCGGGGTTGCGGGCGGGGTCGGGGTTCGCGGCGGGGTCGGTGTGCGCGTCGGGGTCGGGGTTGCGGGCGGGGTCGGGGTTGCGGGCGGGGTCGGGGTTCCCGGCGGGGGCGGTTGGTCGCTCGCTTCTTTGCCGAAATCTGGAACTCCATGCTTGACGGGTGTCAGGTCGGCCGGTTCTCTGAAGGAGCCCTCTGCGGAGGCTGAGCGCGGCGTCTGCTTGGTCTTAGAGGCACACGGGTTCATTCTCCCGTTCTTCACTGAAAGTCTTTTCAGTGGTGAGCAGGCATGCGAGACACACGGGGTGGTGGTGCCACAACCCCCGGGAGGTTCGCATGCGAAGAAGAAGTTCGTTCTCGCTCGCGATGGGCGCGAGCCCTGGTTCGCGGGGGCGCGGCGCCCCCAGGCTGACGGGTTGGATCTCGGGACTCATGGTTCTCGCGGTCGCCTCTTGCGGCGGTGGCGAAGATCCTGAGGCGGGCGGGGGATGCTCCCCCATCGAGGCCCGCTTTCAGACCGCTTGGAACACCGTCCTCGGCGCCAAGTGCATCGCCTGCCATACGGCGCAGGGCGTGGCCAAACACTCGAAGCTCCGGCTCACGCCGGCCTCGCAGACTGGCTGGGAGAGCGCGAACCTCGAGATGTTGCGCGAGCTGGCGCGATACCAGGTCGACGGCGACTCCGTCCTCCTGGTGAAGCCCACGCTGCGCGTGCCCCACTCCGGCGGTCAGGTGATCGCGCCGGGGTCGGCCGAAGAAGCTGCGTTGGTCGCCCTTGTCGAGGGCCTCGAGAGCGGCGGATGCACCACCGTGGCGCCCGCCGGCGCCGACACCGCGTATTTCGCTGAGATCGAGCTGCTCGACGCGGCCATGACCTACCGGCGCGCGGCGATCGTCCTCGCCGGTCGCGTCCCCACGTCCGAAGAGCTGGCGCTGCTCGACGAGGGCGGCGACGAAGCGCTCCCCGGCCTCATCGACACGCTCCTGGCCGAGCCCGCCTTTGTCGACCGGGTCGCTGAGGTGTGGAACGACAAGCTGCTCACCAACAAGTACGACCGCGGGCACGACGCCGTGAACCTCCTGTCGAAGGAGGACTACCCGCAGCGGAAGTGGTGGGAGGCTGAGGGCGTCGACGCAGCGGAGAAGGCGCTGGCCGACCGCCACACGAACCACGCGGTGGCACGGGAGCCCCTCGAGCTCATCGCCCACGTCGTGCGGAACGACCTCCCGTTTACGGACGTCGTCACCGCGGACTACACCGTGGTCAATCCGTACTCCGCGCGGGTCTTCGGTATCGCTGTCGAGACCGGGGCCGGGGACGCCGCACCACGAGAGGGCGCGGCCAGCTTCACGGACCCCGCGGACCCCACCGAGTGGCGGGCCGCAAAGATCCCGGGCGTGCCCCACGCGGGGGTGCTCACGAGCCCCATGGTGCTCAACCGCTTCCCCACCACAGACACCAACCGCAACCGCGCGCGGGCCCGCCTGGTCTGGAACCTCTTCCTGGCCACCGACGTCATGCGGGTGGCGGAGCGCCCCATCGACCCCACGGGTATCGCGGACCATAACCCCACGCTCTTCAACGCGTCGTGCACGGTATGTCACGAGCTCATCGACCCGATCGCGGGCACGTTCGCGGCCTGGGACGCCACGGGGCGCTTTCGACCGCCGGCCGAGGGGTGGTACCCCGACATGCGCCCTCCCGGCTTCGGCGCCGAGGCTGTCCCGTTCGGCGAAGAGTCGCGCGGTCTGCAGTGGCTCGGCCAGCGCCTCGGGGCGGATCCCCGGTTCGCGCTGGCCGCTGTGCGGACGGCCTTCACCTTGCTCACCGGGCAGCCGGTCCTCGAGGTGCCCACGGAAGAAGAGCGGGTGGCGCTCGGCGAAGTGGGAGCCGCGGCGCGGTCCCGTGCGGCCACAGCTCAGACCGCTGAGCTCACGGCCGTGGCCGAGGCGTTCGTGGCGGACGGGCTCCGCTTCAAGAGCGCGGTCCGCCGCCTCGTGCTCTCGCCGTGGTTCCGCGCGAGGGACGCGCGACCGGGTCTGGCCGCGGAGCGCCTCCGGGAGCTCGGTGACGTAGGCTCCGGGCGCCTCCTCACGCCTGAGGAGCTGGACCGGAAGATCACCTCGGCCGTCGGTGTCGCCTGGACTCGCGGATGGGACGAGCGGCACGCCCTCCGGGACCCGGAGACGTACGCGCTGTTCTACGGCGGGATCGACTCGGACACGGTCACGCGCCGGCTCACGTCTCCGAACGGCCTCATGGCCGCGGTACAGGAGCGCATGGCCAACGAGGTTGCGTGTCGCGCCACCGCGCGGGACTTCCTGTACGGCGAGGGGGCGCGGGTGCTGTTCCCGCACGTCGAGCCCACGTTCGAGCCCTTGGACATCAACGGCTTCGTCATCCCAGAGGCGGAGGCTCGGATTCGCGACAACCTTCGCCACCTCGCGCTCCGGTTGCTGGGCGAGCGCCTCGCTGACGGCGACCCGGACCTGGAGGCGCTCTTCGAGCTCTTCGTCGATGTCTGGCTCACGGGCCGGGACGCGGTCATCGCGGACGAGGAGGACGAGTGGCTGCCCTGGGAGTGCCAGGCGAAAAACGACCCTCTCACCGGCGAGGAGCTGCCCGAGGGCCAGCGGATCGATCGTGACCGCAGCTACACCGTGCGCGCCTGGTCAGCCGTGCTGAGCGCGATCCTCTCCGATTTTCGATTCCTCACCGAGTGACCCAGGGAGAACACCGATGCAACGACGCAACTTCATGAAGTTTTGCTCTGCTGCCGGGCTCTCGCTGTTCGCCGGCCGCTCGGCCCGCGCAGCCGAGGGCGCGGAGGCGCCGCTCTACGCCTGTGTTCACGCCTCGGGGGGCTGGGATCCCACCTCTCTCTGCGACCCCAAGGGCGCCGAGAGCGCCGAGGCGGAGAACCCCATGAACCGGTATCTGGCCAGCGACATCGGCCAGTCGGGCACCCTCCGCTGGGCCCCGATCCCGGGCGCCCAGGCTTTCTTCGACAAGCACTACAAGCGCCTCCTCGTGGTCAACGGGATCGACACCGCGACCAACGGCCACGACAGCGGCGTCCGCCATGTCTGGAGCGGCAAGCTCATCGAGGGGTATCCCGCGTTCGCGGCGCTCGCTGCGGCTCCCCACGTCGAGCTCCCCATGGCCTTCCTGTCCAGCGGAGGCTACGACCACACCGCGGGTCTGGTCGCGCCCACCCGGGTCGGCCACACCGATGTGCTCGCGCGGCTCGCCTATCCGAACCGGCCGGACCCCAAGGACGCCGAGCGGGCGTTCCACGCGCCCCACGCGGCCTCGGCCATCGACCGTTACCGCCGGGAGCGCCTGCTGCGCGTCAAGGACCGGGTCCTGCTGCCCCGCCTCGTGTCGTCGGTGCGTGCGTTCGAGAACGCGCGCTCCGGGACCAGCGAGATCCAGCTGCTGAGCAAGGCGCTACCAGAGCAGCTAGACAACGGCGGCAATCCGCTCATCCGGCAGTCTCAGCTGGCGGTCGCGGCTTTCGAGTCCGGCCTCGCGGTCAGTGCAAACCTGGTGATCGGCGGGTTCGACACGCACGGCAACCACGACGACAGCCACTTCCCGCGGCTTGGTCAGCTGATGGAGGGAGTCGACGCGCTCTGGAGCCTGGCCGAGGCCCGCGGCATCGCCCATCGCCTCACGATCATCGTTGGCTCCGACTTCGGCCGCACTCCGGGCTACAACGACGGCAACGGCAAGGACCACTGGTCCATCACCAGCATGTTGTTCCTCGGGCGAGGCGTGTCCGGCAATCGCGTGGTCGGCGCCACAGACGAGCGCCACAGCCCGCTCACGGTCAGCCCGTCCACGTTGGCGCTGGACCCGGGCGGCGTGCGCCTCACTCCGGAGCACGTCCACGTCGCGTTGCGCAAGCTGGCCGCGGTGGAAGGGCTGGCGGCGGAGGGGAGCTTCGGGCTGTCGACCCCGCTCACGCCCCTACTCGGCGGATAACCGCCGGAGAGCGCGAGACAACCGGCTGACGCCGCCCCTCGGGCGAGCGCGGCGGACTACGCGGTCGCCGCAGTAGCGGCCGCGACCAGGCGGGTCCACAAGGTGTCGCGGCCCAGGTTCTCCAGGGTGGAGACCAGCACGGTCTGCTTCTGCGACACATGGAGCTGGTCGGCGATCTTCTGGGCCACCGAGGCGCGTTTGGTGGGGGCGACTTGATCCGCCTTCGTGATCCCGATCAACACCGGAATAGACCGCGCTTGAAGGCGCGCGAGCAGCGCCTTCTCCTCCTCGCGCGGATCGCGACGTATGTCGACTAGGAGGAGCCCCACGCGCAGCTCCTGGCGACCGTCGAGGTACCCGTAGACGAGGCGAGGCCAGGCCTTCTTGATCGCGTCCGGGACGGCCGCGTAGCCGTAGCCCGGGAGATCCACGAGGCAGACGGGCGGCGACTTCGGCACCTCGGCGCTGTAGAAGTGCAGCGCCTGGGTGCGTCCCGGCGTCTTCGAAACACGCGCCATGTCGTGCCGCGCGAGCAGCATGTTGATGAGCGACGACTTGCCCACGTTGGAGCGCCCGATGACGGCGATCTCCGGCAGATCGCGGTTGGGCGGGGGATCCGCAGGGGCGTACGCCGCGCCGAGATAGGCGGACTTCATGAGGCTCGCCACCGGATGAACGGGACCACCACGGGCTTCTTGCCGGTCTCGCGGCGGAAGGTGCGGCGGACCACGGTCTCAACCACCGCCTCCACGTCGGCGTCGGACGCGTCCCGCCGCAGCGCCACGACAGCGCGCGCCACCTCATCGGCCACCGTGTCCAGCAGCGCGCCGCCGTTCGTAAAGACCCCGAGACACTGGACATCGACATCGGCGCTGAGGGCCGAGCCCCCACGGGTGGCCTCCACGAGCACGCTGACCATGCCTGAGTGGAAGAGGCGGCGGCGGTCGTCGAAGCCGAAGTCACCCGCGCGTCCAACGACGGACCCGTCGACGTAATGCGACTCGAGGTTGACGAGCTGCTCTCGACGCAGGTCGCCGTCGGCTCCGAGCGAGAACCCCTCGCCGTCCTCAACCACGAGCGTGCGCGTCACTCCGGCGGCCGTGGCGAGGCCCGCGTGGTCAGCGAGGAAGCCGTACTCGCCGTGTACGGGGACGAAGGCGCGGGGTCTGACCAGGGCGAGCATCTCGCGAAGCTCATCCTGCCGCGCGTGGCCCGACGTATGGATTGGCGCGGCCTTGCCGTGGATCACGGTGGCACCGCGCCGACGCAGCGCGTTCTGCATGGCGAAGATCGGGCGCTCGTTCCCCGGGATCACCCGCGAGCTCATGAGCACGATGTCGCCAGGGCCCACGGAGAGGTCCGGGTGCTCCCCCGCCGCCACGCGCGCCAGGGCGGCCCGTCGCTCGCCCTGCGAGCCGGTGAGCACCACCAGCGCTTCACGCGGAGGCACGCTGGAGAGCGCCTCCGGGGCGATGAGGCGGCCCTCGTCGATCGTGGCGAGGCCCGCGGCGCGCGCCACCGACACAACGCTCCCGAGAGAGCGCCCGAGGAGGCACAGCCGTCGCCCGTGGCGGCGCGCGGCGGCCTCGAGGCCGATCAGACGGTGGAGGTTGGAGGCGAACTGGCAGACGAGGACCCGGCCGCTGCGGTCGAGGTAGGTCTCGAGCTCGCGCACCACGGCGGCCTCAGACGCCGTACGTCCCGGGACCTGGGCGTTCGTGGAGTCCGATAGGAGCAGCGCGACCCCTTCGTCACCCAGCGCCGACAACGAGGCGCGGTCGAAGTGCTCCCCGTCCACGGGCTCTTCGTCGATCTTGAAGTCCCCCGTGTGGACCACGCGCCCGACGGGTGTCTCGAGGGCCAGCGCGGTGGCGTCTGGGATCGAGTGCGTCACGCGGATTGCGCGGAGGCCGATCTCGGGTAGCTCGGGGAGCCGGAAGTAGGGGCTGCCTGCTCCGGAGACCTCGAGCACGCGGTGGTCGGTGTTGTGCACGCCGTGCTCTTCGAGCTTCCGACGGGCCAGGCCCCAAGAGAACCGGGAGGCGTAGGTGGGTACCGCGCTACCGTCCGAGCGCTGGAGGCGCGGGAGGATGAAGGGCAGGGCGCCGATGTGGTCTTCGTGGCCGTGCGTGACGATCACGGCGGCGAAGCTGTCGCGGTGTGCGTGCAGCCATCCGAGGTCGGGCAGGACTAGCTCGGCGAAGCGGTTGTCTTCGTTTGGGAATTTCGCCCCACCGTCGATCAGGAGACGCTTGCCGCCCCACTCGATCACCAGGTTGTTCATCCCGATGTCGCCGAGGCCGCCGACGGCGAGGAACCCGAGGCGGCTCACGTCCTGCCGAGCTCCGCGCCGTCTGCGCGTTCTTTGCCCCCCGCCCGGACCTTGGAGGTCATGAGCAGCGACGGCGGCTCCACCGCCGGGTTGCACCGCCACGGCGTGAAGTCCGTGTAGCCGCGGGTGCGCATGAACTCGAGCATCAAGAGGCCCTGGCCTCGAGGCCGCTCGCCTTCGGGCAGGCGGACGAGCTCGAACACGGCCTCGGCCATGAGCTCGGCCTTGTACCAAAGGTCAGGCGACCCGATCCCGAAGTTGCGGGTGGCGGCTGACTCCACCAGCGTCTCCGGCCACAGCCCGTTCGCCGCGATGGCTGGCTCTTCGAGCGAGACTCCCATGGCCACCATCGTCATCCCGAGCTTCGACATCATGTACGCCGTCTTCCCGGCGAGCGTGCCGTTGAGCGACTCCGGCTCGACCGGCGGGCTCATGGCGATGAAGTGACCTCGCGAGGCCCGGAGGTGGGGCAGGGCGGCGTGGGCCAGCGCGTACGCCCCCCGGGCGTTGACCTCGTGGACGAGGTCGAACTTGTCGAGCGGCGTGTCCTTGATCGGCTTCCACCAGAGCGCGCCGGCGTTGTGGATCGCGATGTCGAGCCGCCCGAAGCGCGCGACGGCGTCGTCCACGGCGCGGGCGATCTCGTGCGGTCGCCGCACGTCCACCGGGACCGCCATAGCCTCGGCGCCGAGCGCGGAGCAGGCCTCCGCGACCTCGCCGATGGTGCCTTCGAGCTTCGGGTGTGGCGCCACCGTCTTCGAGGCGATCACGCAGTGGACTCCCTCACGCGCCAGCCGCTCGGCAATCGCGCGGCCGATCCCGCGGCTGGCCCCCGTGATGAAGGCGACTTTTCCCGACAATGACTGCATGCACCCTCCGTCGACGAGGCCGGGACCCTACCACATGACGCGGAGCGCGCATGCTTTGCGTTGCGACTGACAAATTTCGTCGGCGGGGCACACGGCATCGGTCGCAGATATACGTAAGTGTTGGAAAGTTCACGCCGTAACGTGTTGGCCCACTTGGTGCTAGGCAATCCAGCACGCAGAGAGGAGTGGTGGGGTGGCCCCCGCCGTGCCGAGTGGTCGCGAGACTCCTCGGCGGCGGCTTTGGGGCTCCGGGGTTTCCCGGTGGCCCGCTTTCGGTTATGGCTTCACTTGTGGCAGTCGTCTCTGCTGCGAGGAGTTGCCGCGAATGGCGGACGTGCCGATGAACCTCAGAGCCCGAAAGAAGGCCGAGACGCGCGACGCGTTGATCGACGCCGCTTTTGCGCTATTCCGCGACCGAGGCTACGCCGAGACCACCGTGGACCACATCGCGGCCGCGGCGGGTGTGTCGCGAAGCACCTTCTTCCGTTACTTCGTCAGCAAAGAGGCGGTGGTCTTCCCTTACCAGCCGTACCGACTCGAGCGGTTCAGGCAGCTCCTCGCTACGCCCGTCGCAGGGGAGACCGGATTTCAGACCGTGCGCCGAGCGTGCTTCTCCATCGCGAGCGAGTTCGTTGCCACACGCACCCGTGCGCTCGAGCAGTACGCCATCATCAGCAAGACACCGGAGCTGCGCGCGAGAGAGTCAGAGATCGACTACGGCTGGGAGGTGGGCATCTTCGAGCACCTGCAGACCCTGGGGACGGAGTCGGGGCGCGCGCGCGTCATCGCGGCAGCCACATTCGCGGCGGTCCGAGCCACGGTGAGAGGGTGGCTTGCCGACGGCGCGCGAGGCGATCTCCTCGGGCTCGGCCGCGACGCTTTCGCGCTGCTGGGCCGCGGCTTCGACGGCTGAGCGGCGCGTCACAGGTTCCCCTGCGCGCGCCACCCGCTTAGCGGCGACGCAGCGTGAAGAGCCCAGCCAGGGCAAGGAGCAGCCAGGCGAGTCCCGCGTGGGACGCGCGGCTGCTGGAGATACATCCGTCATCCGTGGACTCGGCGGCGTCGGTGGCGTTGGTGCCGTCCGTAGCGTCAGCGGCATCGGTGCCGTCCGAAGCGTCGGCGGCGTCGGCGGCGTCCGTAGCGTCAACGGCGTCCGTAGCGTCAACGGCGTCGGCCGCGTCGGTCGCATCTCCCGCGTCGGTGGCGTCGGTGGCGTCTGTGCCGTCCGTCGGGCCCTCAGGGTACGCGTTGTAGCGAGCGACGGGCTCCTCGTAGTTGTTGGTGTTGTGGTGGTCGTGCGAGTACGACTGCCACTCGATCCCGCGCTTGGTGGCGACCCCGGGGGCCTTCCACGCGAAGACCCACCCGTTGCGGGTGGAGCTGTAGACGTCCCACTTGCCGTCGCCGTCGAAGTCGCCGGCGCTGGGCGAGCCGATGATCCACCCGCCGGTGTTCTTGGGCCAGTTGGGGGGCTGGTTGCCCTTGTAGTCCCACGCGTGCACCAGATAGCCGGCCGAGCCGTTCAGCAGGTTGGCGCGCCCGTCGCCGTCGATGTCGACCGCGGTGGGGTTCATGAAGAACTGCCAGTCCTCGATCTTCCGCGGCCAGCCCTCGAGGTACATGAAGGTCTTCGTGTCCCAGCCGCTCACTTGGTGATCGAAGAAGGCGCGCTTCCCGCCCTCGGCGAACGCGAGCGCGAAGTCGAAGCCCGCGGTGCCCTTGAAGAAGTCGAGGCCGTTCTTTCCGTCGAGGTTCGCGAACGTGCCCGAGTTGATCAGCACGAACGCTGGGCTGTCTTGCGTGTTGGCCTTCGTGCCGAAGTCCACGTTGTTTACCTGCATCTCCAGCCCGTCCTTGTCGGTGACCAGGTAGGGGGTGCCGTCCGCCCGCCAGAAGGAGGGCAGGTAGCCGATGGTGTCGATGTTCATCTCGAGCGTGCCGTCGCCGTCGAGGTCGGCGAGTGCAGGGTTGACCGGGCACCCCCGACCGACCAGCGGCAACACGTTGACCGCCGCGCCGATGAGCGTCACCGGCCATCCGGGCTCCAGCGCTTCGGTGATCTTGTCCGGCTGCGACGCCCCGGTGGCCTTGAGGAGGTACGCGCGACCCTCGTTGCCCCCGTAGACCTCGTTGGTGCCCAC
Organism: Pseudomonadota bacterium; assembly: GCA_005776725.1. Taxonomy (GTDB): domain Bacteria; phylum Myxococcota_A; class UBA9042; genus SXOO01. The sequence continues at coordinate 72,152 of SXOO01000120.1, read as the reverse complement.
GACGATCTCGGGGAGGCCGTCGTTGTCCACGTCGCCCACCCCTGGCGTCATGATCATGTGCGCCAGCTCGTCCTCCAGCGGATCCCGGATCAGCACGGGCCACCCGTCCATGGGCTTCCCGTCGGCGTGCCAGACGTAGAGCATGGCGTCCATCCCTGCGGCGATGATCTCCAGCTTCCCGTCGAGGTTGAGGTCGTAGAGCACCGGCGCGCCGAACACGCCGTCGTCTTTCAGGTGGTCGGGGTCCGTGTCCTTGTACCAGGTCTGATCCACGGTCTGCGGCCAGCCGGGGCGCAGCGCGCCCTTCTTGTCGTAAACCAGAACGTAGCCGTCGTAGGTGGCCACCACGATGGAGAGGTCGTCGCCTTCCAGAGCGCCGACCGCTATGCCGAGCATCAGGGTCTGACGCGCCAGGCTCTTGTCCACCGTGCTCGCCCCACGGCAACCCGCCTTGTCCCCTTCGGGGCGGAACGCGCACGCGAGGGAGACGTAGCCTGGGTTGCCCGGCGTGTGGTCCTTGCGGGGCGGGAGCGCCACGGGCCAACCGGCGGCCTCGGTGCCGTCGATCTTCCACGCATGCACGAGCCCGTCCGTGGTGCCGACGACCGCTTCCTCAGCGCCGTCGCCGTCGAGATCCACGAACTTCGGGGACCCCTCGGCGCTCGACCCGACGTATCGCGGGTAGCCCGGGTGCAGATCCGGGTCTTGGATGAGGTGCACGGTCTTCCGGAACTCGCTCTTCAGCGTCTTCCCGTTGTGCTTCGCCTCCACCCGGAGCCGCAACGTCATCGACCACTGGTGTGAGTCCGTCAGCGGCGCCTTGAAGTCGATGCGCTCGGCGGCCGCCTTCACGTCCCAGGTGGCGATCTTGGCGGGCTCCGTGCCGCCGATCGTGTCGGTGCCCGACGCGATGGCCTCGAAGCCCTCCTTGGGATCGACCCCCAAGGCCACCTCGAGCGTCCAGCTGTAGTCCGAGTAACGCGGCTCGAGTCCGTCGACGCGAGCGCCGACGCGGCCCATGACGTCGACCGTAGCGCGCTCGCCCACGTTAATCGGCTCGAACCAGAGCGGCGAGACGATGTCGGACTCGGGGGGGATCGCGTCGTCCAGGATCGCGTCCACGGACCGACGGGCGTTGTTCCTGCCGTACCCGAAGTGCATGTCCCAGCCGGGGCCGGAGGGGAACTTCGTCGTGTCGGTGGCCGACTCGGGCACGTCGATGTCGTCCACGGTGGTGATGAGGAGCGCTCGGATCTCCTCCGCGGTCAGCGGCTTCTCGAGCCCGGCCTTCAGGCCAGCAGAGTAGAGGAGCCCCGCGTGGCCGGACGTGATGCCCGTCGCTTCGGAGCTGCACCCGCCTCCCGGCGTGGAGAGGAGCAGGTTCCCGCCGTGGTTCGTGCAGTTGTTGTAGTTGAGGAACGTGTTCGACTTCGCCGGATTGCCCTCGTCGTGGACGATCGCGTGAACGTACGTGGTGTGGTTGTTCGTGCCCGGGAAGTTGTGGTGGAAGCTCAGCTCGTCCGCCGCGCTCGCGATGATCACCACGTTGTTCCGATAGGCGTACTCTATCGCAGCCATCGTATAGGCGGTGTTGTTCACGGAGCCGAGGGCCTCTTGGACCACGGACGCCCCGGAATCCACCGAGAAGATCACGCCGGTAGCGAACTCGTTGGCGTCCACCACGAACGAGTCGCCCACGCGGACGTTCAGGATCGTGCAGTTCGGGCACACGCCCAGCCCGCCGATCCCGTTGTTACCTTCGGCGGCTGAGTCCCTGGCTTCGCCCGTGCCGTGCCCGTAACGGGTGTCGTCATAGGGGTCGTTGTCTCCGCGGTACGCGTCCCACCCGGAGATGTCGTCCGTGAAGCCGTTCGCGTCGTCGTCCTTGCCGTCCGAACACGTCCGGATGAGGTCGCCCGGATCGAAGATCCCGTTCTTGTTGCCCTCGGCGTCCTTGGCCGGACCGTAAGCCGGGTCGGCCGCGAGGTAGTCCGGGATCGAGAAGACCCCGTCGCCGTTCACGTCCCACTCGTCCGTGGAGGTGTCGGTGGCAGCCGGTTTGCAGCCGGCGAGCTCCTTGGCGTTGAGGTAGTGCTTGTTGACGAGGTCCGGGTGCTCCCACTCGATGCCCGAGTCCAGCACCGCGATGATCACGCGGCGGTCGCCCGTGGTGCGCTGCCAGGCGCGGTCGGCGTGGATGCCGGTGCCGATCGCCACCTCGGCCTTGCGGAACTTCGGTCGGGCCGCCCAGTTCTCCGGCACGAAGGACCAGAAGTTCCACTCGCCGCCCGTGACGTTGCCGTCGGCGTCGATGTGGATGTAGCTCGGGTCGTCAGGGTAGGCGAGGCGCGGGTCTTCGTCTTTCCCGTTGGGCCACGCGGGGTTCGCCGCGAGCGCGCTCGCGGGGAGCAATGACAAGAGAGCAACGAGACGGACGGGAAGGCGCATACGGGCTCCAGGTGCGGATGAGCGAAGCGGACGCATGCTAGCGGGAACCGTGCGGCGACCACAACGGCCTCCGGCCCGGCGGCGGTGGTTTCACGCCGAGTTGGACGAGCGAGGGATCGAATGCTCCAAAGCCCAGAGTCGCCTTGGAGGACGCCGTGCGACCGGGCATCATGCGGCCCCCGAACCTGAGGAGCGCCGCAGTGACCCTTAGCCCAGAATCCGCCGTAGACGCCGTCGTGGCGCGCATCAAAGCCAACGCCGACCGCTGGGTCGCCGTGTCGATCTCGGAGCGCGTGCTCTACCTCGAGCGCTGCATGGAGGCGCTCGCGACGGTGGCGCCGGCCTGGGCCGCAGCCACGGCGCGCAACCGGGGGCTCGACCCGTCCGGCGAGGACACCGGCGAGGCTTGGCTGAGCGAGCTGATGCCCACGATGCGGTCGCTCCGGCTGCTGGCAGTCGCGCTACGCGCTGGCGGGCAGCCCCCGCCGCCGTTGGTCGCCACCCGGTCCGGCGACCAGAAGGTGGTGCGGGTCTACCCGACCGACCTCATGGACAAGCTCCTGTTCACTGGCGTCACGGCCGACGTGTGGATCCAGCCGGGGATGCCGGCGAGCCAAGGCCAGCTCTACCGGGACAAGGCGGCGGGGCGGACCAAGAAGGGGGCGGTCTCGCTGGTCCTCGGGGCGGGCAACGTCGGCTCGATCTGCCCCACCGATGCCATCTACAAGCTCTTCGTCGAGGACGAGGTGGTGGTCGTGAAGACCAACCCCGTCAACGCCTACCTCACCCCTTACTGGGAGGCCTGCCTGAAGCCCCTCGTCGATGACGGCTTCATCGCCTTCGTGGACGGAGGGCCGGAGGTGGGCGTGGCGCTCACCGAACACCCAGACATCGAGAGCATCCACATCACGGGCAGCGACAAGACCTACGACGCCATCGTCTGGGGCACTGGCCCCGACGTCGCGGCGCGGAAGGCCGCGGGGCAGAAGCGTAACAGCCGCCCGGTGTCAGCGGAGCTGGGCTGCATCACGCCCGTGATCGTGGTGCCGGGTCAGTGGTCCAAGAAGGAGCTGGCCTACCAGGCGAAGGCCGTGGCGATCATGGTCACCAACAACGCCAGCTTCAACTGCACGGCCGGGAAGGTGCTGATCACCCATGCCGGCTGGCCGCAGCGCCAGGAGTTCCTGGACGCGTTACGCGCCGCATTCAGGGGGAGCCCGCGCCGCAAAGCCTACTATCCGGGCTCCTTCGAGCGCTACGACCGATTCCTGGCGGCTTATCCCAGCGCCGAGGTGGTCGGTGTTCGGGAAGACGGCTGTGTCCCCTGGACGCTGATCCCCGGGCTGTCAGCAGACGCCGCCGGCGAGGTGGCCTTTCAGCAGGAGGCCTGGTGCGGGGTGCTCGCGGACACGGCGTTGGGGGCGTCGGACGCCGGCGACTTCATGCGCAAGGCGACCACCTTCGCCAACGAGAGGCTCTGGGGGACGCTCAGCGCCAACATCATCGTGGATCCGCGCACTCGGAAGAGCTTCTCGTCGGCCTACGACTCGATGTTGGCCGACCTCCAGTACGGCGGGATCGCGGTCAACATCTGGTCAGGCGCCATCTTCGGGCTCGCCAGCCCGCCGTGGGGCGCCTACCCGGGGCACACCGCTGCAGACATCCAGTCGGGCGCGGGCACGGTCCACAACACGTACCTGCTCGACCACCCGCAGAAGACCGTGCTCGAGGCGCCATTCACCATCTTCCCGCCGCCTGCGTGGTTCGACGGGCACCGCGGCGCACGCGAGGTGGGGGAGCGTATGGTCGCGATGGAGGGTCGCCGCTCGTGGACTGCGCTCCCTGGGCTGGTTCGCCACGCACTGCGGGGCGGATCTTGAGCCCGGCGTCTGCCCTCTCGGGCCGATCTAGCGGAGGTCTGCTTTGAAACTCGTGGGCTTTGAGGATGCCGAGCCGGTCGCGCTCGACTGGGTGCAGAGCGGCGACGTGCGCATCGGATGGAACGACGGCACTGGCTTTACCTATCCCCGTGCTTTCCTTCGAGAGTATTGCCCCTGCGCAACCTGCCAGGGGACCCACGGCTCCACCACCACCCTGGTCAAGGCAACCGCTGCGCCGCCGGCTGCGCCCACCCCGAAACCGGGCCGCAAAGCGACGTTCGCCATCTCCTCGGGGCCCAAGCCCCCTCCCGTGAACGTGGCCACGCAGATCACCGAGGCGGAGCCCATGGGGGCCTACGCGGTGAAGTTTCACTACGGAGACGGACACTCGAGCGGGATCTACTCGTGGCGTTATCTACGCTTCCTCGGCGAGGTGCTCGAGGGCCGCGCGCCGCGCGAGTGATCGCCGGGCGCCGGCTGCCCAGGGCTCAGTAGGGCACGAGGTCGGTGGCGCCCATCTCGCCCAACATCTGCACCACCTGGCACATCGGCAGACCAACGACGTTGTCGTACGAGCCGGCCAGCGACTCGACCAGGTACGACCCGACGCCCTGGATGGCATACGCGCCCGCCTTGTCCATGGACTCGCCCCTGGCGACGTAACGCTCCACCTCGTTCTTCGACAGGGTCTTGAAGCGCACGGTGGTCTTGACCGCCTGGATGCCCTCCTTCTCGCGCTTCATGTCGACGATGCAGAAGCCGGTGATGACGAGGTGCTCGCGTCCGGACAGGTTCATGAGCATGTCGTAGGCGTCGAGGTTGTCCTTGGGTTTCTCGAGCACCTCGGCGCCGAGGACCACGACGGTGTCGGCCCCTACCACCCACCGGAGCTCCTCGCCCTCGGGCTTCCCCGTGACACGCGAGACCCGCGCCTGCGGTAGTGCCTGGTCCGGCTGCGTGGCGCGGATACGTTGGACGACGCTCAGGGTCTTCTCGCGAGCCAGCCGCTTCACGTAATGCTCCGCTGGCTCGTCGGGTTGCCGAACCTCCGCGATCTGGGACGGGATCGCCTTGACGGAGAAGCCGAAGCGCTCGAGGAGCTCCTTTCGGCGCGGGGACTGCGAGGCGAGGACGATCTGCGGCGGCATGGCGGTGAGTGCTAGCCAACGCCGCGCGGGTCGTCAACCGGGTCGGTCGCTTGTTCCGATCCGATCCGAGCTCAGAATCGTACCAGGGCCCTGGAGCGAGGAGAGCTCGGTCCGGGCGCGCCCCGGGGCTTCCCGGTCCAAACCGTTGCAAAGGTTGATCTTGTTCAAACGAACCGGTACTTTGGCGCCCCCAACAGGGAAGAGGAGCCTTAAAGCATGAATTCAAAGCGCATGATGGCGTGGGCCGCGTCTGCGTGCCTCGTTGGCACGGTAGTCACGGGCTGTGAGAGCGAGTCCACCGATAGCACCACCACTACCGACGCGACCGACGCGACCGACGCGACCGACGGCGGTACCGAAGCGACCGACGGCACGGACGCGACCGACGCGACCGACGCGACCGACGCGACCGACGCGACCGACGCGACCGACGCGACCGACGCGACCGACGCGACCGATGGCGGCACGGACACGATGGACGGGTCCGACACGATGGACGGCTCCGACGGCACCGACGGCGGCCAGTCGTTGTGCGACAAGTACGGCGGAGCGGCCAACGTGAACACCGTCGTCACGGGCACGCTGGTGCCAGCGTTGGTGGGCGACTGCCGCATCAATGCCTTCTTCGGCGGCCTCACCGACGGTGGCGCTCACCTCTCGGAGTGCCTCTCGATTCAGGTGCAGGAGGTCATGGGCTGCACGGGCGTCACGTACGCCGGCTCCAAGGACTCCAAGGGCGCCGTCTGCCGCGACATGGTCACCGCCCATCAGGGCCTCGGCCTCTCGCAGGGCGACTTCGACGCCCTCATCGACACCGCGGCCAAGACGCTCGGTCCGATCCTCAACGAGGACCTCGCCAAGCTGGCGCCGGCCCTGATTGCGCTCGCGCCCGACATGGTCGCGGACGCGGAGAACAAGGAGCCCACCAAGGCGGCGTGCCCGGCGGATGGCTCGGACGCCACCGACGGCATGGACGCGATGGACGGCACCGACGCCATGGACGCCATGGATGGCACCGACGGGTCCGACGGCACGGCGGTGTCTCTGTGCGAGAAGTACGGCGGCGCCGCGAATGTGGCCACTGTGGTCACCGGCACGCTGGTGCCCGCGCTGGTCGGCGATTGCCGCATCAACGCGTTCTTCACGGGCCTCTCGGACGGCGGCGCGCACCTCTCGGAGTGCCTGGCGATCCAGGTTCAGGAGCTCATGGCCTGTGAGGGCGTCACGTACGCTGGCTCCAAGGACTCCAAGGACGCCCCCTGCCGCGACATGGTTACGGCGCACCAGGGCCTCGGCCTGTCCAAGGGCGACTTCGACGCGCTGATCTCCACCGCGGCGGCGACGCTCGGACCGATCCTCGGCGCCGACCTCGCCACGCTGGCGCCGGCACTGACCGCCCTTGCGGACGATATGGTCGAGGCTCCCGAGAACCAGGAGCCGACCAAGGCTGCTTGCGAGACCAAGCCCCAGGGCTGATCCTGTGACCCGGCCCGAGTCGGGGTGATGCCTCGCTCGGGCCCGGTGTCCAACCCGCCACCCCCATGAGTAGCAGGAGTCCTCGATGAAGCCGTGGATTCGCAAGACCCTCTGGGGTCTCGGTATCGGTACAGTGCTCTTCGTGGGCGTGATGGGTTTTGCCCACACGAAGTGGGGGCGTCCGCTGCTCGGATACTTCCGCGGCGTACCGGGGTGTCCCGCCGGATTCGACGCCCCCGTCGATCCGGTCAAGGCCGAGGCCTTCCGGCAGGAACACTTCCGAAAGATGGCGGGAGCCGAGGTGGCCCGGGCCAACCCGGCGCTCTCCTTCGAGCTCGGCAAGACCGTCCGTAAGGAGGTCGAGGCCTGGGCTCAGACCGCTGGGGCGTCTTGCACCGAGAAGCGCTCGGGGATGGTCCTCGGGTGCGGCTCGCTTCCCGAGGGAGCGTTCCCGGGGCCCCGCATCGACGACGCACATATCCAGTTCGACAACCAGGGGACGCTCGTCGCCGTAGACGTCTTCCGCACCGTCACCGCGGAGGCGGGAGTCGCGCACTTCCTGGCCACGAGCAAGGTGATCGAGGCCGCAGTCGGGAAGCCCACACGCACCAGCGGTGAGGCCACGCCCGCGCATCTGGCCGCCGGTCCGATGCGTATGGCCACGGCAGACTGGGAGTACAAGCAGTACGAGGCCAAGCTGTCCGTAATGAATTACGGCAACGGCCGCATCCGCGTGCGCGAGCAGTACGAGTGGGTACCCGCGACGTCTGAGGTCACCACCGCCAGCCGGTGATGGTCAAACGGGCCGTTTGATGCTATAGCGTCCGGCCCATGCAGCAGCTGTCCCTCGCCGAAATCCTCATCCCGGTCATCAGCGGCATCATCGGCTATGGCACCAACGTCCAGGCCGTGAAGATGATGTTCTACCCCCTCAAGCCCTTGGGGTGGCCGCCGTACTTCGGCTGGGTGGGCATCATCCCCAGCAACGCCGAGCGGCTCGCGCGCGTCGGGCTCGACCTCGTCATGCGGGACATCCTCAAGATCAAGGACCTGTTCGAGGGGAAGGCGTCGGAGCAGTTCCTGAAGGGCTCCGAGGACCGTATGGTCGACATGACCCGAACGCTCATCAGCGAGCAGGCCGCCCGCCGTTTCCCCGCGATGTGGCAGATGTTGCCGGACTCAGGCAAGGCCGCGGTCTATGACACGGCGGTTGCCGAGGTGCGGAACATGTCGATGGTGGTGGTCGATCGCGTCATCGACGAGATGCCCTCCCTCCTCAACACCACCGAGGTGGTGCTGCACGCGGTTCGGTCCGACCGCAGCCTCATGAACGAGATGTTCCTGCAGGTGGGCAAGAAGGAGTTCTCCTTCATCGAGTGGTCCGGGCTGTGGTTCGGCCTCGTGTTCGGGTTGATCCAGCTTGCCGCCTGGGTGATCTACCCCGCGTGGTGGACCCTGCCGGTGGCCGGCTTCGTGGTCGGCTACGTCACCAACTGGCTGGCGCTGCTCCTCATCTTCGACCCGAAGGAGCCGAAGCGGATCCTCGGGATGACCCTGCAGGGCCTCTTCCACAAGCGACAGGCCGAGGTCGCGCACGAGTTCGGCAACGTGGTCGCCGGGCGCGTCTTCACCAACGAGAACATCTTCATGCAGCTCTGCCGGCCCGAGGCGCGGGAGAAGATCATGGCCATGGTCGACGCCGAGTCCGACAAGGCGCTCGCCAAGTGGCAGAACCACCCGATGGCGATGGGCATCGTCACGCCGGAGCTGGCGAGTGAGATGCGCGGCGAAATCCGGGTCACGGTCGAGAAGGAGCTGTTCGCGGAGAACGGCGTCATCGCGTCCATCACCGCACAGTCCGACCAGATCCGCGTCATGCTGCAGGAGCGGATGAAGAAGCTCGACCCCGTCTCGTTCGAGAACGTGCTCCGGCCGGCCTTCAAGCAGGACGAGTGGAAGCTGATCGTGGTCGGGGCGGTGCTCGGGCTCATCGTCGGCTTCCTTCAGGTGCTCTTCACCGTCGGCGAGCAGGTGCTGTGAACGTCGAGCGGGTCTGCGCCTTCGGGCCGGTCCTGCTCCTCGTCGGTGGTTTCGGCTGCTCGAGCGGCAGCCCATCGGCGTCTCCCACTCCAACAGACGCCGTGGCCGACGTCGCGGAGCAACCCACGCAGGACGTCGTTGCCAGCGACGTGAGCGGGGGCGCCCCCGAGACCCTCGCTGGGTGCACTCCCGGACCGGCCCTCGCCTGCGACCGGATCGTCGACCTCGAATTTCCCCTGGGCGCCCTGCAGACCGCGACGTGCGGAGGCGCGTTCGAGGGCGCGCTGCCGTTTCACCTCCAAGTGGACGCGCCCGCCACGGTCACGCTCTCCCTCGAGTCTGCCGACGGGGCGCCCGAGCTCGTCGCGCTCGGCGATGGGTGCGACACGGCGTCTTGTTCGTCCTCCACGGGCGGTCAGCTCACGCTCCCGGTGTCCGAGGCAGGTGCGCGCGACCTCTTCGTCGTCTCCGGAGGTGCCAGCACCGGCAAGCTGGCCGTCACCTGCTGCACCCCAAGCTGCGCCGGCAGAACGTGCGGTAACGACGGCTGCGGCGGATCGTGCGGCGCCTGCGAGAGCGGCTTTGTCTGCGACGGGACCGCCGGAGCCTGCGTGAACGCGTCGTGTGTTCCGGTCTCCACGCTCGGCTGCGGCGACAGCGTATCGGGCGTGATGTCAGACGGTCCGGGCTCCACGGACGCGGTGCCTGGCACGTCCTGCAACCCCTACGACTACTCCGGGCCCGAGATGGCGTACGCCTTCGAGTCCGAGTTCACGGGGACCCTGGTCGCCCGCCTGCCGCAGTTCGACGGGAACGAGGAGCTCGACGTCTTCATCCTAGGCGGCGGTGGCGCGTGCGATCCCAGCCAGTGCCTTGCCGAGGGGCTCGCCATGGCCTCGGCGCCGGTCGTCGCCGGTCAGCGGTATTACGTCCTGGTAGATGGGTATCAGGGCAACGTCTCGCGCTTCGACCTGTCGCTCGAGTGCTGCACGCCCAGCTGCGCCGGCAAGAACTGCGGAGACGACGGGTGCGGCGGGTCTTGCGGCGAGTGCTCCGAAGGCGAGTTCTGCGACCCCGAGGCGGGGCTCTGCTCGAACCCTGTCTGCACGCCGTCAGACGCCCTGAGCTGCGGCTCGGTGCTCACTGCCGTCGCCTCCGATGGCCCCGGCTCCACGGACGTCCTCTTCACCACGGGGTGCTCGCCGGGGCAGAACTACACGGGACACGAACAGGTCTTTCGTTTTGAGCCCAAGGAGTCTCAGTCGGTGACGTTCTCGTCTCCGCCCTTCGACGAAGACGAAGACCTCGACCTCTTCCTGCTCAGGGACAGCGGCGGGAAGTGCCTGATGTCCGAGTGCCTCACCTTCGGCTTCAACGGCCTCACCACCGACGTGGTCGGCGGAGAGACCTACTACCTCGTGGTCGACGGGTATCAGGGCAACGTCTCGAAGTTCAACCTCGAGGTCAGCTGCTGCACGCCCTCCTGTGACGGCAAGGCGTGCGGCACGGACGGCTGCGGCGGGACCTGCGGCACGTGCGCCTTGGGCAGTATCTGCACCAACGATGGCGGCTCCTGCGCGGTCGGCGGCTATGTCGGCAACGACACCTGCGCTACGGCCGTGGTCGTCGAGGCGCTGCCCTTCGAGGCCCAGGTCGACACCAAGCCGGCGAAGGACGACTACCTCATGGACGGGAAGGCTGGCTGCGTGGAGCAATACGCGGGCGGCCCGGACGTGGTCTTCTCGTGGACCGCTACCGAGTCCGGAACGCTGGTGGTCACAGTTGTGGCAGCCAACGACGATGAGACTTGTTCACCCGTGGTCCCGGACCCAGGCTGCTCACCCAAGGTGGCCTACGTCACGCAGGGTTGCCCCGACCAGGCCGACGGGTGCTTGGACGCGGTGGACCTCTACAAGGCGCCCAACAAGGTCTTGTCGGTGAAGGACGTGGTGGTCGGCACCACCTACACCGTGGTGGTCGACGGCTTCGACGGCACGGAAGCGGGCGTGGCCTCGATCCACATGGAGCTTCAGTAGCTCACCCGTGCGGGAGAGCTGGGCTTGCTTCTCTCTCGTTGGGGTCCCGGAGGCCAACTGATGTCGGACGGTGTTCCCCCAGCGGCCAGTCCGAATCTGTTGAGTCTGCACCGTGCACTGTCGGATGGGTTCCTGGCCGAGGCGAGGACTCATGAGCCCGACGGTGCGTATGTGGACTGGGTGCTCAGTCCACTCGCGGACGGCCGCTTTCGATTGCAGGAGACGCCGGTGGAGGTGTGGCACGACGCGGGCAGCGTGGGCACGGCCAGCTACATGGGCAAGAGAGTGGAGCACGAGTGTGCTCGCTCCGAGTTGCTCGCCCAACTGCGTGAACGGCTCGGCCCCGATCCGCATGTGAAGGAGCTGCCGCCGCCGCTGCATCAGCCGGAGGATCCCCGCGTCCGCTTCGAGCATCGCTTGGGCGATTTCACGCTCGAGCTGCCGGAGGGCAGCGGATCGCAGAGCCTCCTCGTCATACCGTTCATCGTGCTGCTCCTCGCGTTGATGACCCTGTTCATGCTGATTCCGTTCCTCGACGGCTGGCGGCATGGGAACTGGCTGTTCCTGCTTCTCGGCGCCGGCGGCCTCGCGCTCTTTGGCCGGCTGCTCATCCCTTTCGCGGTGGACTCACTCTGGGGCCGTGCTCGTCTGAAGGTGGAAGGGCGGAACGCCACGCTCACGCGTGGGCGATCGTGGTGGCGGCAGGAGAGGGGTTTCCGCTGGGATCATGTGACGACGGTCGAGTTCGTCATCACGCCGCCGAGTCCGCCCAGGGTCGGGGGCTCGACCACGGCGCAGTTCGTCCTCAGCGACGGTAGTCGCGTCGACTACGCCACGCGCATGCTGAGGCAGCCGTGGGAAGACGCAGTGAAGATCCTGCAGTCACTGCTCGCGGCGCGACCTAGGACGTCGTGAACGGCTCGTCATTGGTTCCGGCCCCGAACCTCCGACCGCGGCCGCGAACCACAGCTAGGGCATCGGCTCGGGTGGCCGCCAAGGGCGTCTAGACCGGCGCTCCGACGCGTGTCAGACCGCTTCGCCCACCGGCGCGTCCGCTTCGTCTCCGTTGAACGGCGGGAGCTCCAGCGGCGAGCGCTCGCGTCCGTCGCGGTCTAGGCGCCAGAGGGCCAGCCGGACCACCGGGCTCGGCTCCGCAACACCGAAGAACTCTCGGGCGAGGTCGATGGGTCGCGCGCCGGTCACGTTCTCGATCGTGCGCAGGTGCAGGAGCGGCGCGTCGGGGCCTTGCCCGAGCAGCCCCGGCCAGAGCGTTGGCGCCGCCAGCCGAGCGATACGGACCGCGGGTCGGGCGTCGATCTCCTTCTGCTCGCCCTTCTTCTCGAAGCGAACGGGCACCGTGGTGGCGGCCATGAAGCGCGCCGACGCGGCCATGACCTCGGCGGGCGTGCGGCCAGGCAGGCCGATGAGCCAGTCGCTGGACCCGAGCCCGGCGGCCACACCCTTCTCGCGGCGGTCGAGGCACCGGCCCTCGATGAAGTCCAGCCCGGGATCCGCTGCCGAGCGGAGCCGCTCGAGCAGGCGCTCGACGCGCGAGTCTGCCGGCAGGTCCTCTAACGGCAGGGCCACGTCGAGGTACTCGGCCACGCTGAAGGTGCCGAGCGGTAGAGCCGGCGAGAACGAGAACAAGGGCTTGGGCGAGAAGCCCCACGAGTGGGCCACCTCGATCCCGGCGCGCCGGAAGACCCGCGGCAGGATCCGCAGCATGTCCGAGTGTCCCTGAAGGCGGACGAGGCCCGAGCGCGCGTAACGGAAGCGGAAGCGGACCAGCTCGTCCGGGCGGGGCGCACCTTCACGAGGAGGTGGCTTGCGCTTGCCCTTCTGTGGGCCGTCGGTGAGAGAGATCGGCGCAGGCGCCGCGGGGGCCGGGGCCTCCAGCGCTCCCAACGCCTCGAGGAACTTCGCCCGCTCCGTCCGCATCGCCTTGAGGTCGCACGCCACGCCGCAGTGGTAGCAGACCAGCTTGCGTTTATCGGCCTCGAGCGCGGCGAGGTTCGAGTGGTGGACGATGTCGCCGACCGGCTTCCCGCAAGGCGGAGAGAGTCTGCCCTTGAGGGCGCGCTTCCACTCCTGCGCGAGGAACCCGTCGGCGAGGCCGACGTCGAGGTGGTCCCACGGGAGCCTGCCGTCGACGGGCAGCGTGCCGAGGTACCGGGTGGGATCCAGCTCGGGGAGGCCTGCGAAGACCCGTACCCAGCGCTCGAGATCTAGGCACTCTTCCCAGCCGTCGAAGCGCGCTCCGGCGCGCCAGGCCGCCTCGATCGCTTCGGCGACCCGGATGTCGCCGCGGGCGAAGATCCCCTCGAGGTAGGACGTGCGAACGTCGTGGTACTTCACGTTCACTTTGAGAGTACGGGCCGTGTCGCGCAGGATCGCCTGCTTTCGCTTGATCTCGGGCACAGCGTCCATCGCCGCCCACTGGAAGGGCGTGTGCGGCTTGGGCACGTGGCTGGAGACGCTGGCGGTGGCCTCGGCTCGGTTACCGATGTAGCGGCGTCCCACGGCGCCGAGGCGCCCGGTGGTCTCGATGATACCCGCCACGTCTTCGTCGGTCTCGGTGGGGAGCCCGATCATGAAGTAGAGCTTCATGCGGCTCCAACCGCGCGAGAAGATGCGGTGGGCGGACGCTGCGACGTCTTCTTCCGAGACGTTCTTGTTGATCACGTCGCGCATACGCTGCGTGCCGGCTTCGGGAGCAAACGTGAGCCCCGTGGCGCGCACCGAGCGGATGTCGTCGAGGAGCTGCTCACCCAGGCCATATGCCCGAAGGGACGAGACGCCGAGCGACACCCGGCGGTCGCGCAGCTTGTCCATCACCTTGGAGATGAGCGGCGCGATGCAGGTGTAGTCCGCTGTGGACAACGACGTGAGGGAGGCCTCGTCGTAGCCGCCCTTGTCGACGGCGCTCACGATCGTGTCGACGATGGTGTTGGGGTCACGCTCGCGCACGGGGCGGTAGATCATCCCCGCCTGGCAGAACCGGCACCCCTCGGTGCAGCCCCGCGCGATCTCGATCGAGAGGCGATCGAAGATCGCCTCAGCGGCCGCGACCGGGGAGTTGTCGGGGAACGGGAAGGCGTTGATGTCGGGCACGAACGCGCGCTGCACCACCGCTGGGACCTCGGGATGGAGCGGCGCCTCCACCACCATGAGGTGGGAGCGAGGATCGATGGCCCGGGAGTACAACGCGGGCACGTAGACTCCGCCCGCCGCGGCCATCCGGATCAGCGCGTCCCTCTTCGAGTGACCCGCCTTGCGGTCCCGCACGTAGTCCAGGATCAGCGCCGGAAGGCGGCCTTCGCCGTCGCCGATGAGGAAGGCGTCGAAGAAGGGGGCGACCGCCTCCGGGTGCGTGGCGACTGGGCCGCCACCGAGGATGAGCGGGTGGGCGTCGGTTCGGTCCGCCGCCCGCAGGGGGACGCCCGCGAGATCCAGGATGGTGAGCACGTTCGTGAACGTGAGCTCGTACTGGAGGCTGAACCCGAGGATGTCGAAGTCGCCCAGCGGGCGCATGGTCTCGAGCGACACGAGCGGGAGCTCTCGCCGCCGCAGCTCGCGCTCCATGTCGATCCACGGGGCGAAGGCCCGCTCGCAGACGATGGAGGGCTGGTCGTTCAGCAGTCGATACAGAATTTTGGTCCCAAGGTGGCTCATCCCGATGTCGTAAACATCCGGGAACGCTAGGCAGATCTTGGCCTCGACCGTGTCCCAGTCCTTCTCCACGGCGAACAGCTCGCCGCCGAGGTAACGCGCTGGGCGCTCCACCGTGTGGACGAAAGGGGCGTAGGGATGCAGGTTTCTGTCGACTGGCATGTGGCCTCCGGGGCGCAGCGATTGACCCGCGTTCCCCGAGCGCCGGGCGTGGAGTCCGGGCGCAATCTAGTGCCCGAGCCGTCCCTTCGGCAACAAGGAAACCATCGTATCGACGTGCTCCGGAACGGACCAAACGCTTGACTTTCAAGGGTCCGCGACCGTAGCGTCCCCGCCCGCTGTCGCCACCCGCGCGAAGGGTGGTGGGCGCGGACGGGCGGTCCCCACCCGCGCTCGGCAGCCCCGCACGAAACGGCGCGTGCGCGGTCCGACTCTTCCCGAATTCCGCTTGGGCGTTCTCCCCCGGCGAACGGAGCTCTCCTGATGAAACTGCAGACGTGGGTTGTTCTCTCTCTCTCCGTGGGTGCTTTCAGCGCCTGCGAGTCCAAGAGCAGCGGAAGCGAAGGCGGCGACGCCACGGACGCGGCCGACGGCACCGAGGCGGCAGATAGCACTGACGCCGCCGACGCGGCTGACGGCACGGCCGACGCTGGTGACGCCACCGACGCTGCCGACGCAACCGACGCCGCCGACGCCGCCGACGCCGCCGACGCCACTGACGGGACGGACGCCTCGGGCGGCACCGACGGTCAGGACGCGACGGACGTGATCCAGCCGCCGGATGGCTCCGACGCCACGGACGGCGGCGACGAGGCCCTCTCGTGCCCCGACATCCTCGGCTGCGCCAACGACTGCCCGCAGAACGACCGGCAAGGGTTCCAAATTTGTGTGCAGGACTGCGTGTCCAAGGGCGAGCCTGGCGCGGGCGACGCGTTCAACGCGTTCGTGCAGTGCCAGGTCACGGAGTGTTCGGGCATCACTGACCAGACGGCCCTCGTGGAGTGCATCCAGACGAAGTGCAGCGACCAGTTCTACGGCTGCTTCTCCGGCGGCGAGGGCAAGTGCTCCGGGCTTGTGCAGTGCACGAACGGCTGCGGCGCCAACGACCAGGAGTGCGTGGTCGAGTGCTTCGACAACGCCAGCCCCGAGGCTGCGAAGGAGTTCGACGCGATCGGCCTCTGCGTCAACGAGGCGTGCCCGGAGGGCTCTGCCGCTGACTGCGCACAGAAGGCCCAGTCGGCCGGCGGCGCCTGCAAGGACAAGCTCGACTCCTGCCTCGGCCTCGGCGGTGGCACCGGCACCTGCTCCGAGCTCGACGCCTGCGCCCTCGGGTGCGGCGCCAACCAGGCCTGCGCTCAGGCCTGCCTCACGGAGGCCTCCAGCGAGGCGATCGACACCTACATGGCCATCGGCCAGTGCGTGATCGCCGAGTGTGGCCAGGCTGCGACGGCGCAGTGCCAGGACACGGCGCTGAAGGGCACCTGCAAGCCGATCTACGACGCCTGCAAGGCGAACGAGCCGTGGGAGCCGGCGGATGGCACGGACGCCACGGACGCCACGGACGCCACGGACGCCACGGACGCCACGGACGCCACGGACGCCACGGACGCCACGGACGCCACGGACGCCACGGACGCCACGGACGCCACGGACGGGAGCGATGGTACGCCGCCGATGCCGCCCGCCATGCAGATGTCAGCAGCGCCTGCGGCCATGTCGATGCTTCCGCGCGGCAGCCACGCGGTTCACTTCGCGGCGGGCCGGTTTTTCCGGGGCTACCGCTAGGTCGTCCATCTTGCCGGACGGCCGGGGCACTTGCACCGGCCGTCCGGCGCGGCGCTCGCGCCGATTCAGGTGGGGCCTCGCGGCCCTGGCACGACCTGTGCTTGAGTGCCGCGACATGCGTCGACTGACCCTGCTCCTCCTTGCCGCCTGCGCCAATGACCTCCCCCACGTCTTAGACGAAGGCGCCAGCGCCCCGCCTCCGCCAGCGGAGCTCGCCGGCGCTGAGCTACCTGTTGGAGCCGTCGAGGGCCACAAGGCCGACGGCACCTGGGGCGCTGCCACGACGTGCAAGGCGCTGCCCGAGGTGGCACCGCTGGCCGATCCGCTGGTGGTCATCAGCCTCGACGGGCTCACCCTCCACCTCACCGATCGGGCGGGAGATTATGATCGCGTGTTCCCCATCGGCCCCGGGGCCGTCGAGAGCGGGGTCAGCCTCACGCCGACCTCGGAGTCCCGGCCAGAGGGCGTCTTCTGGGCGCGCCTGGACCAGCCGGCTGCATACGACAGCGCCGACCCGAACCGCGCGATGTGGGCGTGGAACGAGGCCTGCCGCATCTGGTGGACGGACGAGACCGGAAAACGGCTCCCCGTGTTCGCCGGTCTCCCGTTCATTCGCCTCGAGGGGCCACCGATCGCCGCGTATGCGCTCCACGGACCGATTGACCAGTACACGGCGCCGAACGGTGGCGAGCTGCGCCGCGGCCTCGTGAGCCACGGCTGCGTCCGCATGCAGGCGGCCGACATCCTCGAGGTCTACGGCCGGCTTCGTGGCAAACGAGTCCCCGTACGGATCCAGAAGGCCATCGAGCAACTCGACGACGGGACCGCGATCGACGTCTCCAAGCGGTGGGTCCAGAGCGAGTGCGCGCTCGACTCGGACTGCGGGTTCGCGGGGGCGTTCTGCAAGCGCAATCCGTACTCAGGGCGCGGCTTCTGCACGCGCTCTTGCACCGGCAGCTGCCCGGATCTCACGGGTTTCCCAACCACTCGATGCGTCGCGGACCCGGAAGATGCTTCCAAGGGGATCTGCGTGTTGTCACCGAGCCCGTTGAACGCGGGTTGCCGGCGCTTCGACGGCTTCGTTGAGGTCCCGAATGCGCGCCGCTTCGGCTCCACGAAGACCGCTCCGATGTGCCTGCCCGGGTCAGAGGGCTGGATCGGCGATCCCTGCTTTTCCCAGGCGGACTGTGGGTCCGGTCGGCTCTGCCGTGGCGCCACCGCCGAGGTGGCCGGCCTCTGCACCCAGGGGTGCACGTCCGCGTGTCCCGATCAGGCCGGCGGGTTCGCTTCCACCTTCTGCGTGGCGGATCCCGCGGCGACCAGCAAGGGCACCTGCCTCGCGCGATGCAGCAGCAACGACGACTGTGGGCCGAACGCCACCTGCGAGGCCGAGCCTCGCTTCAAGAAGACGAGCCCTATTCGAACGGTCTGCCTGCCCCTCTGACGGGAGCTGACGCTCAGCGTTTCAGGGCCGCCAACAACCCGCCGTGCATCTGCCCGTTCGTGGCCACCACGCCGCGGACGACCGGCGAGGGTTGGTTCAGCGTGTAGGCGCTGCCGTCGGGTCGCGTGATCTCCCCACCGGCCTCTTCCACCAGCACGATGCCCGCCGCGATGTCCCACTCGCACCGCGTCTGGAGCGTGAAGGTCCCATCGACGGCGCCGGTGGCCACCAGCGCGAGCTTCATGGCCATGCCGCCCAGTGCGCGCAGCTGGAGGACGGTCTCATACGGCGTGAGGAGGCCGCGCAGCGTCTCGCTCCGGCTCACGGCGAAGCGACAGGCCCGGAGCTCCGGGACGCGGCTCACCTGGAGCCGCTCCGGTGTCCCACCGGCAACCGAACGGAAGGCGCCTTCACCCGCCACGGCGTAGAAGCACTCGCGCGTCACAGGGTTTTGAACCACGCCGAGGACGGGCCTCCCGGCCACCGCCAGCCCGATGGAGACAGTGAACTCGGGGCGCCGCGCTACGAACTCCCGTGTGCCGTCCAGGGGATCCACGATCCAGACACGCTGCCTCGTCAGCCGGTCCGGCGCATCGACGCTCTCTTCGCTGAGCCAGCCGTCGTCCGGGAAGGCGTTCGTTAGCTCCTCTCGGATGAGCTCGTCCGCCACGGTGTCGGCCTCGGTGACGGGCTCGATCGGGGTCTTGTAGCGCACCGTGGCGCCGCGCGAGTAATGGTCGAGGATCGCCTCCGAGGCTCCGCGCGCCGCCTTCAGGGCAGCCTCGAGCTCGGCGCGCAGCATCACCGCTCTGTCTTCCAGCGCCTCGAGACGGCGACAGTGGTGCGATAGCGGTCCAGCTGCTCCCGCCGCGCGGCGGCATCCCATCCCATGAGCGCCGTCATCCGATCCGCTACAGCCTCGAGGCACTCGAGGCCCTGGTCCGGCGCCTCGTAGAACGCCGGGATACGCCTCACGAGCACGTCGTCTACCGTGAGCGCCCCCTCCTCCATCACTGCGTGGTCAACCTCTCCCACGATGAAGGGGCAGCCGGGCACCAGCCGCTCGGCATGCTCTACCGGCAGCGCGACGGCGCGGGCGCCATACGCCTCGACGAGGTAGTCTTGGATGTCGACTGGCAGGCCGGAGACGTGCTGTCGAGCCGCCTCGAGCACCTCTGGTGCCTCGGTCGAGCCCGGCAGGGGCGCGTTCAGGGTGGGGCACTTCGGCCGGCCGCGCTTCGGGAAACCGAGCACGCCGAGCGTGGTCTTGACCACGTCGTCGGCGATGCGGCGGTAGGTGGTGTACTTGCCGCCCCCCACCGTGACGCGTCCGTCGCCGTGCGCCACGACGGTGTGCTCGCGCGAGGTGTTGTATGGGTTGTCGCTGTCGTCGCGGATCAGCGGACGCAGCCCGGAGTATGTGGCCTGGACGTCGGTGGTGGTAGGCGCGTTCTTTGGGAAGTAGAACGCCACGGTCTCGAGCAGGTAATCCACGTCGTCCTTCGAGGCGCACACGCTGTCCGGGGCGTCCGAGAAGTCCGTGTCGGTGGTGCCGATGAGGGTGACTCGGCCGCGTGGGATGGCGAAGATCACCCGACGGTCCCGGACCGCGTTCATGACCACCGCGTACCGGATCGGGAGCCGCGCCCGCGACAGCAGGATGTGCGTGCCCTTGCTCGTGCGGATCATGCCCTGCGTGTCGCCGCCGGCTGCCAGAACGTCGTCCGTCCACGGCCCGGCGCAGTGCACGAGCGAACGACACGCCACGGTGACCGTCCGCCCCGTGAGCTCGTCGAGGATCTCGGCGCCCGTGATGCGTTCACCCTCGCGGATGGGACGCACGTAACGCGCCTTGTTGAGGAGAACGGCGCCTGCTTGGTGCGCCGCCACCGCGTTCTCTACGCAGAGGCGTGCATCGTCGGTCATGCAGTCGTAGTACAGCGCGCCCCCGGTGAGCCCCTCGGAGCGCAGGAGGGGCTCGAGCTCGAGCAGCTCGTTCGGGTCGTGGCGGCTGTGTTTGCCGGGCTTCTGGCGCCCCGCGAGCGTGTCGTAGAGCCAGAGGCCCATGCCGAGCGCGAGGCGGCCGTGTTTTCCGCCTTCGTACACAGGGACCAGGAACTGGATGGGCTTTACGAGGTGCGGCGCCAGCTTGCGCAACGTGGCGCGCTCGTGCGTGCCCTCGAAGACCAGCTTGAAGTTGGCCTGCTCCAGGTACCTGAGGCCTCCGTGGATCAGCTTGGAGGAGCGGGAGCTGGTGCCGTAAGCGAAGTCTTCCTTCTCGACGCACGCCACCTTCAGCCCGCGGAGCGCGGCGTCACGCGCGGTGGCCACCCCCGTGATTCCGCCTCCCACGACGAGGACGTCGAAGGGTGTGGTAGCGAGGGCGGAGAGGCGCGCTGCGCGGTCGTGGATGCCGAAGGACATGGGGGCGCAGCATAGCTCCGGTGCCCCTTCCGTGAAAGTCGCTGCCTCCCGAGTGCCGCGCTCTTCCGCTTCGTGTTACACCCCGGCCTCCGGGGAGGTGAGGATGGACGACGCGCGACAGGTGGCTCTGGCCGTCCCGCTGGTGCGCGATGCGCTCCTCGCGGCGGGAGGCAACGCGAGGCTCGCCGCGCTCGTCACCGCCACGGGGCTGCCTTTCGACGTCCTGCTCCCAGCGCTCGGTGAGCTGTTCGAGACCCACCCCGGGAAGGTGGACGTCGACGCGGACGGAGAGTTCTTCATCGCGCTCGAAGCCGAGGGCGGCGTCGCAGCAGCCACCACGCGGCAACACGGCAGGCTGCTCGGTGGCCTCCGCGGCGCCATGTACGTGGCCTTCGGCCTCTACTCGGCGCTCTATGCCGGCGCGCTGGTCCTCGTCGCGGCCGGGCTGTCCGGCCAGGCGTCGGTGCTGCGGTGGGCCGCGCGCTTCGTCCGCGGGGACGCGAACAGCGAGCCGCGAGTGCCCTCGCTCCGCGATCGGCTCGTCGCCTTCTTCCTGGGGCCCGAGGGGCTCTTGCCGGACCAGTGGGAGGCGGACCGGACGGCGCTCCACGCGAGCCGCCTGCGCGACCGCACGCTCACACCGGTCGACCTCATCGCCATCTTTGGCTACGACCGCGCGCGGGCGGAGGCGGAGGCCAGCCGCATCGCGTTCCAGCACGGCGGAGGCGTGGAGCACGAAGACGGTCGGATCTGGTTCACCTTCCCAGGCTTCCCAGAGCTAACTCCCCCCGAGGCGGAGTCCGCGCGACGGCGCGTGGCCCGTGGCGCCACCGACGACGTCGCCCGGCGGCTCGAGGTCCTGCGGCGGGATCGCGTGGCGTTGGTGCTGGGCTTCTGCAACCTGGCGGTAGCGGCGCTGCTCCTCTCCCTGATCTCGCACCCGTTATGGCGCCTCCTCTTCGGTTGGCTGCCGCTCGGCCTCTCGTCCGGGCTCCTCGCGCACGCGGCGTTCGTGCACCTGCGCCGAGGCGACACCGAGCGGTCCTTGCGACGTCAGGCGGTGCGGGCCGAGCTGGTGCGCGAGCTGCTGCACGGTGAGGGGCTGGTGACGCGGCCCGTTTCGGCTCCTGCGGACGAGCGCGAGGTGTTGCTGGAGCTGGCGCGCGAGCTCGGAGGCCAGGTGGCCACCCGGGCCGGAGTGGTCGAAGGGCGCTTCGACGAGGCGTACCGTTGGACGATGCAGGCGCTCGAGTCTGCCCCCGGGGACCCCGCGGGTCCCACGTGACCCTCCTCGGGACGCAGGTTCTTGTATCAACTACAGTTAGTTAGGTCGTTAGCTCGGCCGGCACGCGTTCTGCTTCGTGTCTCCCCAGCCGCTTGGTCGCGGCGGGAGGTTCGTCATGAAGGACAAGCTCATTGCCGCTCTCTTCGTCGCTTTGCAGACCATCGGCCCAATCCTGCTTCTGTTGGCCAGCTAGGGGCTCGGTCCCCGGCGGTCTGGGGCGGCAACCTCCGGTGGGCGACACCTGACTTCCCGGTGCGTCCGCTGGCGCTTTGCGCTAGGGTTGCCGCCTTATGGTCTCCGAACTCTTCGATTCGAGCGCCTGGGACGTCGTCCCGGGTTTCGACTTCACGGACATCACGTACCACCGCGCGCGAGACGCTGCGGTGGTGCGCGTGGCGTTCAACCGACCGGAGGTGCGGAACGCCTTCCGACCGCACACCGTGGACGAGCTGTATACGGCGCTCGAGCACGCCCGCCAGTCGTCAGACGTGGGGTGCGTGCTCCTCACCGGCAACGGCCCCTCCCCGAAGGACGGTGGCTGGGCGTTCTGCTCCGGAGGCGACCAACGAATCCGCGGCCGTGACGGCTACAAATACGCGGCCACGGAGGACGAGTCGTCGCGCGAGGTGGACCTCGCGCGGCTCGGTCGTCTCCACATACTCGAGGTGCAGAGGCTCATCCGCTTCATGCCGAAGGTGGTGATCGCCGTGGTGCCGGGGTGGGCCGTGGGCGGCGGGCACAGCCTGCATGTCACCTGCGATCTCACGCTGGCCAGCCGCGAGCACGCCGTCTTCAAACAAACCGACGCCGACGTGGCCAGCTTCGACGGGGGCTTCGGCTCGGCGCTGTTGGCCCGACAGGTGGGCCAGAAGCGCGGGCGAGAGATCTTCTTCCTCGGCTTTCCCTACAGCGCCGAGCAGGCCTTCGACATGGGCATGGTCAACGCCGTGGTTCCCCACGCCGAGCTCGAGGCCACGGCCCTCGAGTGGGGTCGTATCGCCTGCGCCAAGAGCCCTACGGCCATGCGGATGCTGAAGTACGCGTTCAACATGATCGACGATGGCCTCGTGGGTCAGCAGCTGTTCGCCGGCGAGGCCACGCGCCTTGCCTACATGACCGATGAGGCGGTCGAGGGGCGCGACGCGTTCCTCGAGAAGCGCCCCTTCGACTTTACGCGTTTTCCCCGACACTACTGAACCGCACCGGCCGTCCGGCCCCCGGCCGGGTCGGACCCGTTTGCCGCGTCGGCAGCTCGGACTCCGCGGGCGCTCAGCGAGCGGCAGCGAGCGGTTGCGGCGCGGACACCGGCGCCAGCTCCTTGCGCGTGAGGAAGCTCACACGTCGAAAGCCCCAATCGAGGAGCCGCGTCGGCGTGATGTTGAGCGCCGCCAGCATCAGGTGGCCGAAGCGCGGGGCGACGTACCGCGCCGACGGCGAGGCGCTCGCAATCGCGCGGTGGATCGCCTTGGCCACCACCTCCGGGCCCACGGCGGTGGCCTCCATGCGCGTGCGGAGGGTCTCGGCCTTCGCGATGGCGGGGCCGTACGCGGTGCCGGCGAAGCGGGTCACGGGCCCCATGGCAGTGTCGGCGAACTCGGTGCGGATTACCCCGGGCTCCACCAGCACCACCTGCACTCCGAACGGCGCGAGCTCGTAGCGCATCGCGTCCGACAGGGACTCGAGCGCGTACTTCGTGGAGTTGTAAGCGCCCATGAACGGGAAGGTCACGCGGCCGCCGATGCTCGACACGTTGATGATCCGCCCCGAGCCGCGCTTCTGCATCGCGGGGAGGAACGCGCGAGTCACGGCCATGAGCCCGAACACGTTGGTGTCGTACTGGCGCCGCAGATCGGCGTCCGAGAGCTCGCTCACCGGGCCCATCACGCCGAACCCGGCGTTGTTCACCAGCACATCCAGCCCGTGGCCGCCGGTGAGCCGCGCCACCTCGGCCGCAGCGGCCTCGATGGACTCGGTGGACGTCACGTCCAGGACCTGGGTGTGAAGCTCGGAGCCGGCCGGCGCCTCGGCGCGGAGGCGGTCCAGCTCCTGGCTCCTCCGACCCGTGGCGATCACCCGATAGCCCGCGGCGGCGAGGTGGAGGGCGGTGGTGCGGCCGATGCCTGCTGTGGCGCCGGTGATGAGGACGGTCTGTTGGGACATGAGCGGCTCCTGAAACGGGAAAGGACTAAGAGTGAACGTTCATTCCTTGCGGAAGAGCGCGTAGGCAACAGGGCCGGCGCAGCGACGGGCCGCGCACGGGTTCAGATGCGAATGGCCTCCCACACGCATTGCTGCGCGAGGCGCCAGTCTTCGGGGGTGACGGAGTAGCCGCATTGAGCGGACTTGGACCGGAGGCCGATGAAGGCCCCCATCACGATGCCGATCAGCACGGCAGGCGGCCCCGAGCGGAGCTCGCCGCGCTGCTGAGCGGCGGAGATGAAGCCCACGCCGAACTGGACGATGCGGCCCTCGAGCGCGCGGCTCTCTTCGTCCAGGTAGCTCTGGTGGGCGTGCAGCTCCAGGAACGCGAAGGCGTCCGGCTCGGCCACGGCCCAGTCGACCATGCGCTGCCACAACGCCGCGAACTGCTCCCGCGTGTTCGCGTGGAAGGGGAAGTCGGTGAGCACACGCGAGAGGAGCGCGGCCTTGCACTTCCGGAAGAGTGCGTTGACCAGCGCCTCCTTGGAGTCGAAGTAGCGGTAGATCGTGCCGGCCCCCACGCCTGCGCGGGCGGCGATCTCCGGCACCGAGGTGCCATAGAAGCCCCGCTCGACGAAGAGCGGGAGGGTGGCCTCGAGGATCTGCTCGGCCTTGTCATCGCGCCCCGGCGTGGCAGGTCGATCGAGGCGAAGGCGTCGTGCGGCGGGGCTCATGCCGAAATGAATATTCATTCCTGCCGAGCATGGCAAGTACTTTTTTCGAGGAGCTCTTCTTGCGCGCGTGGCGCGACTCCCGCTCAGCGCGTCTTCGGGGCCTTCGGGCAGCGCTCGCGGCCGCTGATCACGCGGTCGTCCGTGACCCACTCGTCCCAGCTGTGGTCCCACTCCGGGTAAGACACGAAGTGGAACGGGCCGTCGACTCGGTCGACCACCGCGTCCCAACACTCGTCCTCCCAGACCACGCGGAGCTTCGAGCCCACGGGGAAGGTCTCGAAGCGGATCGGGCGCAGGCGGCGAGGGGACACCTTCTCGTCCGACCGCTCCGAGTAGTCGAAGTAGCTCACCACCACCTGACGGCCGGACATCCCCACGAGCCGCACGACCTCGTCGCCCACGCTCGCGTAGCCCCCGAGCGTGTAGCCGCGCGGCATACGCGCGCGTCCCAACGGACGCTCCACCCGAGCGAGCTCCAGCTCCTCGGAGACCCGTACGGCCTTGAACCCCCAGCGCTGGTGCTCGCGATACAGAAGGCTTGCTCGTACCTCCTGGCTGGCTTCGCTGAGGGTGATCCGCCCATCACGGTCGGTGTCTGCGAGCGCGCTCCCGCTGAGCGCCTCGAGCAGCGCCTGAGTGTAGGTCCAGTTGATCGTGGAGTCGTTCGAGGCCTCGCTCGAGGTGAGCGCGACCGACGGGATGCCGTTGGCCGCCAGCCGCTCTGCCACATCCCCGAGCCCGCCGGAGTAGCAGGCGTCGCCCAGGAGCAATACGCGGCGGGCCCGGTCCCTCGGACAGCGAGCCCCGGTGCAGCCAAGGGTCCGCTGGATCCGGTCGCGGAGCTCGTCCAGCAGCAGTCCCGACGACGCGATGGTGGCGTCTCGTGCGTCGGACAGCGCCAGGGCCACGCGTCCGTCGTCGAGCTGGATACCGTGGCCGGCAAAGTAGACGATGAGCCAACCGCCTCTCGGCGTGGCCCGTCCTGCGGCCTCGACTGCCTCTAAGAACGCGCGCCGCGTGGCCTTGCCGTCGAGTAGCAGGCGCAGCCGCGACTCGGGCACGCCCCGCTTCAGCAGCAGCGCGGCCAGGGCCTCGTCTTTGCGCCCCTCTTTGTCGAAGTCTTCCAGGTCCGGGTCGGCCCACTCCAGCACCCCGGCGATCACGGCGGAGGCCCGGCCGAAGTCGAGCGCGTCGGCGCGCACCTCCGCCGCCAGCGCGAGGGCGACGAGGAGCGTCAGCCCTCTGGGCATTCGAGGACCAGCGGCGAGGCCGTGCCCGCGGGGGGCCATGCGTCGAGGACGCAGTCGCCGTCGGTGTCGATCTGCGACTCGAACGCGTCGTTGGCACAGCCCGGGCGCACACCCTCGGACGGGAAGATCACCGTGCCGCAGCCGCCCTTGGCCGGCGACAGGAGGTTCGCCTTGTCTTTGTTGGACGTCTCGTCGCCGAAGCGATCGAAGCGCACGATCATGCGGTCGCCCGTGAGGTCGCGCAGCTCGAGCACGCGCTTGTTGCCCGGCCACTCCTCGGTCCCTGTCCAGCCCGCCGACGGCTCGCCGAACGTGTACTTGTACCCGATGCGCACGGCGACCCCCTCGGGGCCGGTGGGGGCGAAGTAGGGCAGGTCGACCGTGAGCGTCCAGATCCCGTCGCCCGCCGTGGCGTCGCCCTGCGTCCCATCGTCGTGCATGGGCACGAGGTTTGGCACCCAGTTGCCGAGCAGGCTGTTGGCGGCGTCGATCGTGTGCCCTTCGAGGCACGGTGGAGCGGCTTCTCCGCAGCGCGGCGTGTCTTCGTGGAGCGCGCCGGTGATGAAGACCTTCTTTCCGGGAGCGTCCTCCGCCCAGCGAAACGGGTCGATCGTGGAGCAGTTGCGATCGATGGCGCCCGGCCGAAGGTCTGCCAGCAGCACGAGACGAATGCGGTCGTCCGGGTAACACGCATTGAACTCGAACGCCTTGATCGCCTCGGCCACCGCGGCGTCGAACGCCCCGCTGTCGAGGTCGGGCGCCCCGTCGCCGGTGTAATCCACGGTGCCCCCCGAGAGCGGGGCGGGGTCGAAGGGGCGTGCGCCGGCGACGAAGACCGGCGCCGTACGCAGGCGCTCGATCATCTCGCGGACCAGGCCGACCCGCGAGTCCGTGGTGGCGAGCTCGGTGATCTCGACGAAGGCGCGCTGCGCGGTGCGCGGCGGGACCGCCTGCAGGCTCTGTCCGGCCTGGGCCGCCTTGGCCGTGAGCAGGACGGTGGCGAGCGTGGAGTCCACGCCGAGCGCGGACTGCCCGGGCTGCACCACGTCGAGCGGGAGGATCCGCGCCGGATCCAGCACCGACACCTGGCGCGGGATCTCCGGGAGGAAGCCGAGCGCGGAGCGGGTGCTCGTTCGCGCCGAGACCACCAGGTTGGTGAACGCCGTGTTACCGGGGAAGCTGACCTCGAAGCGCGTGCCCGCCGCCGTGGCCGCGAGCGCCTCGAGCGGCTCGAAAGCGCCGGTGGTGAAGGCGAGCGTGGCACCCTCGAGGCCAGCCTCGACGTTGCCCTCGAGGATGTTCGGGGCTGACTTGGGGAGCTCGACCTGATCGCCGCGCGTGAGCTCGCCCACGACGAAGTCCTCGAACCCGCACGCGACGAAGAGGGGAGTGAGCGCGGCGCCGACGACCGACCAACTGTTTTTTCGCATCACCACGCCACCTTCAGCTCGGCCTTGGAGCGCACGACGTGAAACTTCTGGTCCGTGTCGCGCTCCCGCTCGTGGAGCTTGTAGAGATACTCCAGCGAGTACCTCACCTCGAAGCCTTGATAGGCGTATCGGAAATCGATGTACGGGCGCACCTTCGTCGTGGTGTCGTCGCCGTACCCCTGCTCTGGGGAGCCCCGCCGGTTCTCCTCGAGCCAGTAGTCGAACGCGCTGCCCAGGGTGACCTGCATGCCGAGGGTGAACGGATAGCTGACCCAGAGCTTCGCCCGGGTGAGCAGGCCGAGGTAGTCGTCCTCCGTGGTGCTGCCCTCGCGGCCGTCGCTGTCCCAGATGAACTTCGCTTTGACCCCAAAGTCGAGGCCCTCGCCGACGCCTGTGTGGAAGAGCGCGCTGAGGACGCTGATCGAGGAGAGCCGGTCTTGGAAGCGGCGATAGACGCTGCGCGGGTCGCGGCCTCGATCGAGCACGTTCGCGTAGTCGTAGAGGTCCGTGTCCGTGTAGCCGTCGGAGTGCAGGAACGTGGGATAGACGGTGTCGACGTCGCGGAACTGGGCGTTCGTGTTGTAGCCGAGGAAGGTCTCCTCGATGCGCAGCTCCACGTCGCCGACGTACTCGAGCAGCGCGGTGGCGCCGTGCCAGCCCACGATCGACTCGACCCACGCGTCGTCGAAGTCCACGAACTCGTTGGCCAGGTTCAGTGTGGGGAGCTGCCCGCCCTCGATGAAGCCGTCGGTGAGCAGCACGTCTGCCTCGCGCCGCGCGCCGAAGATGGTCACGAAGTGTTCGGAGATGTTGAAGTACTCGAGCTTGAGCGAGAGACCGCTCACCCCTACGTCGAAGAACTCCGCGCGGGCCTTCGCGAAGGTGCCGTGGAAGTCGCCGAACGGGATCGGGAACACGCCTTCGTTGAGCGCCACACCGTTGGCCGCGAGGGCAGGGTCTACCGTCGAGTAGCTGTAGCCCCCGATGAAGTTGAACGACCCGCCGGACCACGCGTCGACCTGCGCTTCGAGCGTGGCGACCGAGTTCGAGTACCGGGTGTAGGTGTCGACCGCGCCGTCGGGCTCGCACCCAGGCACCGGGTTGCCAAGGTCGTCCTGGCAGGTGGGGTAGATCGTGCCGACCGCGTCGGGGTCCGTGAGGTCGATCTCCGAGTCGCGGGTGTGGGTGCCGATGAGCGTGAGGCGCGTGCCGTCGGCGACGTCGGAGTCCATCCGGAGCCCGTAAGCGAGGTCACGCGACCAGAACGGGTTACGGATATTGGGGTCGCCAATTCCCGTGGACCAGCCCGGCCCCACAAAGAGCTTTGGCAGCGCGATGATCGCCGTGTGATAGCGGAAATACTCCGGGTGGAGGGTGCCCTGAACGAAGACGCCCTTCCCGTTGTCACGGTCGATGAAGCGCACCTTGCCGATGGTCCACTCGTTGAACATCCCGAAGTCCGAGGACCCCACGAGCAGCGAGTCGACCCACGAGATCGGCAGGGACGCGCGCACGTAGTAGCCGCGAAGCTTGATGTACTGCGAGTGGTTCATCCCGAGCGACTCGCCCGAGGTGTTGACCTCGTCGTACGCGAGGTCCCCGTTCTCCCACCAGTCCTGCCAGAGCGCGCCAAAGCGCGACTGCAGGCGCACTCCGGCCTCGACGTTCTCGCCGACGCGGCCCTTGATGCCCAGCTCGAACTCGGACCCTACGCCGTTGTCGCCGGAGAGGTTGTCCGGCCAGAACGGGTTGCCGTGAGACAACAGCCCCTGGCTGTCGTTGTTACGGTAGAGCCACTTCGTATAGATCGCGCCCGAGAGGTCGAAGTTGACGAGCTCGGCGTGGGCGGATGCGGACCAGAGCAGCAGGGCCGCGAGCGGACGCCTCACGGAGTGACCATCTCGAGCTCGACCCGCTTCCCGCCGTCCTCGTTGTCATCGTCGCAGACGTACGATTTCAGCGCTCTGTGCTGCAGCGCCTTCTCGTCGTCGCCGCCCTTCGCGGAGCCCGCGAGGATGTCGATGGCGTGTGGGTCGCAGTTGAAGTCGTGGCCGCCGCCGAAGCGGTGCTGGCCCTTGATCTCGTTGACCGGACGCGTGAGCAGGTCGGACTTGGATGGGTACCCCTCGTTGGACTGCACCACGGCCTGATAGCCCCACGTGGCCGCGGGAGCGCCGAGCTCGCCCTTGGCGAAGACGGCCACGATCTTGCGGCCCTGAACCCGGACCGACTTCGGCACCACGATGTCCTTCTGCATGGACTTCGCCTTCGACGCGATCTCCGCGTCGAGCCGCCGCTTGCCCTGGGGCGTGATCACGAACGCCTTCTCCCAGCGTGAGCCCTCCGCGAAGCGGACGTTCAGCCCGGGGATGCCGTCTTTGTGGCCCGACCCGGCCTTGCGGTCCGTATCGACGAAGAGGAACAGCATCTGGTGCGAGAAGCCGTTGCCGTCCCAGCCCTTGCTCCCCCACGGATCCTCCACCGGACCCGCGTAGCTCACCGTGACTCGAAGGTCGCTCCCGGCGTCCTCGATCGTCACCTCCGTGAGGTCGAAGGTGCCCGGCTTGTAAACCGAGTCGGTCGGGTACGTGTAGCCGCCAGGGCCGTTGTCGTCACCCTTTGGGTCCTTGAGGACGACCTGGGCGAAGGCGGTGGTTGCGAAGAGCGTGAAGGTGAGGGTGAGGCCGCGCATGGTTTCCTTTCTCGGGGACAGCGTTCGCGGGGTACGAAGCCGTCCGCGCGCGGGATATCCGGCCGGGCGGTGAACGTCAAGCGCGACGCGGTGAACATCAAGCGCGACGCGGTACCGCGCGGTGCAGCGAAGGGCACCTACAGTCCCAACTTCTCCCTCAGCCGATCGGAGGTGAGGTGCTTCACCACGTCGAAAGGCTCGCATTCGCCGCTCCCCGAGGTGAACTCGATGGGGCCCACGACGCGCGCCACTTTCAGCGCGGCCTGGTTCAACCGCGCGCTCCGCTTGCCGATCCCCATCAGCGCCGAGCCCATGGCCATTCGGACCCTCTCCGGCTCAGTCCCGATCCGGTCCGCGATGCGCGCCACGTGGGCGAGGAAGAACTCCTCGCTCGGCGCCTTCTTGCCGGAGAACTTGGACGCCTCGTAGAGCAGCCCGTAACCACAGTCGCGGCGCACGGGGTCGTCGCTCCTGACCCACTGGTCCGCCAGCTCCACCACGAACGGCGTCTTTGCCAGGGTCGCGTCGCACGACGCGAACACGTGCGCCAGCATGCCGTTGGCCATCTGCTCGACCTGCGTCTCGGCCTGCGCACGCGTAATCTTGGCGGGGTCGTCGACGAGCAGGGCCAGGACCTTGCCTTCCCAGACGTCGGTCTTCCAGAGCGCCAGCGCGAGCTCGCGGTCGCGCCCGATCTCCTTGGCCAGCTTCCGCAGCCTTGTGAGCCCGATCCCGAAGCTCTTGAGGCCCGGGGAACCGAGCCGCTCCCAGTGGCTCATGCCGCGCACGTCGCGTTCAGCTTCCAGCAGGGCGAGGACTTCGGTCACGGTCATGGCGGGGCGCTCCTGGGGCTCGTGGTCACGGTGAGGTTACGTGGCTGTTTCGCGCAGGACACGGCGCAGATAGGGCATGTCGGAGAGGCCGGCTTGCTCGGCCTCGCGCGCCGCGGTGGCCAGCGCCTCGCTGGTCTCCGGCGCGCCGAGGAGGCCCAGGAGGTGCGCCCGGTCGGCCAGCACCTCGAGGCGCTCGCGGTCGCATTCCGGCGTCACGGCCGCGTGCAAGTCGAGGCTGGTCAGCGCTTCGGCGAGATGGCCCTCGAGCAGCAGCACCCGCGCGCGCCACACGGGGACGCAGGTGGTGAGGCCTCGCGGCGATCCCATGAGCCGCTCCTTGTTCCGTTCGAGCGCGTCCAGCGTCTCGTGCGCCTCGGTGAAGCGTTGGTCGTGCGCCAGCAGTACGGCGCGGACGAAGCGCGCCATCACGGGCGGTGGACTCATGTCGCGCGAGAGCGTCCAAGCCTCCTCGCACGCGGCGCGGGCGCGCTCGAGGTCGCCGTTGAGCCAGAGCGCCAGCGCGAGGTAGTCGAGCGGTCCGGCCACGACGTTCAAGTGCAGCTGAGGGCCGCGCGCGCGGAGGCGTTCGAGGGCCGCCTCGAACCACTGCGGAGCGTCGCGGGTGTCGCCGGCGCGCAGCGCGATCTCGCCCCGCTTGTTGTCGCACCAGGCCCGCCGCACCCCGTCGGCGTGGGGCGTGCTGTCCAGGACGGCGGCCAGCCGGTCGTAGATTCCGCGGGCCTCGGTGAGGCGCCCGGCCAGC
This sequence comes from Pseudomonadota bacterium, assembly GCA_005776725.1. GTDB lineage: Bacteria > Myxococcota_A > UBA9042 > SXOO01. The sequence continues at coordinate 40,676 of SXOO01000120.1, read as the reverse complement.
AGCAGGAAGTGGCCCAGGAAGTCGAGCGCATAGGCAGCGCCGGGGTGGTTGGGGCCTAGCGCGCGCGAGATGGTGTCTACCGCCTCCTGGGCGTCGCAAACGGCCCCCGCGCGGTCGTCCAGCTCGGCTCGCGTCACGGCGCGGCGGACCAGGACCACGACCCGCTCGGGTGCCTCGCGCCCCAGCACCTGGGCCAGACGGTCGAGCGCGCGTGTCGCGGTGACATCGGCAGCGGCGTGCTGGCCTTGACGCAGCTGCAGCCCGGCCTCGGCTACTGCGAGATCCATCGAGGGCCGCAGTGGAGCGCCCAGCCGATCGAGGGTGGCCTGCGCGTAGCGGACCAGGGCGCCAACGTCTTCGGGGTCGGCCAGGGCGGTGGGGACCCCCGCGAAGAGCCCGCCGTAAGCGCGCGCGAGCTCGATGGCGGCGCGCGCCGCGACCAGCGCGTAGCCCGACTCCTCACCGACAGCGCGCGCCCGCTTGAGCAGGGTCACGCCGGCTTCGGCGCTGAGCCCGCTCCCGATCGTGGCGATCCCCTCGGTGAGCAGCGCCTCCGCCAGCGTGGGCCCATCGCCGAGGCGCTCGGCCTGCGCCGTCGCGTCGTGAGCCAGCGTCAGCGCTTCGGGCACTCGGAGGACGCCGAGCATCGAGGCGCGGATCGCCTGGCTGCGGATGAGCTCGGCCACTCGGCGGCGCGCTGGGGATCGGGGTGGGCGCGGGTGGGCGATCGGCGCGTCGTCGGGGAGCTGGTACTCCGGGAGCGGTCGCAGCGGCAGCTCAGCGCGGTAGGCGTTGGCGAACTGCACGGGGTCGACGTACTCCAGCACGCCCACGAAGGTCGCCAGCTCCTGGAAGGACCGCTCGGCGTGGGCCACCGCATCCGCGAACCAGAAGGGGTCCTCGGCAGCCATCGTCTGCGCCTGCTCGGCGGCGTGGAGCCACATGGAGAGGTGGCGTTCGAGCTGCCGCTCCACGTCCTCGATCGTCTGGCCCACGAAGGGCAGGGTGGGGACGTGGAAGCGCGCCCGGACGGCGTCGCGCGTGCCGGCGTTCCAAAGCGCGGCGATCCGCTCGGCCGGCGGGAGCACCAGGCCGCCCCGGCGCCGCGCCGCCCGCAGCGCACCGAGGAGCGCCTCCATCGGGGGGTAGCGGTCGTCGGGGCGCAGCGCGAGGCCGCGCCGCAACGCGTCGGTCACGCCGCTGGGGAGGTCGTCCTGCGACGGCGTGTTCACGAATCGCTGCGCCCGGATCTCTCGTAGCCGGGACGTGAGCGTCTCGCCGCCGAACGGGCGGATGCCGTGTAGCGCCTCGAAGAGCGCCACGCAGAAGCTGAACTGGTCCGTCCGCGCGTCGAGCGCCCCGACCTCGGCTTGCTCGGGCGACATGTAGCCGGGCGTGCCGCGGAGGGTAGATACGGAGGAGCCCTGGTTGGGCTCGTCGCCGTCGTTTCCCGAGCGGGTGGCGAGCCCGAAGTCGCTGACGCGGACGCGGCCGTCGTCGCCGATGAGCACGTTGTCGGGCTTGAAGTCGCAGTGCACCAGCCCCGCGGCGTGGGCTGCCGCGAGGCCCTCGCCGGCCTGGGCGAAGGTGTCGAGGATCTGACCCACGTGGCGGCGGCGCTCAGCCAGCCACCACCGCAGGGTGCCGCCGACCACGCGCTCCATCGCGACGAAGGTGCGCCCCTCGTGCAGCCCGACGTCGTGCACGGTCACGATGTTGGGGTGCGCCAGCCTGGCCATGGTCTGGGCCTCGCGCAGCAACGCCCGCTGGGTGTCGTCCGAGGCGCGGAGGAGCTTCAGCGCCACCTCGCGATCTAGGACTGGGTCATGCGCCAGCAGCACCACGCCCATGCCGCCGCGGCCGAGCTCGCGCACCACCCTGTAACGCCCGATCTGTGCGGGCATCCCGACAGGCGCTGAGGCTGCGGGCGCGGCAAGGGTCTGGTCGTCGTCCATGAGGTCCCCGCCGGTCAGCGCACGATCACGGGAGCCGCGGTCCAGAGCAGGTGGCGTGATCTCCTGAGCAGGAGAGGGGCACGATCAGGGGCCGCAGGTCGGGTCGGCGAGGTGTGCGCACGTGCCGGCCACGCATTGGTCGACCGTGCACGCCACGAAGTCGTCGCAGGTGGCCGCCTGGGAGCAGAACCCGCAGCCGTGCACACCCTTCTGGCTGCACCGGCCAGCAACGCACGCATCGGTAGAGCAGGGGTCGCCGTCGTCGCACAGCACCGTTGTCGTGCCGCACGGCTTGCAGCCCGTGAGCGCGGTGTTCGCACACTTCCCGGTGACGCGGTCGCACGAGTCCACGGTGCAGCCGTTGTTGTCGTTGCACGCCTCGTTGGTCTTGCACGCGGCGCAGCCCGCGATCGCGATAGACACGCACGCTCCGGTGCTGCTGCAGCTGTCCTTGGTGCAGGGGTCCTTGTCGTCGCACAACGTGATCGCGGGCACGTTGAGGCACGAGCAACTATGCGGGGAGTAGCTGCAGCGCCCCTCGGCGCACTTGTCCGCGGTGCACGCGTTGGAATCGTTGCACTGCAGGTCGACCGTGCACGCCGTACAGCCCGGAAGCGTTACGCTGACACACAGGTTGGTGGCGGGGTCGCACACCTCGCTGGTGCAGGCGTTCTGGTCGTTGCACTGCGCGTCCGAAGTGCAGCCCTTGCACCCGACCAGCGTGGTGTGAGTGCAGAGACCGGCCGAGCACACGTCGTAGGTGCAGGGGTTCTTGTCGTCGCAGTCTGTGAGCGAGTCACAAGAAGTGCAGTTGGGGTTGGGCAGGTTGGCGCAAGCCCCCGCCAGGCAGACGTCCGTAGTGCAGGGCTCGGTGTCGCCACACTCGAAGTTGACGAGGCAGCGCTTGCAGCTCGGGTCCGGGGCGTAGGAACACGTGCCCTCGGCGCAGCGGTCCTTGGTGCAGGGATCGCCGTCCACGCAGTCGAGGGAGGTGGTGCACTGGCCGCAGCCATTGTGCACGGTGTGAACGCAGCGGTACGACGCGCCGTCGCAGTGGTCATCCGTGCAGGGATCGTTGTCGTCGCACGCCGCGTCGAACGTGCAGAACTCACAGAACGGCACTGGGAAGCTCACGCAGGAGCCGGCGGAGCCGCAGAGCGTGGTGGTGCACGGGTCCTTGTCCTGGCAATCGAGGCTGGTCGCGCAGAGGTTGCAGCCCAGGATCGCCTTGAATACACAGACCCCGTTCACGCAAGCGTCCGTGGTGCACAGGTTGCCATCGTTGCACGCCGGGCCGGGTGCGCTGCACGCGGCGCAGCCCGGGGTGGCTGGGCCGGGCGTGCACTGCCCGCTCGCGCAGACGTCCGGGGAGGTACAGGCCTTGCCGTCCTCGCAGGCGGTGCCGTCGGCCGCGCTCTGGTAGAAGCACCCCTTTGCGGGATCGCATTTCTCCTCGGTGCACGGGTTCTTGTCGTCGCAGCCCACCAGCGTGCCGGCGCACTTGCCCTGTGTGCAGACGTCGTTGTTTGTGCATGCGTTGCCGTCGCTGCATGCCTTGCCATCCGGAACGCTGGAGAGCGCGCACAGGCCCGTGGCGGGGTTGCACTCGTTCAGCTGGCAGGGGCTGGTGGGGGGCGCGCAGACTACGATGGTGGCGGGGTCCACCACGCACTTGTTGGCCTGGCACACCTGTGTGCCGTTGCAGGCGTCTTTGTCGCCCTGCGCGGCGCAGTCGGCGTCCGTGACGCACTCGCACACATTCGCTCCGGGTTTGCACACCCCGTCGGCGCACGTGTCGCCAGAGGTGCAGTCGTTGACGTCGGAGCACAGGGTTCCGGTGAGCGGCTTGTACACGCAGCCCGTGGTGGGCGCACACCCGTCGCTGGTGCACGCGAGGCCGTCGCTGCACATCACGGCGGCGCCGCCGCAGTGGCCTTTGCCGTCACAGTGGTCTTTGGCCGTGCAGAGGTTGGCGTCCGTGCACGGGGTGCCCGGCGCCGCCCACGCGGGACTACACGTGCCCGTGGTGGCCTGGCAGGAGAACTTGGTGCACAGATCGCCGGGCGGGCACACCACCATGGTCGCAGGATTGACCACGCACGCGCCGCCCACACACACCAGCGTACCGTTACATATGTCGCCGTCCTCTTGGGGCTTGCAGTCCGCGTCCGCCGAACACCCGCAGCTGCCGGAGCCGGCGCAGACCCCGGCGGCGCACACGTCTTTGTGAGTGCACGCGTTGCCGTCGTCGCAGGCGGCGCCGCTAGTGGGGGTATTCACGCACGCGCCCTTGGCGTCGCAGCTGTCGGTGGTGCAGGGCTTCTTATCGTCGCAGTTGGTCACGCTGCCCTTGCACTTGCCGGCGCCGTCGCAGCCGTCGAGCACGGTGCAGGGATCGCCGTCGTCGCACGCGGTGCCGGCCGACGCTGCTTTGGCGAAGCACTTGCCCGTGGCCGCGTCGCAGCCGGTTGGCTCGCACGGGGGGCCCGCCGCACAGGTGATCACCGTGGCGAGGTCCAGCACGCAGAAGCCAGATTTGCAGGCGAGGGTGCCATTGCAGCGGTCGCCGTCTTCGAGGGGTGCGCAGTCGAGAGCCACGGCGCACTGGCACGCACCCTTGCCCGCGCAGAGGCCGTCGGTGCACGTGTCGCTGGACGTGCAGGCGTCGCCGTCGTCGCAGGCGTGGCCGCTCAGCAGCGTGGGAGTGCAGGTGCCGGCCACGCAGGCCTCGGGTGCGCACGGGTGGTCGGCGTCGCACGCGGTGAGCGGGCCATGCGCGCATTTGCCGCCGGCGCAGACGTCGCCCACGGTGCAGGCGCCGGCGTCGCACGCGGTGCCATCGGGGGCTGCCTTGGGCTGGCAGAGTCCCGTGGTGGGCTGGCACGCGGTGCTCTGGCAGGCGTTGTCGGCGTTCGCGTCGCAGACCACCACGGTGGCCGGGTCCACGAGGCAGGCACCCTTCGCGCAGACGAGCGTGCCGTTGCAGGCGTCGCCGTCTTCGAAGGGCGCGCACTCCGCGTCGGACTGGCACTGGCAGACTGACGCGCCCGGTGCACAGACCCCACCGGTGCAGGTGTCTCCCGCGGTGCAGTCGCTCCCGTCGTCGCACGGCGCCGAGTTGTTCGGGTAGAGGCAGCCTAGCGCGGCGTCGCAGGTGTCGTCGGTGCATGGGCTGTTGTCGTCGCACACCACGGCGACGCCCGCACAGCCGTTGGCGGAGCAGGCGTCGTTCGAGGTGCAGGCGGAGCCGTCGTCGCAGGGGCTGCCCAGCGGGAGCGGCTTCTCGACGCACGCGCCCGTGGCGGGGTCGCAGGTGGTGGCGCTGCAGGGCGCGGCGGCGGCGGCGCAGGTGATCACGGAGCCCTCGGCGACCACACAAACGTGGTTCGCGCAGCGGAGCGTGCCGTTGCAGAGGTCGGCGTCGTCCTTGGCGGCGCAATCGCCGTCCGTAGTGCACTCGCAGGTGTTGGCGCCGCTGGCGCACTGGCCGTCCGCGCCGCATTGATCGCCGGTGGTGCAAGGGTTGCCGTCGTCGCACGGCCCGGTGACGGGCGAGGTGGCGCACTGACCTGTAGTCGGGTCGCACGCGGCCTGCAGGCATGCGCCTGGGAAGGCGCAGTCAGTGGGCGCGCCTGAGCAGGTGGCCGCGCCGCCCAAGACGCCGCATTGGTCGCCGATGGTGCACGCGTCGGCGTCGTCGCACGGGGCGCCGAGGTCAGGCGAGTGGTGGCACGCGCCGTCCGCGCCGCAGAGGTCCCCGGTGCACGGATCGCCGTCGTCGCAAGCGCCTGGGTCCACCACGGCCACGCACCCGCCTGTGGTGGGGTCGCAGGCGTACGCGAGGCACTCGCCACCGGTGGGGCAGGGGATGAGCGACGCCGGGTCGACCCCACAGGCGCCGTCGCGGCAGATCACGCGCCCGTCGCAGGGGTCGGCGTTGTCCTCGCTGGCGCAGTCGGCGTCGCTGGTGCACCCCGTGGGTGCTGCGTCGGTGCTTGGCGCCGCGTCGGCGGCAGGAGCGGTGTCGCTGCCGCTCACGGTGTCGGCGCCGGTCGCGATGTCTTGACCGGCGCCGGGGGTGCCGCTGTCGCTGCCGCTCGGCTTGACGTCGGAGAAGCCGCCGACCAGCGCAGGGTCCAGGGACGGGATGGCATCCGAGCAGGCCAGCGCAAACGACGCGACGGCGATCGGCAGCCGGCACAGGCGCGACGAGGAGGCGTAGTTCATGGGCTCACCTGCGGGTTTCGAGGGCGTGGAGCGCACCGCGTAGGATAACAGGATCTCCTGGAATCAAGTGCATTACAGCACCGCGACGCGTTGCGTTCGCAGCGTCGGACTCCCCTTGGGCGCCAAGGTCATCGGTAACCCACGGCGGAGCTTTGCGCCGCCGTATTCGGGCTTCGCCTCGATCTGCGCAACCTGGGCAGGCGGGTCGGGAGCCTGCGGCTGGCTTGTAAGGGGCTCGCCCAGGGAGTAGACGAAGGGCATGGACTCATCTCTGACCGTGAAGGACGGTGTCCCGACCGGCCCCGCCTTGAGCGAAGCCCTGCTGCGGTGCCGGGAACCCGGTACGCTGCCGCACAGCATTGGTGAGGAGCTCTTGAGCGCGCCGCTCGCTCGGTTTCAGTCCACGTGGCGAGTGGTACTTGCGCTCAGCGCGCTGCCTTCGGTGCTCGTGCTCGTGATCGCGCTCGCTACGGACGCCGCCAGCGCGCTGCCGATCGCGCTGGGCTGCTCCTTGTCGATCGGTGCGCTCATCGGAGGGGCGTCGCTCGTGCCGTCGCTACAGGACGTGCGCTGGGGGCGCCGACTCATCGCCGAAGGCCAGATCCGGCCGGCCCGCGTCCTGGGCCACGGACAGTTCTACGGCGGCCAGGCCTATCTCGAGGTCGCGCCGCCCGAGGAGCTGGAGGGGCAACCCAGCGGGGGGGTGATCCGATTTCGTGTCGGTGGCGTCCCCGCCGACCTCGCGCCGCTGGTGGGGACGAGCGTGGCGATGTTGCACCTGCCTCGAGACCCACGCGTCTTCGCGGTGGTCATTCCGGGCCAGGGGCTCGTTACGACCCGGTGACGGCCTAGAACGGGTAGCACTGCCCGGGGACAGGGTCCCCCTCTTCGCCGCAGACGGGGGCCCACGCGCTGCCGCAGTAGTGTCCCGGCGCGCAGTGTTTGTCCGAGTAGCACGAGGCCGAGTCGAAGAGCACGACGCACTGGCCGCTGGCCGGCCCGCCGCCCAGCGCGTCCTTGGTACACAAGGAGCCCTCCAGGCAGTCTCCGTCATCGTCGCAGCAGCCTGACGTGGCCGGGCTGCATGTCCCCGCGCTGGGCACGCACCAGATGTCGCTACAGGTACAGGGGTTCTCGTTCTCACAGGTCATCCCCCCAGCGCAGTCCTCGGGGCGGTAACACTGGTCTTCGGCGGGTGCCGGTGCGCACCGCGACTCACCGCCCAGCCAATCGAGGCACACCGAGCCCTCGCCGCATTCTGCCGACGTAGTGCAGCACGTCGGCTTCGGCGCGCAGTAGCCCATAGCCACCATGGGCTGCGGGCAAGGCTCGGCCTTGCATCCGAGCTTGCAGTCGTTGGTGCCGCAAGTGCACGCGTCTGCCCCGAGGCACTGCTCGGAGGCCAGACAGTCGGCGTCGCTGTAGCAGCCCGACACGGGGGGCGGTGCGATGCAGTGGCCTTCGAAGCAGACGGTGCTGGGGGGGCACTCGACGTCCGAGCCGCAGCACAAGGCGGGTGCACACGCGGCGAGGCACGCGGCCTCCGTCGTGTAGTACTCCGAGCACCACGGCTCGCAGTCACACCCGTAGACTTCGATACAGCCGGTGCCCGCCCACGTGAAGCCGAGGCTCGCCGTTTCGTCGCAGGCGCTGGAGCTGGGCCAGGTGAAGGTGACACAGAGTCCGCCCTCGCCACTGGCTATGCAGGTGCCCGGGGTGCCATTCGGTGAGTCCCCACTGAAGCAGCTCGAGGTGTGCGCCAGGGCGCCGTCACAGGTGGTGCCGAGCGCGCAGTCGTAGTCGGTCCAACACTGGCCCTCCTCGACGGGCGCGATGCAGTAGCCGTTCACGCACGATCCTGCGCACTGATCATCGCTAACGCAGCACGTGACGCCGGTGGGCAGGCACACGCCCAGAAGCGGGACGGCGAAAGCACCGCACTCGGCGGCTGCTGCCCCGAAGCAATACTCCCCTTCGGGGCAGGCCGCATCGGACCAACACTGGCCCGCCGCGGGAGCTGGGAGGCAGGCCCCCTCGTGGCAGACCTCTCCGTCACCACAGCTCGCCTGTCCTTCGCCATCGCAGCAAGCGGGAATGGGATGGCACGAACCGGCGGTGGCCATCTTGGGCTGCTTACACGGGAGCCCCTTCTTGCACGGCAGCTTCTTGCACTTGCCGCCGTTACACGCGCAGCTGACGCTCGCGTCGCAGAACTGGCCTTCGCCGCAGTCCTCGGCGTCCCAACAACCGTCTTCTGGCGCCGCGGGGAGGCAGTTCCCGGAGACGCATTCGGCGCCTGCGGGGCAGTCCGAGTCGGCCGAGCAGCAGGTCTGGGGCGTGCACGCGAGCTGGCACTCGAGCTTCGTGGGGAAGATCTGATCGCACCACGCGCCGCAGTCGCACCCGAGGACGGGGACACAACCTGCCAGGTGGCTGAAGAGCGCATAGCCGAGCTGTGTCTCACAGGTCCCGAAGTCCCCGAAGCCGAGGACGACGCAGGTCTCTCCGCTGCCCGCGTAACACTCACCCTGCTTGGCCGGGACGGAGGTCACCTCTTCGGAGCAGAGTGACACCTCGGGAACGACGCCGCCGACGCACGCGGCCCCCAGGTCGCAGAAGTCGTCGCTCCAGCAACCTTCGGCGCCCCCATAGGGCAGGCACATGCCTGCAAGGCAGAGTTGCTCGCCACAACCGGCGGAGTCTTCGCAGACGCTCGAACAGGGGATGTTGTGGAAACACTGTCCGGCGGCAGGGGGTGTGGCCTCAGGGGCGCCGCACGCGAACACGGGGGCGGGCAGGTGGCAGACGGTGCCGGCCTGCGTGCAGTCCGTGTCCGACCAGCACGCAGTGTTGGTGCCGGCGGGCAGGCACCAGCCCAGCCCGGCGTCGAGCCCAACACAGACCTGATCAGGGTCGCAGTCGGAGGCCGAGCCACAGCATCCCGCGGGTAACGCGGTGGCGTCAGGAGGCGAGGTATCCTCGACCGGGCTCGCGTCGGTGGTGGTGAGCGCGTCGTCGGTGGGCGGCGTGACATCGCCTGGCAGGGGAGGCGGGGCGTCCGACGGCGCGGCGTCTTCTTCGGAGATCTCGGCGGGCTCGGCGACGTCGTCGCCAGGGGCCACCACCTCGCCCGTGGCGCTGGTATCCGTCCCGGCGTCCGCGGAGCCCAGATCTGGGCCCGGAGCGACGCCCTCGTCGGCCTTCTCGCATCCAGCTACGGCCAGACCGACCCACGCCGTCAGGTTCACAATACGCAACAGCTTCGTCGCACGCTCCATCCCACACCTCACCACGCTGGTGAGCGCCGTCTATATGCGGGGAGCCACGGGGTCAAGGGATTCCTGGAAGCGTCGGAGTGTGCTCTACGACGACTTGATGGCCATCAGGGCCACGGGTATTTGCGGTGTATGTGGCCGCGCCAGCGAGCCCAGGCCGCTGGCGCGACCGAGTCTACTTCGCGGTGAAGGAGAAAGCGTGGTCGTAATCCACCCAACCGCCGCCCGACTCCCCCGGGTCGAAGGTCTCACCGTCCGTGTAACCCGGAGCCGTGCCCTTGACCCAGTTCAAGTCGCCCGCGGCGCCCACGGCCGAGAGCACGAGCGCGTACTTCTTGCCGGCCTCCACCGGGACCGGGGTGGGGAAGCTGAACGCCACCCGGGACGCGACCGTGCTGCATTGTGGGCCGATGCACGAACCTGCGACCACCCAGGACGTGCCGAGCACGTCGAACATGTTGGGGGAGCCCGCCTCTGTCACGCCCGTGATCTTGATCTGCGCATCCGTCACGCCGTTGCAGGTCTGCAGCGGGAGGGTGGCCGACTTGATCTCGATGCTCGACACCGCGGTGAACGTCTGACTCACCGACGTCTCACCGGCCACAGAAGAGAACTCCTGCTCCGACGGCTGGGAGTAGTTCGGGGTGTACCCGAGCGTCGACTCCCCGCCGGTCGGCTCGCAAAGCGCCAAGTCGGTGTTCCCGTCATCGGCCAGCGAGAAGGCGTGGTCGTAGTCCACCCAGCCGCCCCCAGTCTCACCGGGGTCGAAGGTCTCACCGCCTGCGTAGCCCGGCGTGTTGCCCTTGATCCAGTTCAGGTCACCGGGCGCGCCCACCGCGTACAGGAGCATGGCGTACTTCTGGTTCTCCACCAGCGCGACCGGGGTCTCGAAGGTGAACGTGACCAGCCCTGCCGTCGTGGCGCACTGGGGCCCGATACACGCGCTAGGGACCACCGCGGAGGTGGCGAGCACTGCGCTGGTGTCCGGCTTGCCCTCTGAGGTTACCGCGGTGATCTTCAGCTGTGCGTCTGCTTTGCCATTGCAGACCTGAAGGGCCAGCGTGGCGAACTTCAAGCTGAAGCTCGACGGGGCAGTGAAGGTCTGTCCAACGGGAGAATTCGCGACCACCGCCGAGAACTCCTGAGCCCCCGGATCGATGTAGTCCGGGGTGACTGCATGTGCCGCGGGGAGCCCGATTGGCGCGCACGTCAAGGCTGCCGTGCCGTCGGTCCCGTCGGTGCCGTCGGTCGCGTCGGTGCCGTCGGTCGCGTCGGTGGCGTCGGTCGTGCCCGTGCCGTCGGTCGCGTCGGTGGTGTCAGTGCCGTCGGTCGCGTCGGTGGCGTCGGTGGCGTCGGTGGCGTCGGTCGCGTCGGTGGCGTCGGTCGGGCCCGTGCCGTCGGTCGCGTCGGTGGCGTCGGTCGTGCCGTCGGTCGTGCCGTCGGTGGCGTCGGTCGCGTCGGTCGCGTCGGTGGTGTCACTGCCGTCGGTCGCGTCGGTGGCGTCGGTAGCGTCGGTCGCGTCGGTGGTGTCAGTGCCGTCAGTGGCGTCTGTGGCGTCTGTGGCGTCGGCTAGGTCGGAGCCGTCGGTCCCGTCCGTGCCGTCAACGCCGCCGTCGTCGACCTGGATCGAGATGGAGTAGGCGATCTGGGCGTCCGGGGAGTCCCAGCATGCCACGCGGAGGGCGTAGAAGCTGACGTCCTTTCCCTTCAGCGTGAGGGTCTCCGACTCCGCCCCGGACGTGTCTTCTTTGTAGTCGATGAGCAGCTCTGGCTCGTAGTTCGGGTCATCGAGCTCTGCGAGGAGGAGCTCGGTGAGGTACAGGTCGGCGTCTGTGCCGGGCGCGGACCAGGTGAGCGTGATCGTCACGTCGCCGGCAGCGGGGAGGTCGAACAGAAACCCGTCGAATGGGTGAGAGTAGACGGCTTGTCCGTCCTCCTGCTGATTGCCGCAGTCGAGGACGACCTGGATGCAAACCCCGGGGGCTTCGGCCGTCCCGAGATCGTTGTAGGACTCCGCGTCGTCGTTCGGCTCCTGCTCTTCGATGCCCTCGAGGTTCGCGAGGCAAGCGACCGGCTCGGGAGCCAGGTCGCTGCCGTCGACGCCGTCCGTCGCATCGGTCGCGTCTGTCGCGTCGGCCGTGTCCGTCGCATCCGCGGCGTCGGTCGCGTCTGTCGCGTCGGTGGCATCTGCGGCCACACCGCCATCGGTGGCATCGGCCGCATCCGTCGCGTCCGCGGTGCCGTCTGCGGCATCTGCCCCGTCCGTAGCGTCGGCTTGGTCGCCTGCTTCAGCCCCGTCCTGGGCATCCGTCGCGTCCGTAGCATCGGCTGCCGTATCCGAGCTCGACTCGGCGCACCCAACGGCCAGCGTCGAGACGCTGAATCCGATCACCGACACCCACTTCGCAATCTTTTTCACCGAATGACTCCAGCGCGCCACGGAGGCCATGAGGGGGGACCGTGGAGCGGATCTAGGCGTTAGCCGTGCACACCGAGCTCGGCCCCATCATCGCCGGACCCAGACCCAGAACTCCAGGCCGGGCGTCACTCTGTGAGTAACGGCCGGTCAGGTCAACGGCTGGAGCTCCGGCGAGGTCACCTCGAGGCGGCGGCCCCCCATGACGATCGCGCACTCCGCGGCTAGCACGGCCTACCGGAACAACGTGTTCTCGCTTGCGTGGGCTGTGTTCCTACGCCAACTTCCGGCCCACAGCGCGCCGCGTGGCGGACGAGGCGTACGGGGATGGGGTGAGTTCATGAAGGCGACATCAGGGTCCTCTCGCGCCCTTCGACTCTTGGCCATCGCGGCCCTTTTCTCGCTCGGCTGCGAGACGTCCGACTCGGCGGCGGGCACCACCCCCGTCGGGACCAGCGGGTACCTCTCTTGCGAGGTGGGCACCGGCACCTGCGACGGCAAAGCGTCATGCAAGACCGATGGAGGCAAGACAGAGTGCGTGGCTCTTCCGGATGCCTGCGAAGGCGCCGTGACGTGCGCGTGTCTTGGCGAGACGGCATGCGGCGCCGCGCCATGCACCGACGTCTCCGGCGGAGGGCTCACCTGCGGCGCTGACTCCACCAACACCTGCACTCCCGGCGAGTCCTTCCCGTCGCCGGATGGCTGCAATACGTGTGAGTGCCCACCGTCGGCGAAGAAGACTGATGCTGCGTGCACCACGATGGGGTGCGACCCGGACGTGTGCGTCCCCGGAGAGATCTTCGAGACACCCGATGGCTGCAATACCTGTACGTGCGGGGCGGACGGCAAGCGCTCGGCGGCGGCCTGCACGGAGATGGCGTGCACCGATCCCGAGGCCTGTGTGCCCGGGGAGAGCTTCGCTGCGGCCGATGGCTGCAACACCTGCACTTGCCCCGATTCTGGGAAGAAGGCCGAGGCGGCCTGCACTGAAATGTCGTGCGTCGACCCCGCCGCGTGCGCCCCGGGGGAGAGCTTCACGGCCGACGACGGGTGCAACACGTGCGTGTGTGGCGAGGACGGCAAGAAGGCCACGGCGGGCTGCTCGGAGAAGGAGTGCCCGGACCCGGACGCATGCACTCCGGGCGAATCGTACCCCGCGGACGATGGCTGCAACACCTGCGCCTGCCCCGAGTCGGGAAAGAAGGCCGAGGCGGCCTGCACGCAGAAATCCTGCGTCGACCCGGACGAGTGCGTTCCCGGCGCATCTTTCGAGAAGCCCGAGACCTGCAACTCCTGCACTTGTCCGGAGTCGGGCAAGAAGTCTGAAGCCAGCTGCACCAAGCCCGGCTGCTCTCCAGCCGACAGTTGCACGCCCGGAGAGCCGTTCTCGGCGCCCGATGGTTGCAACCTCTGCACCTGCCCCGAGAACGGCAAGAAGGAGGGCGCAGTGTGCGGAACGGCGCCCTGCGGCGGCGTCGTGTGTACACCGGGCGGTGAGAACGACTTCCCGGCCCCCGACAAGGCGTGCGAGGCCGACGCGGACTGCACGGTGGTCCTCCATCAGGTCAACTGCTGCGGCACCCAGGTGGCGTGGGGCATCGCGAAGGTCGGTCTCGGCGACTTCGAGGCCGCGGAGTCCTCCTGCCTCTCCCAGTATCCAGACTGCGACTGTGCGACGCTCCAGACCGTCTCGGAGGACGGCGCCGTCGGCTGGGACCTGAGCTCGTTCGTAGCGCGCTGTGATGCGGGCAGCTGCACGAGCCGCGGTGTGGACGCTTGCACCAGCTCAACGGACTGCGACCCGAGCGGCAAGATCTGTCTGAAGCCCGGCGAGGAGCTGCCTTGCGGCGCATGCAAGCCGGAAGACATGGTCACGAAGTGTGCGATCGACGGCGACTGCCCGGTCGGCGACGCCCCGTCCATTTGCCTGCAGAGCGACGTGGGCGACTGTCTGTGCGAGCAGGCCATGATCTGCAAACCAGGCTGCACGTCCGACTTCGAGTGTGAGCTCGGCCAATCCTGCAACGGTTCCCACCACTGCGTCCCCACGACCTGCTCTGACGACAGCGGCTGCCCCGAGAACTTCAGCTGCAACGCCGCGAAGTGTTCCCGAAAGGCCTGCACGCTCAAGTCCGACTGCGTCGGCGCCTGTGTCAGCGGCTTCTGCTACGGCACGCCGGGCACCTGCAGCCACATCCCTCCGTAGCGGTGCGCCGCCGCCACGGGTCGGCGCTCGGCCTCGGCCAGGACCGTGCTCGTCAGAGGCGCATCACGTGCTCCCGCTTGCGCTGGCCGGTGAGGCGGTAGACCAGGCGAAGCTCGGCCAAGAGCGCCTCCACCCCGGAGCGTTGTAGGCGCTGCTTCAGGACGCCTCGGCAGAAGTCGTGCGCCATGCGACTCGCGGCTGTGTAGCGGTCCCGCTCTTCGGGATCTCTCACGTCGGGATCGAGCTCCCATCCCCAGAAAAGGCGCTCGAGGGCGCGGTCGAGGGGGATTCGGCCGTGGAGCACCAGCAGCGCGAACTTGTCGATCTCGGCCTGGAGCTCCAGCTCAAAGGCGCTGATCCCGTTGTTTCGCTGCGCGGCGAGGGCAACGTAGAGGAGGTGGCTCACCCCCTCCGCGATCGCGCAGAAGCCGTCGAGGGGGAGGGGGCCACGCGCGTCCGCGAGGGCGTCGTCCAGGACCAGCGCGAGCTCCAGCGCGTCTTCGGCCTGCCCGATGAGCAGCGCCTCGCGGCGCGCCCGCGCCAGCGCCTCGGCGCGGCCGTCGCCCTGGGACGACGCATCGCCGTGGAGCCCGCTGGGCCCTCCGGCGTCCCAGTGTTCCTGCAGCGCGCTTCGGCGTAGCACGTAGTGCTCGGCTTCGAGGGCTCGGTCCAGCCCGTAGACCGCCTCGAGCTGCCGCTGAACGGACGCGACGGCGCCTCCTCTCGGGGGGGCTGGGCTCAGCACAGCACGGGGCGTTGGGTGAGCACGAAGCCCGCGCGGACGAGCTCGCGCTCCTTCCGCTCGCTCCCGGTGCGCCGCCAGTCGTCGTAGGCCTTGAGCAGGTTCGACGAGGTCCCATTCGCGCGGCCCGCGAGCTCCCAGAGGACGTGGACCATCGCCTTGAAGTGCGTAGAGAGGGCCACGTAGAGCGACTGCAGCGGTCGGCGGCCGGCGTTGCGCGCGGCCAGATCGGAGGCGCTGGAGTAGGCGAGGCCGCCCATCTGGATGAAGTAGCCCAGCTCCAGGCCCTTGTGCTCGATGCGGTCCGAGAGGAACCCGCTGGTGTACAGCGCGACGTCGCCCAGATGTCTGAGCGTGGCCATGCGCTGCGCCTCGTCTGTGGTCTCGGTGGCGCGCTTCAGGATGAAGGCCAGGGGCTCGAGCTCTCGGCGCCCCTCCTGCTCCACGAAGAGGGTGTCGGCCTTCGTAAAGCGCGCACAGAGGTTCGCGAGGTAGAGCTGGGCCTCGACAGGGATCCCCCGCGAACCGACCAGCCTCGCCATCTCGGTCTGAAAGAAGTCGTAGAGGCTCTGTGCCTCCGCCAGCCGGGGTGCCTCCGTGGCGCCGACCGGGGCGAGCCCCGTCGAGAGAGAACCAATGGAATGACCCGTACTCGAGACTTCAGCGGGAGCGAGGGCCTGAAAGGACTCGGTCTTCACGCGATACCTCCTGTCGGTTCCGGTGGGGGGCTGGGGCTCTCACCTGCGGGATGACCCCCCCTCCTTAGAAAGAGAACGATCATCCGTTTTGGATCTTTACCCAAAACGATCACGAAAAGTAGGAAGTCGCCGCTGGCGCCCTGCCGAGACCCCGTTATGTTTCGCGGTCATGCCCAAGCTGGCCGCCCCCCTGGCCTCGTTCGCCGTGTTGTTGATCGGGTCCACCCTTGGGTGCTGCCCACACCGCTTCGAGCGCCCCGCGGGCCCTGCGCCGGACCCGGAGATGCTCCTCGAACGCGCCGGCAAGGAAGCCGCCGGGCTTCGGAGCTACGAGATCATGGCGCGCGCCCGGCTCTTCTCGGAGGGGCGCGTCTTGAAGTCGGACGTGGAGGTGTTGGCGCGACGCCCCGGTGCGCTGCGCTTCGAGGTGGTGACGCCCACGGGCGACACGCTGGCCGTGCTGCGCACCGATGGCCGGCGCTTCACCAGCCACCAGCGTGGCGACGCCGTCTGCGCCGGTGGCGAGGCGTGCGCAGCCAACGTGGCGCGCGTCCTTCCCATAGCTTTGCCGCCGGCCGCGTTGTTCGACGCGCTGTCCGGCCGGCTTGCGACGCTGAACGGCGCGCAGCGCGCGGTCGAGTGGGACGAGTGCGAGGGCGCGTGGCGGCTCGAGCAGCGGGACGCCGTCGAGCGCCATCTGGCCTGGCTCGCGCCCGGTGAAGTCCAGCCGTATCGCATGGCGCTGGAACGCGACGGCGTCTCGGTGCTGGTCATGGAGGTCTCGGGCCGCGAGGCGGTCGGCGATGTGGCGCTGCCCTCGGCGCTCCGGGTCGAGCTGCCCGACCGCGAGGAGCAGCTCGAGCTCGACTTCGTGGAGGTCTACGTGAACGGCGAGCTCGGCGACGAGCTCTTTGACCCCGTGTGTCCCCACGGCACACGATTCCAGGAGCTCGAGTGCCCGCGATGACCCAGCCCCCCAACTATGAGCGCTTCCTGGTCTTCGAAGGGATCGACGGCGCCGGCACCACCACCCAGCTCCACAGGCTGGCCGAGCGCCTCGAGGGCCTCGGGCGCAGCGTCCACCGGACCTTCGAGCCGTCCTCCCGGCCCGTGGGAGCGCTGATCCGCCGGTTCCTTCGCAAGGAGCTGCCGGCGGTGCCCCCGGATACCCTGGCGCTGCTCTTCGCGGGTGACCGCGTGGACCACGTGGAGTCCGAGGTGCTCCCGGCGCTCGCCCGCGGGGAGGTGGTGTTGTCGGACCGGTATCTCGGGTCCTCCCTCGCGTACCAGGGGCTGCGCTCCGACTGGGCCTGGCTCCAGACGATCAACCGGTACGCCCCCCCACCGGGTTTGGTGCTGTACGTCCGTGTCGACGCGGAGACGGCGCTGGCCAGGATTCAGCTGCGCGACGGGGACCGCCGCGAGCTCTTCGAGGAGCTCGAGATCCTGCGGCGCGTGGTCGCGGCTTATGACGGCCTCTACGGAGCCGTGCCGGGCCCCACCCAGGAGTCCGCGGGAGCGTCCGGCTGGCGCGCCTGTGTCATCGACGGCAGCCTGCCGCCCGAAGCGGTGGAGGCGGCGGTATGGGCCGCGGTCGAGCGCCAGCTGGCAGCCTGACCTGAGCCGACCTACCAGTTGATGTTGTCGCGGAAGCGCGTGTTCAGGGCCTGCCCGACGTAGAGGTCGGCCCGGTCGGCGTAGACTCGCCGGTAGATCCCGATCGTCCGCAGCACGCTCTTCACGTACTTACGAGCTTGGGTGTAAGGCACCTCCTCGATGAACTCGTCCATCGCCGTGCCGGTGCGCCGGTGCGACAGCCAGTCGTGCACTCGGTGTGGGCCTGCGTTGTAAGCGATGATCGCGAGGGGCTCCTGACCTCGGAACTTCTCGAGGAGCTCCGAGATGTACCAACTGCCGTATTGGATGCTGGTGCCCGGCTCCAAGAGCTTCGAGGGAGAAAACGCGGTGTCGCCGATCTCCTTGGCGATCAACCAACCGGTGACCGGCATCACCTGGAGCAGCCCGCGCGCGCCCGCCGTGGACACCGCCAGGTCGTTGAAGCCGCTCTCCACTCGCATGAGGCCCATGAGCAGGAAGGGCGGCACGCCCCGGTGCTCCGTCTCTGCGGCCACGCGCTCCCCGAAGGGCAGGGGGTAAGCGCGCTTGAACGCCGCCCGCGTGCGGTCGCTCGGCGGCTCCCATTGGCCACGCCCCAACTCCCGGAGGGCCTGTCGACGTCCCCAGTAGGGATCCCCCACCTCAGCGAGCAGGGAGCGCACCAGCGGGGCGGCGTCGCGCGCCAGAGCCTTCAACGCCGTGAGCCGCCGCACCTCTCGCGCCAGCGCCTCGGAGGAGAGGCCGAGCCGGCGCTTCACGGGGCCGCCCCAGAGCCCGCGCTTCTCCGCGCGGTAGTCGACGTAGAGGCTGCCGGCCAGATCCGCGAGCGCCTTCGGGTTGCCGCGCCGCGCCCGGCTGAGCTCGGAGAGCGCGGTCCGGAGCTCGAGGCGTGCCTCGTGGTCGAGCCCGATGCGGTACCGGGCGAGAGCGCGCCGCAGCTCGGGGAGCGCCTGACCGTAGTCGTCGATCGCGTCGCGCAGGCGGCGGGTGCGGCGCCCGTGGGTTGCGGCCGGCGCCTCGTCGCCCTCGGCCCCGCCCCACGCGACCCCACCTGCGGCCGCCTCACGGTGGTGCCGCGCCGGCAGGTCGTCGTGCCGCGCTCCGGTGATCTCGCAGTACAGCGCGATCTCGCCGTCGTCGAGGAGGCGGTTGGCCGCCTGAATCCCGTAGTACGACAGGGGGTTACGCCTTGCCAGTTCCACGAACAGGCGCTTCGCCGCCGCGTCGCGGCCGGCCTTCTTGGCTGCCCGCGCTTGCCAGTACTGCGCCATGTCGGCGTCTGTGCGAGGGACGAGCGCTCCGAACTGGCGCTCGGCGACCGACGGGTTGCCGGCGCGGTACTCGAGCCACGCGAGGCGCCAACGCGAGTCGACGTCTTTGCGCCCGCTCAAGAGCGGCCGGTAGAGCGCGAGGGCCTCCGCATAGTCGCCGTCCTGATAGAGGAGCTCGGCCGCGAGGCGGTTCTGTTCGCGGCGACCGCCGACGCGACGCGTGGTGCGTCGGACCGCTTCGGCGGTGCGTCCGAGCTTCCGGAGGAGCCGAATCCGCTGCGGCTCGGTGTCTCGCGCGCCGGCGGCCTCCGCATGCTCGAGCGCCTGCAGGGCGTCCTTGTATCGGTCGAGCGACTCGAGCGTCCGCGCCCGCTCCTCGAGCAGCGTGCGCTTGTCGCGCGCGTTGGTGGCCTTGGGCTCCAGCCGATCGAGGGCGGCCAGCGCCTCCGGCCAGTGGCGCTCCTGGCGGAGTGAGATCGCGTGCTGCAGCTGCTCGGCGAAGGGCACCGGCGGCACGCGGTGGCCGCGCCGCTCCAGCGCGTCCAGGTGCTGCCGGGCGGCATACCGCGCGTCCCCGGGAGGGGCCCGGAGCGCGAGGTCGGCGAGGCGCCGGATACCGTCCTTCGTGTCTCGCTCGAGGGCGCACTCGGCGAGGCGCAGGCGGACGCCGCTGAGCCCCGGGTACTCCGGGAAGGTATCGACCAGCGGGGACCAGTGCGCCACGGCCTCGGGGCACCGACCGGCCTCGTACAACGCGTCTCCCAATCGAAAGGCGGCGATCGGGTTGTAGGGACTCCGTGGCGTGTCGAGGACCCGACGATAGGCTGACAGCGCCGCCTCGGGACGGGCCAGGCCGCGGAGCACCTCGCCCTCGAGGAACGCGGTGAGATCAGAGAGCGGGCCGACCCTATCGGCCTCGCGCAGCACCCTCTCGGCCTCGCCGTACTGGGCCTGCTCCACGAGCGTGAGCCCCAACAGCACCCTCGCCAGCGGGGCCTCGGCGTGCTCCGGCTCGGCCGCGAGGAAGGCGCGAAGCGCCGCGGCGGCCCCGGCCAGGTCGCCAGCGTCGCGCCGGGTGACCGCGGCGTCGAGTCCCGCCGCCTCGGGGGCGTCTTCGAGGCTCGGTGACGGCAGGCTCAGGGGGCCCCGATCGCGCTCTGCGGGGGGCTCGGCGGCGAAGGCCTCGGGCGCGGGCAGAGTAGCGCAACTGGCGCTGACGGTGAGCACCGTGAGGAGCGAGACGTGACCGGCGAAGTGGCGCGACATCGGATGTGGGCTCATGGTACGGACGAATCCCGGGTGCGCAAGTCGGTTGCGCCTCCAGATACCTCGCGGGCTCAGGAGAGGCTGCGGCCACACCCCAGGGAGCACGATGCGACTCGCAGACGCCGTCGGAAACACGCCTCTCGTCGAGTGTCCCCGCCTGTCGCCGCGCCCGGGTGTGCGCCTCTTCGCGAAGCTGGAGGGCGGGAACCCATCGGGCTCGATCAAGGACCGAGTCGCGCGCGCGCTGCTCGACGCCGCCGAGCGCTCCGGGGCGCTGCAGCCGGGGGGAGAGATCGTCGAGGCCTCCAGTGGAAACACGGCGATCGCGCTCGGCGCACTGGCGCGCTCTCGTGGGTACCGTTGCCACGTGGTGCTGCCGCACGGCTGCGTGCCCACCATCGCGGACGCGCTAGCGCTCCTGGGCGTAAGGGTCACCGTCTGCGAGTCCGTCGCGGGGATGAAGGGCGCGATCGACGTGGCCGAGGCCTACGCGCGGGCGACCGGCGCGGTGCCGATGCGGCAGTTCTCGAGCCCGGACAACGAGCGAGTGCACTACGAAGAGACCGCCGCGGAGATCCTGGCGCGGTTCACCGAGGGCGGTCCGTTGGGGGAGCGCTTGGACGTGTTCGTGGCGGGGATCGGGACGGGAGGCACGATCATGGGCGTGGGCCGGCGCCTGCGCGAAGTGAACCCGCAGGTGCGCGTGGTGGGCGTGGAGCCGCGAATGGGAGAGCGCCTGCAGGGCCTCAAGAGCGTCGACGACGGCTTCGCTCCCCCGTTGCTCGACCTCGACCTCCTGAGCCGCCGCATGTTGGTGGACGCCGCCACCTCCTTGCGCGCCGCGGAGCGCCTCATGGCCGCCGAGGGGATCGTGGCCGGCGTCTCCGCGGGCGCCACCCTGCACGCCGCCCTGTCCGAGGCCGATCGGCTCAGCACCGGAAACATCGTGTTCATGTGCTCCGACGGCGGCTGGAAGTACCTCCCGACCCGGCCTTGGGACGCCGCGGCCGCGGACGATGCGCGCCTCGACGAGACCCACTGGTGGTAGGACAGTTGTTCGCTGTGGCCCCGCTGAACTGATAGCTTGCCGCCCCAGAGGTGGCAGCGTGACCATGAGACTCTGCGTATTGGTGCTTCTGGCGGCGTGTTCGACGAGCTCGGGGCGATCCAAGAAAGACGCCGGGGGCGCCGGTGACGGCGGCGTCTCCGACGTTGGCGGCTTGGCGGACGTCGGCGGCGGAACTGACGGAGCGGCTGACGGCGCCGACGCGGCGGACGCGGCCGACAGTGCGGACACTGCGGACGCAACGGACGGCAACACAGCGGACGTCGGCGGCGGCGAGGTCGGCGACGTCGGGGAGACCACGGGCGATGTCGAAGCGCCCGCGGGCGTATGCGGGGAGATGGTGCCGGACGGGCTGCCCGTCGGTTCCACGTGCACCGACCACTCGGAGTGCGGCACCGGCTTCTGTTACGACGAGGAGCTCTGGAACGAAGACGGGGTCCCTAGGCGCCGGTTCTGCACGGCGGCCTGCGCAGGATGCACCGTGGTGAGCAACTGCAACGAGTGGCCCAAGGCGGCGGGTGTCTTCGACAACAAGTGTTATCCGCTCACCTCGAAGTTCATCAACACCCACAAGCTCGCTGCAAGCAGCCTCTGCCTCGCTGGCTGCAACAACGACGGGGACTGCCAGAACCTGGGCGAGTTCTCGCGCTGTGCGCTCTTGTCCTTTGGGGACGACTGCAACTACGGTGCAACCAAAGTGTGCCAGCCGGAGAGCTTCGTGGGTGCCGAGGCATGCCAGTAGGCCGTCGGCCGTCGCGCGCTCTCACCGGCCGTGCGCGACCCTCGCGGCTCCCCGGACGGTCAGGGCCCGGGCGCCTCAGCGGGGCGTGGAGAGCTAACCGAGATCAGGCTGGACCGCTTCTCTTTGGAGAGGAGCAGGATGAGCTGCCCCCCCACATCGCCGAACACGGCGGTGAGGGTGGCGCCAGCTTCGACCGCGAGGTCCCAGCGTCGCTCGAAGCGGTCGAGGCTCACGCCGGAGAGGCCGAACCGGGCAGACCCGTCGCGCTGCGGGGCGACCCAGGGTAACGCGAAGTCGCGAATGCTGAGGTCGCCGGCGCGTCCCGGGACATCGAACGCCCCCCAGACGAGGCGTCCCGGACCGAGCCACCGGCTGACGTCGCCGCTAGCGTAGAGGATGCTCTGGTCGGGGCGCATGCGGATGAGCGCGTTTCCGTGTTCCACCGGCTGGCCCGTGAGCGGGTCGGCGTACCAGTACTGCAACAGGAAGCCGCCGTCCGGCAGCATCCCCATCTTGCGGATGGCGTGGAGCGGGTGCTCGAGCTCGGGGAGCAGCACGCGGCCCACGGTCTGACAGAGGCCGTCGACCAGGAGGTAGTGAAACGGCTTTTGGGTGGGCCGGCGCCGGGGGTCGTGCCCCCGCTGAACCACGAACAGGTTGGTCCCCGAGACGCGGCGCAGGTTGAACAGCAGGGCGGGGACTCGCTCCTCGTGGACCACCGCGCCCCGCTCGGGGTCGATGGCCAGGAGCCGTGACTCGTCGCGGCCCGTTGTGTCTGGCAAGTTGACGATCAGCCGGCCGCTGAAGGGGTCGAACGCGGTCTCGGCGGCGAGCTGTGCGGGGTTTCGCGCCGCTGCGAGGATGCGGTCGAGCTTGCGGTGGCTGAGTGTGCGCGGCTCGGCGGCGTCGACCACCGTGACTCGCTTCTGGGCCGTGTCGAAGATCACGACGCGGTCTTTGGACGAGAAGATCCGCGTGTTGGGATCTGCCGTGCTGACGCCCTCGGGGAGGACCACGCCGCGGCGCGGCGCCAGGGTCTCGCTGTCGAGCAGCGCCACGCGCCGGCCGGCAGCAGCCGCCATCGTCCGGTGCTCATCGTCCGAAGACACCACGACCCGCTGCCCCGGCTCGCTCGCGACGCCGATCCCGCCAATGTCGATGACGCCGGCTTTGGCGGGCACGGGCAGGGTAAGAGGGAGCGTGGCCCAGGCCTCCATGGCGGCGGCCACAGACTCGCGGAGCTCGGGCGCGTCGCCGGCCTCTTCGGCGGCTTCGAAGACCTGCCCGGAGTCCAGGAGCGCGCGGACGCGGCGGTTCAGCGTGGCCCTCTGCGTCCGCTCCGCCACCGTGGCCTCCAGCTCGCGCCGCTGAGCGGCGACCTCTGGACCCAGCTCCGGGGCGACCGCGAGCGCCCGCTTCAACGCGGCGAGAGCGGCCTCGGGCTCGAGGTGGCCGAGGCCGCGAAGAGCCTCGAGCGCGCTGGCTCGCGCGGCTGCACGGCGCGCGGCCTCGATCGCTTCGACGAGCGGCTTCAACGTCTTCGGCTCGAGCCGGCGCCGGGCGTCCTGCAGCGCGCGCTCGGCGGAGGCGTAGTCACCCGCGTGCAACGCGCGGCCCGCCTCGACCACCTGGAGGCAAGCCACTCGATCCTTGCCCTTCGGATCGGCACGTCGAGGCCCGAGGGACTGCTCGAGGACTCGCGCGGCGAGGAGGTCGAACGGGGCCTCGACCGGGTCGCCGCGGAGCACGGAGGTGAGCACGCTCTCCGTTGAGGTCATGGCATCCATGCGAAGTACCGGGCCGGGTGGACGTCGTCGGTGGTGGCCTCGAAGCCGGAGAGCCCCGGGCGTACGAGGTTCTGCCGAGACGGCTCGAAGAGGGGGAAGGCAGGTAACTGGGATGCCAGGCGGGCAGCGGCGCGACCGAGCGCTTCGGTGCGCGCTGCTGGCGCGGCGGCCGACCGGAACGCCGCCACGGCAGCGTCGTACTCCCCGTCTCTCCATTGTGAGCGGTTGGGCGTGCCGGACTCGAACAGCGAGAGGAAGTCCAGGGCGTCGAAGCCACCCATGTTGAGTTGGGCCAGCTCGTAGTCTCCGGAGTCAAGGCGCGAGAGGAAGGTGGCCCACTCGGTGTTCTCGAGCGTGACCTGGACGCCAAGGCCGACGGCGAGGTCCTGCTGGAGCGCCTCGGCGAGGCGGCTGTTCTTTTGGTTCGTGTTGAACGCGAGGCGGAGCGCGAGCGGTCGTGCGGCGGTGAAGCCGGCCTCTGCCAGCAGCGCCTTCGCCCGGGCGAGATCCCTCGGGCGCGCTTGGGCCAGGCCTTCGCCGAGCATGCGTGCCGGGAGCGCCGACCAGGTGGCGCGCTCGCCGCCGCCGAGCACGTGGCGGACGAGGCGCTGTCGGTCGATCGCCAGATCGAGCGCTTGTCTTACGCGCACGTCGACCAGCGGGCCCTTCGCCGTGTTCACGAACACGAAGAACACCCCGTCGAAGGGGCTCAGGCGGAGCGCCGGGTCCTGGGCTCCCGAGAGCCTCGCGCTGATCTCCGGCGGGATGAGCCCCTCCACCACGTCAACCTCGCCCAGCTCGTACCACTGCCACGCGAGCGAGACGTCTGACGTGAAGCGCAGCTCGAGGCGCTCCACCGCGACGTTGGAGGCGTCGTAGAAGCGGGGGTTCTTGAGGAGGACGGCGCCCTGGCCGGCAGTGTGGCTGTGAAGCAGGTAGGGGCCGGAGCCCACGAAGTGGGCGGGTTCGAGCCAGCGGCCACCGTGCGCCGAGATGGCGTGCCGCGGCGCGGGCGAGAGCCAGCCCGTGGCCAGCCGCCGAGGGAGCTCGGGGTCGGGCCGCGAGAGGCGGAGCACCACGTTGTTGCCGCTGGCGGTGGCGCCGAGCTTCTCGGGCGGGAGCTTCCCGGCCGTGATCTCGGCGGCGCCCTGGATGGGGTCGAACATGCCGCCGTTGGGGCCACCGACCGCGGGGTCGACGCCCCGCCGGAAGGACCAGACCACGTCCTCCGCGGTGAGGGCCGCGCCGTCTGACCACACGACGCCCTCGCGGAGGACGAAGGTCCACTCGAGGCCATCCTCGGTGGTGGACCACGAAGCGCTGAGACCAGGGATGATCTGGCCGTTGGCCGTGCGCGCCGTGAGCCCGGCGAAGAGGTTCTCCGCGAGCTTGCGGCCCTGGCCGTCGGCGAGGAGGGTTGGGTCGAGGGACTTGGGTTCGAACGCAGCGATGCGTACCGCGCGTGAGGACGCCGCCGCGGGTGCCTCGCTGGAGCGACGGCAACCCGCGGCGAGGCAGAGCGCGACACAGATCGCCGCGCTCAGCCCAAGGCTACGGGGCCTCGGCTTCCTCATCCTCTTCGTCGTACTCGTCCTCGTCCCAGTCTTCTTCGGGCACATCCTCGTCCGGTTCGGAACGGCCGAGGTCGAGCCACATGGACCGAGCGAGCTCGCGACGGCTCACGCCCTCGGGCGCGACGCGGATGTCGAGCTGCATGAGCTCGCCGTCGAAGCCGGCGCGGCGCATGGACTCGCTGTCGAGCTGCCACGCGAGGATGCGCTCCTTGAGCCCCGGGATGTCGAGGCCGAACCGCTTCGCGACCTCTGGCATCGACTGGAACTTGAAGGTGTTGTCCTTCGTGACCCCGAGGTGGTACGCGCAAAACAGGTTGAAGGGCGTGAGCCCATCCGACGGGTCGGCCGCCGGAAAGCGGGGCGCATTGCTGCGGTCGTCGTCCGGATCGATCCGGCGATCGACGTGGCCGTGGCCTCCCTGCTTCCCTGCTCCGCCACGACGCCGACGGCGGCGACGGCGACGTCCACCATCCTTGCGGGAAGCCTCGTTCACTTGCATGGTCACCTCTACGGCGGGTACCCGCCTTGCGCCGGAGCGGCCCGCGATCGGGTAGCGCCCTCGTGCCGTGGGCCCGGCCACGGCGTTGGGTCGGCTGCCGTTGACATCACGGCCGCCTCTGGGCTTTAGCACTGGAGTCGCGAACGCGACGGGCGTCGGGTTTGCCGCGCACACGAAGGGCGCAGGCTCCGAACGACGCCGACCCTTTAACTCATTCGGAAGGTGTCGTCAAGTCCGAGTCGCGCGGGGCGTGCGGGGCAAGCGGGGCGCGGGTGGGCTGGTCTCGGCCGCGCCGCTCACCGTGGGAGTGGTGGCGCCTTGCGGCTCGAGGCGGAGCGTGGTGAAGACCACGTCCTTCACTCCCCTGAGCTCTATCGTGTTCGCTCCCGGTCTCAGCGAGATCGGGACCGCCGTGGGAACGGCGCTGGGGGTGAACTCTGCGAGGCGGCTGCCACGCAGCCACACGCTGACAGGGGCCTTCGCCCGGCCGGTGAAGACCACGACCGCGGAGGTCTGCGTGGTTACGCGTGTGACCGCCGTGGCGCGGTCGACGCGGCCCACCCGCTGGCCGTGGCCGGGCTTCTTGAGGCCACGGAGCTCGGTCCACCCGAGGAAGCGGTGGCGATCCAGCGCCTTCGGCGCGGTGGGGTAGAGGTCGTCGCGGATGAACACGGCGTACGGATCGCCCAGGCCGGCGAGCTTGTAGGTCCGACCGTTCTCCGTGCGCTCGAGCTGGAACGGGCCGGCCACCACGAGCGCCTCGGGCGTGGGGCGTAGCTCGCGAGGGTTGGTGATTGGCTTCGGGTTCACGTTGACGATCTCGATGTCCGGCAGCGTGTCGCGGACCATGCGCCCGATCGGGTACTGGATGTCGTTGTGTCCGAAGCGGAAGCCCAGGGACTTGGCGCCCATCTTGCGCACGAGCTCCGCGGCGACCTCGGTGCCCGGGCGCCACTTCGTGCGCCAGTTCAGTCGCATCGAGTCGCGGGGCGTGGACCAGATGTTGCCCTTGCCGTGCAGCGGACGCCCCACGTTCTCGAACGTGGGGACGAGCCACACCAGGGCGAGGGCCGCGGTGACCCAGCCCGGGATCCGCCAGCGGCCTGTGTCGAAGAGCCAGCCCACGAGCGGCGCCACCAAGGCGAACAGCGGGAGGTGCAGCCGGGCATGCCAGGGCTGCCACCGGAAGACCATGCAGAACGCGATGAAGCCCAGCGCCGGCACGACGAGCCACGCGCCCACGAGGAAGCGTGGGGTCCCGTCGGCCTCCTTGCGGCGGAGGAGCCTCGGCAGCGCCAGCAGCGGCGCGAACACGGCCAGGAGGAAGTGCACGATGGTGCCCGCGCGGTCCTCGCTGGTGGGGAAGTACACGACCTTGTAGGGCATCCCTTTCCACGTGGTGTTGTCCGCGTTCGGGTCGAGCCCCAGGGAGTCGTGCATCGCGAGCGCGCGGCGGTGGACCCCCTCGTTCCAGGCCACCCAGGGCTTCCAGCCTCGGAAGACCGTGGCGGGTTCGGGCAGCGCGAGGTGCAGCGTGACGTTCCGGATCACGTTCGACGCGAGGGTGGGCCAGGCGGCCATGTGCTCGTTGACGTAGAGGGATGAGCCTTCGACCTCGGGCGCGATGGGCCCAGTCGGGTGGCCGAACATCTCGTTGTTTCGATGGAAGTGCCCCGCGTTGGGCGCGAACGCCATCACCGCGATCACGACCAGAGCGCCCAGGAGCCCGCCGATGTGACGCGGCGCGAAGAGACGGGCGGCCGTGAGGGGCTCGGGTGGCGCTTCGTCACCCATGGAGGCGCTGGAGCCGCTGGAGTTGCCTCGCCCGTAGCGGATCATCGCGACCCCGGCCATGAGGCAGACGGGGAGGGCGAAGACGATCGCCGTGCCCTTGGCCAGGAGCAGCAGCCCGAGCGACGCGCCGATGAACGCGACGAGGGTCCACGTGAAGCGGCGCAGCTCGACCACACGCAGCGCGAAGATGCTGGTCTGCAAGACCAGCCACGCCACCATCATGTCGTTCTTCGTGCTCGAGCCTTCGAGGAAGGCCATGGGGTTGGTGATCGCGAACAACGCCGCGAGCGCCTGCCCGAAGGGGCCCGCCCCGAGGACCCGCGCGAGGTGCGCTACACCCACGAGCGTGGCCGCTAGCGCGCCGGTCTGGACCAGGTTCGACCAGCGGTCGCTGCCGGCGAGGATCATCGCGTGGAGCTGCGCGTACTCGCAGAACGGCGGCATGAAGAGCTGCCGGATGGAGTTGGTCGGATAGAAGTCCACCGAGCCCTGCTGCATCCAGAACAGCTGGCGCATGAGGTGGTAGGCCATGGAGTCGTAGTTGTTGGGCGGGGACAGGACCGCGCTGACGATGACCAGTCCCAGGAGGGCGAGGCTGATCCCCCAGAGCGCCAGCGCGGCGCGCGGGAGCGTCGGCAGGCTCAGTAAGCCACGGGCGTCCCCTCGAGCGAGCACGACGGCGGCCGCGATCCCGAGCGCGCTCCAGGTGAGCAACACGGGGACGAAGGTGAGCGCCGAGAACAGGCCCAGGAGCTCTGTGGACGCGACCAGTGCGAGGCCCCCGAGGCTGGCGCCGACACACAAGGACAACGCGCGTCCCACGGGGCCGAGGTGTGGCTGGAGCCGAGCGCGATGGGCGAAGACCGCCGCGACGATGAGCGCCACGACGACGAGTGGGAGGAGTCCGAGCATGGGGCGCGCTACCTAACGCGCGCCTCGACGGCGGTCAAACCCCGCGTTCGAAGGTGGCCACGACCTCGACGTGCGGGGTGTGGGGAAACATGTCCACGGGGACCGCGCGACGCGGGCGCCAGCCCTCCTCGGCGAGCGTGTGCGAGTCTCGCGCCAGCGCCTCGGGGGAACACGCCGCATAGACGAGGCGGTGCGCACCGGTCTGTGCCAGCGCGCGCGCCACCACGACACCCAGCCCGCTGCGCGGCGGGTCGGCGATGATCGTCCCCGCGGCGTCCGACACCCAGCCGAGCGCCGCCGCGTCCTCGACCCGCACGCGTGCGTTCGGAAGCGAAGCGGCGGCGACCGCGGCGGCCTCGGGGTTGGCCTCCACGAGGAGCACGGGCCCGCGGAGGCCCCTCACGAGGAACCCCGTCCCGCCGTAGAGTTCGAGGATCGGCCCCTCCCCCAGAGACGCGTGCACCGCGCCGCGCAGCGTGGCCGCGGCGTGTGGGTTGGTCTGAAAGAAGCCGGTCGCCGAGAGCGTGTGCGGGGTTCCTCCGACCGTGCGGAACAGCGGCGCCTCCTCCGGCGACGGCCCGGCGACGTGGCGGGTCACTGGCCCGAGGACCCGGTTGCCCGTGGTGTCGTTGACGTTGTGGTAGACGGCGGCCACCTCGGGGAGGGTCATCAGCTCGGCGCCCACCGCGGTGAGGTCGCGCCGGTCGTGGCGCGTGACCAGCGTTACGTACGCCGCGTTGTCGCCAGCGCGAAGCAGCACCGTCCGCAGCTCCTCCTCGGGCACGAGCCGGTGGCGGTTGAGCACCGGGACGACGCGCGCGCGAACGCGCTCGAGCAGGGGGGACTGGACCAGGCAATGCGCTACCGGGATCAGATCGCGCGACCGCGGTGCCCAGAAGCCTAGGAGCAGGTCGCCCGCCCGCCCGCCGACGGGCATCTGGACCTTCTCGCGGAAGCCGAAAGGCGGTTCGCCTGGGGTGGGGATCACCGCCTCGAGCGCGATGGACGCGAGCGGCGTGCCGGAGAAGAGCTCGATGAGCGCGCGGTGTTTTTCGCGGAGCTGCTCATCGTAGCGCACCATCTGCCAAGGGCACCCGCCACAGCGGTCCACGACAGGGCAGGGGGCCGAGACCCGGTGCGGAGACGACTGTTTCAGCGCGAGCAGGGCGCCGAAGGCGCCGCTGCGACCCACGGCCTCCACCCGAATCTTCGCGACGTCACCGGGGACCAGCCCCGCCACCTGGACCGTCGCGCCTAGTCCAGGCGCTCCGCCGCCCGCGCCGCTCTCGAGAGGCGTCTCTGACCCCGCGGAGGGCCACGGGACGCACACGGCGCCGCCCTCGGCGAGGCGGTCGGCGCGGACGAGCAGCGTGTCGCCGCGTCGCAGTGGGCCGGGGTGTCGAGGCGGGACGTCCGGGCGCAGGGTCAGCTCCCGAGGCCGGGGTAACGTCCGCGGAAGGCGCGGAGGTCGGGGCCGAGGCTTGGGTCGACCGGGCGGACATCGTCGCCCACGGCGGTTAGCGCGATGACGCCGCGCGTGGCCGACATCACGAGGCCATCGGCCAAGCGCTCTACAGGGACGTCGGCGAGCGCGGGATCGTCGAGGCGCACGGCCACCCACCGCGCCTCGTCGCCCACGGCGTGGGGCTCCAGGGCGCTCTTGAGCAGCTCGACCGGGTGTAGGCGGGTCCGCGCGAGCGCCGCCAGCCGGCCGTGGTACTCGACCCCTCGCAGCTCGAGGAACGGGTCGATGTGCGCCTGGCTGTCGCTCCCGATGGCGAGGCGCGCGCCGGCCGTGACCAGCGCGTCGAGCGCGGGGAGCCCGTCGCCCAGGTTGGCCTCGGTGGTGGGGCAGAGGCACGCCGTGGCGCCCGCCTCTCCGACCGCACGGGCTTCGTGGGGAGCCAGGTGCGTAAGGTGGACCCCAACGAAGCTGCGACCCAGCATGCCACGCTCCGCGGCGAGCTCGACCGGCCGCAGGCCCGTCTCGGCCAGACACTGATCTACCTCGCGTGGTTGCTCTGCGAGGTGCATGTGGAGCTCCATCCCCCGGTCTCGCGCCCAGGCGGCGGCCTCGCCGAGCGCCTCGCGGGGGACTGCGCGGACGCTGTGCGGGGCCAGCCCGACCCGCAGCCCCGTGGCCGCCAGGGCCTCGGTGCGAGCGAGCGCGGCGTCGAGCGAGTGGTCTCTGAAGCGTGCCTGGGCCGGCTCGTCACCCCGCAGGTACACCGCTCGCAGCAGCTCGAGCCGGATCCCCGCGCGCTCGGCCGCGGCTCGGACTCGGAGCGCGAGCTCGTTCGGGTCCTGGTACGGCACGCCGCCTTTCCCGTGGTGTAGGTAGTGGAACTCCTTGACGCGCGTGTAGCCCGCGTCGCGGAGCTCGCGGTAGGCGAGGGTGGTGCACTCCTCCAGAAGCTCAGGCGTGAGCTGCTCCACCAGGCGGTACATCTGGGCGCGCCAGGTCCAGAAGCTGCCCTGGGGCTCGGGGCGCTCGGCCCGGCCGCGAAGGAGCCGCTGGAAGGCGTGGCTGTGGCTGTTGACGAAGCCCGGGAGAACAGCCAAGCCGGGGAGTCGCTGCACTATTGCGGCGTCGGGCGCAGCGCCGCCCCAGGCCTCGATCACGCCGCTCCGTACGCGAAACGTGCCGCGCGAGAAGCCGCGCCCATTCCAGAGGAGATCGGGTTCGAACGTGCGCGGTCCCGCGGGCGCGGTCACGCGGCGAGGTGACCTGGCGCGGGGATGTTCATGCCATTGAGCACGGGCCCCACCGGCACGTAGGGCGGCGCGAACGTGGGGATCGGGCCCTGACCCATGACCAGCATGACCTGCTGCATGGGCTGCCACGCGAGAAAGGCCATCCCCACGGCGGTGGCGATGGACTTGGCCGCGGCCGTGAACTGCTTGTCCGGGTCGTCGAGCGAGAAGTTGTCGCACATCGCCTTCTCGAGCGCCGGCGCGGCCATCTTGGCCATACCCGGCGAAGGGCACGCGATGAGCGGGACCGGCACGTTCGGCATCGGCGGGGCCATCGGGCCAGGGAACGCCGCGAAGGCCGGGTAGAACGGGAGCCCGGGGATGGTGACCTTGTCGGCCCACTCCTTCCAGCAGGAGGCGAGGCCCTTCGCGACGGCGTCGCGCCACTTGGCGAGGTTGCCGGTGGCGGCGGGATACGACAGGTTCTTGATCAAGGGCTCGAGATCGGGCCCTTGGAGGCACCCAGGGGCGCCGATGGCGCTGACGGCCACGACCTTGATATCCTTGAACATTGCCAGCAGGCGCCACATGTCCACGGCGTTCTTGAACGCGTCGAGCATCTTGTGGCAGAAGTCCTTGAACTTGCCGCCGATGTCCTTGGATGTGTCGGTGTGGTACTTGTTTGTGGACGCTGCCCAGAAATAGCACATCGGTTCCGGCACGGTGGCGTGCTCCGAGGCGCTGAAGGCGTCCGTATATTGCTTGCCAGCAGGACTGCCGCTCGGCTGTTTCCAGTCCACGGGCAGCTTCTTCATCTGGCCAACGAAGGTGATATCGCACAGGGTGGTCATGGGCAGCGGCAACGACGGCATGGTCTATCCTCCCTCTTTGCCCGGTTCGGGCGGCGCCTCGTCAGCGTCGTCGTCATCCGCGGGCTTGGACTCGTCCTTCTTCGGCTTTTTCTTCTTCTTCGCCTTGGCTTCCGCTTCCGCAGCAGCCTGCTTCTCGGCCTTGATTTCTGCAAGACGCGCTCGGATCTTTTCCTTCTGCGCTTGCACGGCCTTGCGCTCGTCTTTCTGCAGCTCGATGAGCTTCTTCTCTTCGTCGCTGAGGAGCTTCTGTTGTGTCTCGGCGATCCAGGCGTCGTCAGACATGATCACGTCGTCGCGATCCACGATGTCGATCAACGCGCCGTCCGCCGCGCGTGCCTCGCGATCCATGGGCCCGCGGTCTTCCTTGACCCCGTGGAGCCCGATGCCCGCCTGCTCGATCTGAGACTCGAACGCCGCGGACTCCTCGGCCGAGACCTCATCCTTGCCGATCACCAGCGCCTCGCCGCGCTTCTCGCGCCGCGCGATCGCCTGGCGCTCGAGCTCGTCGCGCCACGACTGCACCGTGAAGTCCTGCACGTCCACGTCTACCCGCGGGTAGGCCTCGAGCTCCTTCGGGCCGCCGTACGGGACGCGCCCGCGCCACACGAGGTGGACCCGCTCCTTGTCCCGATCGATCACGAGCGTGTCGAGGATGACCTCGACGGGCTCCCAGCCCTTCCCACGGTCGAGGCGGACGAGGGGGCGCCTCCCGGGCAGGCGGAAGAACGTCATGCCGTTCTTGTCGAGGTTCTCGAGGTAGACCTCCTCGTCCCCCCAGAGCTTCGGGAGCTGGAACGCCGCGCAGTTGTAGACGCGGGGGTCCAGCTTCTGGGGCTTTCGTTCCATCAGCGCCTCGAGGGCCTGCTGGTCGTCCGCGTCCTCGGTGCTGAACTCCGCCAGCTGCTTGTCGAGCGCGTGCTGCGCCGCCTCGAGGTCGCCCGGCAAGTGGCCCCACTGGAGCGACCGCGGCATCCAGCCACGGCCCACGACCCCGAGGCCGGCCGGGTGCGGGACCGCGCCAAGGTGCAAGGTGCCGGCCTCGACCGGGAGGTCCTCCGGGCGGAGGGGGGCCTGCGCGTCCTCGATCAGCGGCAGCTCGAGGCCGTCGAGGCTCTCCTTCGAGTTGCCTAGCGCGAAGCCCTTGCCCACGAAGTTGCTGGGGCACGGGATCCTCGGGAAGTCGCCCTCGACCCACTCGATCTCTTCGTTCGGGTCGAGGCCCAGCGAGGCGTACAAGGCGTCGCGCTTCTTCCGCTCGGTCTCGACCCAGTCCTCATCGAGCTCTTCGTCTTCCTCGTCGCCGAGGTCGAAGCGCGCGCCGCCGTCTCCCGCCAGCTGCTTCAGTCGCTGCCGCGCCACGCTCTCGGCGGCGGCCGCCGCGGTCTCCTCTCCCGCCAGCTTCGCGAGCAGCGCCTCGTCTGCTTTCTCCTCGAGCTGGTCGCGACGCCGCTTCAGGGCATCGGCCGCGTCCTTGTCGACCCGCACCTGCGACAGCTCTTCGTCACGCTTCTGCGCTTCGGCCAGCTCCGCGAGGTCCAGCACCACCGTGCCGTCCGCTGTCTTGTGGCGCGCGCTGCCCATCTCGACCTCGAGCTCTACGTCGGGGGCGTCTTCGAGTCGCTTCTCTCCGGACGAGAACTGCTTCTTCAGCGCCTCCTTCTTCTGCAGCTCGGCGACCTTCTTGGCCTGCTTCTCGGCCTCCGCTTTCGCCTCTTCGGCCTGCTTCTCCGCCTCCTTCTTCTTGGCCTCCTCTTTGGCGGCGGCCTTCTTCTTGGCTTTGCGGATGGCCTTCCGGAAGGCGGCGGGGTCTGGGGGGTAGTACGTGGCAATGCCGCCGTACGCGTTCTCGTAGATGAGCTCGACGGAGGCGATGGGCTCGGGCTCCGAGATCACCGGCGGCTGCGGCTCCGGCGGGTCGCCCTTCTTCTTCGGGTCTCGCGGCGGGACCCAGGTGGCTTTCCGCGGCCCGAAGAGCTTGAGCCGGCGAGAGTGAGCGCCTACGCGGAGGGAGGCCTCGAAGCTGGGCACCTTCTTCCCGCCGGGCGCGTGCGCCTTGCCCACGAAGATCACGTCGGCGGCAAGCTTCCAGGGCGCCACGTCGCTCTCGACGAGCACCGAGGACTTGAACGGGTTCTCGTCCCCGTAATACTCGTCGGCCAGGAGGACGGGCTCGGGCTTCTCGAGGTCTTTGCAGACGGCCTCGACGGCGTCTAGCGTGAAGCTCCGCTTGACCACGATGAGCAGTCGCGGACGCCCCTCCGGGTCGGTGGCCGGGTAGTAACCCGCTGCGTAGCCCTGCCGTTCGAACACGGCTTGAGGTTACGCGAGCTCCGGAGGAAAAGGAACGACGTCATCGAGGGTGCGGGCGCCCACGGCCTTCATGACCAGCCGGTCGAAGCCAAGGGCCACGCCGCTGCAGCGGGGGATCCCGGTCGCCAGCGCGTCCAGGAAGTTCTCGTCGATCGGGAAGACCGGGAGCTTCAGGCGGCGCCGCTCCGCCAGGTCGGCCTCGAAGCGCGCGCGCTGCTCGGCCGGATCGGTGAGCTCGCCGAAGCCGTTCGAGAGCTCGATGCCCCCGACGTAGGCCTCGAAGCGCTCCGACACCGTGGGGTCGTCTTCTTTGAGCTGGGCAAGGGACGCGAGCTCGGCGGGCCACTCGATGAGGTGCACGTTGCCGAGCGCCGCGAGCGCCGGCTCGACTCTCTCTACCAATGCGAGGTGGATCGCGTCGATACGCTCTTCGGTGGCCTTCTTCGTGCGCCGCTTCTTGTCGTCGGCGTCGAGGTCGAGGTCGGCGAACTTGCGGAGAGCGTCCTTGACCGTGAGCGTGGTCCACGGCTCGCTGCGACCCATCGCCAGCGCCACCACGCGCTCGACGTCGGCCATGATCTCCGGAGGGTCTGCGCCTGCCCGGTACCACTCGAGCATGGTGAACTCCGGCAGGTGGTGCGGGCCGCGCTCGTCGTCCCGAAACGCGGGACCGAAGTAGACGAGCTTCTCGAAGCCGCCCGCGAGCAGGCGCTTCATATGGTACTCGGGGCTGGTGATTAGGTGCCGCTCGGCGGAGCCGACCGTGGCCCGGATCGGGTGGAGGTGCACCTCGAGGCCCGGGCACCGAGCCAGGATGGGCGTGGAGACCTCGAGGAAGCCCTGGTCTTCGAACCAGCGGCGGATCAAGCGTTGGATCTTGGCGCGTTCCCTGAGGAAAGGCGCGATCCGGTGGATCCGCCACCAGTCCTGCTGGTCGGGTGGGCGCTCGGAGACATTCTCGCTGACGAGGACCGCGCCGCGAGGTCCCACGAACACGAGGTCGCCCGGCTGTAGGTCGGGCTCCGAGCTCGGAACGACCCGCATCCCCTGCAGAGTGGAGACGACGATCGAGGCCGGCGTGCCGCTACCCGGCGCCGCACTCCGAACCACACGGGCCAACGACCCTTGCGGCCGATTGCCCGTGGGCTTCGGGTTCACTTGGCGCGACCGTAGTACTCGCTGGTGCGCGTGTCGATCCGAATGACCTCGCCCTCGTCGATGAAGAGCGGGACATTGACCACTGCGCCAGTCTCGAGCGTGGCGGGCTTGGTGGTGCCCGTGGCGGTGTCGCCGCGGACTCCAGGCTCGCAGTACGTGATCTTGAGGTCCACGAAGGTGGGCAACTCGATGTTGATCGGACGGTCCTCGAAGAACAGCACCTTCACGCGCATGTTCTCGAGGAGGAAGTTCTTGGCCTCGTCGAGGAAGTCGGCGCCGATCTCGACCTGCTCGTAGTTGTCGTTATCCATGAACGTGTACGTTGTACCGTCGTTGTAGAGGTACTGCATGTCGCGTTCGTCGAGGATGGCCGGCTTCAACATTTCGCCGGTCTTGAACGTCTTGTCGATCGTTCGCCCGGTCTTCATGTTCTTGATGCGCGTGCGCGTGAAGGCCGTGCCCTTGCCGGGCTTGACGAACTGGAAGTCGACCACCACGAAGGGGTCGCCATCCATCTCGATCTTGAGGTTCTTGCGGATGTCTGAGGTCTCGTACATGGCGCGCGCTTGTATCGGCGCCCCGAGGCTGTGTCAACGGAAGCTCTCGCGTCGGCTTGCTCCATGCGCATTAGGCGTTAGGCTGCCGCGCCGATGAACGCCACTGAGCCACTCCCCGAGGGTTTCGACCCGCACGGGCCTCTCGCGCAGGTCGCTCAGACCGTGCTCGACGGCCTGCGCCGCCGCCACCAATACGACGTCGTGGGGGCGGAGCTCCTGCCGCGCTCGGGTCCTTGTCTGCTCGTCGTGAACCACAGCCTCGCCACCTACGACATCTTGCTCCTCGGCCAGACCCTGCTCGAACGAACGGGGCGTCTGCCGCGAGCGCTCGGAGACAAGCGGCTCTTTCAGGTGCCCGGCCTCCGGCAGCTGGTGAGTTACTTCGGCGCTGTCAAGGCCTCGCACGACGCGGCGGATCAGCTGCTGGCGGAGGGGCGCGTGGTGATCGTGGCCCCGGGGGGCATGTCCGAGGCGCTGCGGTCGTCCGAGCAGCGCTACCAGGTGGCGTGGGAGCAGCGGAAGGGCTTCATCGAGCTCGCGGTGCGCGCCCAGAGCCCCATCGTGCTCGCGGCGTGTCCGCGGGCCGACGACCTCTACGACGTGGACGACAGCGAGGTCACGCGCAGCTTCTACGAGCGGTGGCACGTGCCGCTCCCGTTCCTCAGAGGAGAAGGCGGCGGGCTGCTGCCCCGCGCGGTGAAGCTAAGACACTACCTGTCGGCGCCGATCGCGCCGCCGGCGCTCCCGGAGCGCGCCGACCCCGCTCCCCTGGTGGACGCCCACCACCGCGAGGTCGTCGCGCGGATGAACGCGCTCATGCAGGAAGCGCTCGCCGCGGGAGAGTGACCTGGGGACTCCGCGCGGCGGGCAGGGGGGTCAGGCGTCGGCGGCGCTGTCTGCGATGGCCTCGACAAGCGTGGGCCAGAGCGACCGATTGAAGACGTGGCCCATTCCTTCGACCACGCGCAGACGCGCGCCGGGGATCGCTTCGGCGGTGGCGCGCCCAGCGGCCAGCGGGATCAGCGGGTCGTCGCTCCCGTGCAGCACCAGCGTGGGGCTGCGGACGCTCCGTAGCCGCTTCGCACGGCTGCCAGAGGCCATGATCGCGCCGAACTGTCGAATGAAGCCCGCCGGGTTGTTGCCTCGGTCGTAGGCCACGAGGGCGGTACGGCGGACGTCGTCTTCGTCGCACGGGTACCGCGGCGTCGAGAGGGTGCGCATGATGTGGACCGCGAAGTCCGGGATCGAGTCCCGACTCGAGGGTCGCTTCGAGAACAAGGCCGACAGAGCCTTGGGTTGGCCCACGAAGCGTCTATCGCCCGTGGTCGAGTTGATGGAGGTGAGCGAGCGGACGCGCCCCGGGTGCTCGATCGCTAGTGTTTGGGCCACCATGCCGCCCATCGAGATCCCGGCCACGTGCGCTCGCTCGTGGCCGAGCGCGTCGAGCAGCCCCACCACGTCCGCTGCCATGTCCGAGAGCGTATAGGGCGCGGTGTTTCGAAGGCCGACGAGCGCCCGCGCGACCATGACCTTGAGGTCCGGGACGCCGAGGTGGTCGAGGCGAGACGAGCACCCCATGTCCCGGTTGTCGAAGCGTATGACGGTGTGTCCACGCGCCGCGAGCGCGTCGCAAAACGGCTCTGGCCAGTGCACGAGCTGCGTCCCGATGCCCATGATTAGCACGACCGGCGGCCCGCTTCCTCGGACGTCGACTTCGAGCTCTACGCCGTTCGTCGCGATCTTCACCCACAACCTCTTCTTGTTCGTTGCCCGGCGTCGAGGCTTGGGCTTTACTCCGCACCCGCGGGCGGCCCCGCGCGCTCTTTGCCGACCATATCCCAAACCTGCAGGCTCAACACGCGATTGGTGTCCCCATGGCTGGGCCCGAATCGGAGGCGACCTCGATGACTGCACCCACCTCAGTTCTCGCGACCTACGGTATCTCGGTAGGCCGCGTGCTCCGCAACGCGACGCCGGCGATCCTCGTGGAGGAGGCGCTGCAGCGAGAGAAGGGGTCGGCGCTCACCTCCACCGGCGCGTTGGTGGCCTTGTCCGGCCGGAAGACCGGCCGCGTGCCGAACGACAAGCGCGTCGTCGACGAGCCGTCATCGTCGGCCGACATCTGGTGGGGCTCGGTCAACATCAAGCTGCCGCCGGAGTCGTTCCTCTCGAACCGCGCCATGGCCGTCGCGTACCTCAACACGCGCGACACCCTGTACTGCGTGGACGCGTTCGCGGGCTGGGACCCGAATTACCGCCTGAAGATCCGTGTGATCTGCGCCCGGGCGTACCACGCGCTGTTCATGCACAACATGCTCATCCGGCCCACGGCCGCCGAGCTCGAGACGTTCGGCGAGCCCGACTACGTCATCTTCAACGCGGGTCAGCTGCACGCCAACCCGCACGTCCCGGGCGTCGCCGGGGATGCCTCCGTCGCCCTCGACTTCGGCCGCAAGGAGATGGTCATCCTCGGCACGGAGTACGCCGGGGAGATGAAGAAGGGCGTCTTCACGATCATGAACTACCTCATGCCGAAGCAGGGCGTGCTCTCCATGCACTGCTCGGCCACGGACGCCAAGGACGGCTCGGGCGCCTCGATCCTCTTCGGGCTCAGCGGCACCGGCAAGACCACGTTGTCGGCGGATCCCAAGCGCGTGCTCATCGGTGATGACGAACACGCGTGGACGTCCGAGGGCGTCTTCAACGTGGAGGGCGGCTGCTACGCGAAGATGATCAACCTCTCCGCCGAGGCGGAGCCCGACATCTTCCAGGCCATCCGCTTCGGCGCCGTGCTCGAGAACGTGATCATGGACGCCGGCACGCGCACGCCGGACTACAACAACATCTCGATCACCGAGAACACGCGCGGTAGCTACCCGATTGAGTACATCCAGGGCGCGCGCATCCCGTGTGTGTCCGGGCACCCGAAGAACGTGATCTTCCTCACGTGCGACGCCTTCGGGGTGTTGCCGCCCGTCTCGAAGCTCACGCCCGAGCAGGTGATGTACCACTTCATCAGCGGCTATACCGCGAAGGTCGCCGGCACCGAGGTGGGGGTTACCGAGCCCAAAGAGACGTTCTCACCATGCTTCGGCGGGCCCTTCATGGTCTGGCACCCCGGCAAGTACGCTGAGCTCCTCGCGGCAAAGGTGGCGGCGCAGGGCGCCTCGTGCTGGCTGGTCAACACGGGGTGGTCCGGCGGGAAGTACGGCGTGGGCAAGCGCATGAAGCTGTCCGTCACGCGGGCCATCATCGACGCCATCCACTCCGGAGAGCTCGCGCAGGTCACGACGCTGGTGGACCCGGTGTTCGGCCTCGCGGTCCCCACCGCGTGTCCCGGCGTGTCCGCCGAGCTGCTGGATCCGCGCGGGACCTGGGCCGACAAGGCCGCTTACGACGACATGGCGCGGCGCCTCGCGCGGCTCTTCACCGACAACTTCAAGCGCTTCGAGAGCGGTGTGTCGGACGCCGTCCGCGCCGCCGGCCCGAAGCTCTGAGCGCCCGCCCGCGCCGGGTCGTCGTCATCACCGGCGCTAGCCGGGGTATCGGCGCGGCGCTCGCCGAGCGCTTGGCGCGGCGCGGAGACGCGCTGGTGCTGCTGGCGCGCGACGGCGACCGCCTCGCTGCAGTCGCAGTGGACAGCGACGCCCTGAGAGTCGCCGCTGATGTCACCGATCGCGATGCGGTCAGGGGGGCGGTGGCCCAGGCGATCGAGCGCTTCGGCGGCGTCGACGTGCTCGTGAACAACGCCGGCGTGGGGCTCTCCGGCGTGCTCTACGACCTGGACCCCGCGGCTCTCGAGCGAGTGTTCAGGATCAACGTGGTGGGCGCCCTCCACGCGATCCAGGCCGTGCTGCCCGCCATGCGCACGCGGGGCGGGCACATCGTCAACGTCAGCTCAATCCTGGGGAAGGTCGCGGTCCCGCAGACCGCCGGCTACGCGGCCACGAAGTTCGCGCTTCAGGCGCTGTCGGACGGCCTTCGCGTGGAGGAGGCGCCGTACGGCATCGCCGTCACCGTGATTTGTCCGGGATCCACCGAGACCGACTTCCGCGCCAACGAAGTCCAGGCGGGCTCGCTGCTGGTGCGAGAGCGCCCTAGGGTGGCCGCGGTGTCGGCGGATGCGGTGGCGGCGGTCATCGAGCGGGCGCTCGTTCGGCGGCCTCGCGAGGTGATCACCAGCGGCTTCGGGCGGCTCCTCAACGCGCTGGATAGCGCGGCGCCGCAGATCCTGGACCGGATCCTTCGTCGGACCTACCACCGCTGAGCCCGCTGCGCGGCGTCGCCGCGCGCGCAACGGACCCGGGCGCGGGGTTCGAACCTCTACTTCGGAGCAGGCGCCTCGGCGGGCGCGGGGGCCTCGACGGGCGCGGCCGGCGCGGGGGCCTCTGCGGGTGCCGGGGCCTCTGCGGGTGCCGGGGCCTCGACGGGCGCGGGGGCCTCGACGGGCGCGGGGGCCTCGACGGGGGCGCTGGGGCGCGCTGGGCGACAGTTCTTCAGGTCCTCGACGGAGGTCGCCTTGGCCACGCAGGCCACCGAATCAGCGGGCTCGCGCTGGCAGGCCGCGAGAGCCGTCTTCCGCCCCTCGGGCGAAGCAAGCTGCTCGCGCATCATGGTCTTGGCCTCAGGCGGCGCCGTGGGGTCCTTCTCGAAGAGCGAGACCAAGTGGTCGATGGACTTCTCGCACTCCTCGGCTGTGGCGAGCGGCCCCGACGGAGGTGGAGCCCCACCGCCTCCCTTGCAGGACATGACGTCCGCGAAGGACTTGGCCGCGATCACGCACTGGACCTCGGCCGCGGGCTCGCGGGTGCACTGCGCCTCCGAAGCCGTCCGCGCGGCCGGGTCGGCGAGCTGCTCCTTTGCCTTGGCCTTCATCTCGGCGGGCAGGTTCGCGTCGTTCTGGATGAGGTCGGCGAGGTGAGCCACCGCCTTCTTGCAGTCTTCGGCCGACGCGGAACCCGCAGGCGGCGCGTCAGCGGG
This sequence comes from Pseudomonadota bacterium, assembly GCA_005776725.1. Lineage (GTDB taxonomy): Bacteria > Myxococcota_A > UBA9042 > SXOO01. The sequence goes on along the minus strand of SXOO01000120.1, from coordinate 58 downwards.
CGCGGCTGCCGCCAGTGCGGCCACAGCGGGCTCAGCGGGCGCGGGCGCGGCGGCCGGG
>SXOO01000119.1 GCA_005776725.1 Pseudomonadota bacterium | reverse complement strand
GGAGCTGATCTGGGTGCCGCTAATGGGGCTGGCGTGGTGGGCGCTGGAGTTCCCGTTCATGCGCCGCCACTCGGAGGCCCAGATGCGGGCCCGGCCGGAGCTCCGGGGCCAGGACCAGGAGGCCACACGGCGCGCGTGCGCGAAGTTCTCGGAGACGCCCACCAGCGTCATGAACTTCCTCGAGGGCACGCGCTTCACGCCGGAGAAGCGGGCGAAGCACAGCTCGCCCTACACGCACCTCCTGCGACCGAAGGCCGGGGGCCTCGCGCTGGCGATGAACGCCATGGGCGAGAAGTTCTCGGCGATCCTCGACGTCACGATCGCGTATCCGGAGGGGATCCCCACGCTGTGGGACTTCCTGCAGGGCAAGGTGGGGCGAATCGCCGTCCGGGCGCGCGTGTTGCCGATCCCGCCGGAGCTGCTCGCCTGCGACTACGCGGGCGACGCCGAGGCGCGCGCCGCCTTCCAGAGCTGGGTGGCCACCCTCTGGCAGGAGAAGGACGCCACGCTTCGCGAGCTCCTCTAGGAGGCGCGTGTCTCGCGACCGGGTCCTCGGCCTCAGTCCGCCTGGACCGTTCCGTCCTCGCTGATCGTGTAGCGGCCAGCGGACAACACGCCCGCGTCCACGACAACGCCGGTGGCCGGGAAACGGACGACCACCGGGGCGCTGGTGCGTTTGCCGAGCCCCACGTGGAGCCACGGGGAGTCGCCGCAGCCGGTGCCGTGCGCGCCCGAGCGCTCGCGCATCGCCGTGAGCCCGTCCAGCTCCACCTCGACCCGCGCGCCGATCCCGCTGGTGTTGGTGTGGCCGTTTCCGAGCCCCCGCGGTCGAATCGACAGGGCGTAGTTGCCGAAGCGGTTGCGGTTGATGAACGACTCGCGCGACAGGAGATCCAGGTCCATGTCGCCGTCCACGTCGCCCACGATGCTCCCCCACCCATTCTTGACGACCAGCCCGCTCGCCACGCTCAGCTCGGTCCAGGCGATATCAGGCCATTCGTTGCGGTAGAGCTGCGAGCGGCGGCCCTCGTAGATCGCGGTCCAGAACAGGTCGACGTCGCCGTCGTTGTCCATGTCCCACGCGTTGGGGTTGGACGGCGTCTCCTGATACCGAATCCCCACGGCCTCCGTGACGTCTTGGAAGGGCTTGTCGGGGCCGGCGTTGTAGTAGAGACGCGCCAGGTCGCTGAAGTGGAAGAACCGCGGGTGAGCCAGCCGCGCCACCATCACGTCGAGGCGGCCGTCGAAGTCGAGGTCGGCCCAGGCCGCGCCGATCGAGTGACCGTAGGTATGGCCGCCGCCGGCGTTGGTGAGCTTCGCCTGCAGGCCGGTCTCCTTGCCCACGTCGGTGAGGACGCCGCCGTCGTTCCGCAGGTGGAGGCTCCGATGCAGCCGGTAGTTCGTGACGAGCACGTCCATGTCGCCGTCGTTGTCGTAGTCGGCCGGCGCTACGCCGCGCGACGCGTAGGCGCTGCCCTGCGCCACGTCCAGGCCCCACTCGACGCTCCCGTCCTCGAAGGTCCCGTCCCCATTATTAATCCAGAGCTTGTCCCGACTCGGTATCCCGTCGTCCCAGCAGATGAAGTTGCCCTGGTAGACGTCGAGATCCCCGTCGTTGTCCACGTCGAGGATCGCCGAGGCTTCCGTGGGGACGTGCTTCGGGCCCGCGACGCCGTTACAGAGGTGCTCCTGGGTGTCGTCGATCCCCGACGCTGCCGTCATGTCCGTGAACACCCCACCGCCCTCGTTGCGCAGGACGACGTCGACGTCGCCCGTGCCGAACCAGTCGGGATCGCCGTCACCGTCCAGGTCGCCGAAGGCCCCACCGTTCCAGGAGAGGCCGGCGGGCAAGGTGCCCGGGGTGAACTGCCCCGTGCCGTCTCCGAGGTGGAGCGTGGTGTCGGCCATGAGATCGAGATCGCCGTCTCCGTCCACGTCCTCGAAGGCGCCTCGCGACAGGGTGGGGCCCTCGATGCGCTCGAAGAGCTGGTGCTCCGGCGCCACGCCGTCGAGCCGCTGAACCTCGAGCTCCACGAGGTAGTCGCCCGGCGCCGGGGCGTAGACGGTGGGCGTCCCCGTCCCCGGGTCGATCCGAGACGACAGCCAAACGAGCGAGTACGCGCTGCCGCCGGCGGGAGCCTCCGTCGGGGACGCGTCCAGTCGAAGCCGCGGCGAAGCCGACGACTCCCAGACGTTGGCGATGTAGACGATGCGTCCCGGCCTCACCTCGATGGGCGGGTCGAACGCGAAGGTTACCCACTCGTCCGCGGCCGTGGCGGTGGCGCTCGACCGCCCGAGCTCACGGTCGAGCGTGAGGGAGATCGTGTCGCCGCCATAGTCGTCGAGCAGCCTCAGGACCACGGGGCCCGCGCGATCCACCTGAGCGCGAAGGGCCGTTACGCGGAACGCCTCGTGGACCTCGAAGCGCTGGTACTCCACCAGCCCCTTCTCCTCCAGCTCGACGTTGCCGACGGCCGTGCCGTCGTGGAGCGCGAGCCACTCTGGGGGTGGAGTGAGCAGCGGCTGGGGGCCCAGGTCGGGCAACACAGGGACCTCGGGCGGGGCGGCGGTGTCCACCGCGGCAGCGTCTTCCGCGGCGTCGGGCTCGCCCTGGGCGTCTGTGGCGTCGGTGGTGGCGACATCGCCGGGGGGCGGGGTGGTGGCGTCGGCCGGGGCGGTCGCAGACTCCTCAGTCGCACAGCCGGCCAGGGCCCACGCGAGGGCGCCGCGGAGCAGGTGGTGTCGGTAGGTCATATGGGGTCTCACTCGAAGAATCCGAGGCGGGTCCCGCCGTAGCGTCTCTCGTCGACGCGGTGAAGCGGCCCCGCAACTGTTGGGAGCTCGTCGTGCTCGCCGGCTTCCACGACCATCAGACCGCCCGGGGCGACCCGCGAGGCGCCGCCCACGACGGCCTCGTGCAGCTGGGGCAGCTCGTAAGGGGGGTCGAGGAGCACGAGATCGAAGCGCGCTACGGATCTTGGCGCGGCGGCCGCCCCCTCGACCGGCCGGCCCTTCCGACCACCGGCGCGGTCGCGGCCAGAGCCACCATTGGCCCAACGGAGCCAGTCGGCCCGGATGACGTCTACGCGGTCACTGACGCCGAGGTCGGCAGCCGTGTCTCCGAGGGCGCGGGCGGTCACGATGTCGGACTCGACGAAACAGACCCTGCGCGCCCCGCGCGACAGCGCCTCGCAGCCGAGCGCGCCCGTCCCCGCGAAGCCCTCGAGCACGAGGGCGCCCTGGAGTCGGCTCGTGAGCATGGAGAACAAGGCCTCGCGAACACGCTCGGAGGTGGGGCGGAGCGCGCGACGCGGCTCACGAATCACTCTCCCCTTCAGCTCGCCGGCGACGATCCGCATCGGCGCATGGTCGACGCGCGCGGCGATTGGGTCAAATCGGCGGGGCGCCAGAGCGCGGAGGTGAACCCGGCCGGGGAGCTCTGCTGCCCCGGGCCCAACATGAATCCATGCTTTGAGCAGGGGGCTCGAAGGTGGTAACCCACTCTCCCTCACCCTCTTGAGGGGCCGCCCCGGCGCCGCCTTGACCCCCAACCCGGCGCGGTCGAGACTTCGACCCCCATGACGCACACTCCGTCCATGCGCGACACGTGCGGCCTGCTCCGCGAGGCCTGGTACGTCGCGACCACAGCCGCCGAGCTGGGGCGGCGGCCGCTCGCGCGGACGATCCTCGAGGAGGACCTGGTGCTCTGGCGGGACGCCTCCGGCGCGCCGCGGTGCCTCCTGGACCGGTGTCTCCACCGGAACGCGCGGCTGTCGGAGGGCACGGTAGACGGGGACGTCCTCGTGTGCCCGTATCACGGCTGGCACTACGAGGCGGGTGGAGCGTGCGTCCGGGTGCCGAGCCGCGGCCCCGAGGGTCGCGAGCGGTGCCCGAGCCAGCGGGTCCCGTCTTTCCCCACCCGCGAGGCCGGGGGGCTCGTGTGGGTGTGGATGGGAGATCCGGCCAATATCCCGGTAGAGCCCTTCTCCATGCCGTTCTGGCACCACGACGGTTGGCGCAGCTACTACATGGTCACCCCGTTCTCTGCGGACGTGACCGACTGCGCCGAGAACTTCATGGACGTGCCACACACCGTCTACACGCACGCGGGGTGGTTCCGTTCGCAGTCGCAGAAGCGCGTCCCGGCCACCGTTGAGCGCAGAGAGCGCGAGGTTCTGGTCACCTACGACCACTCGAACGACGTGATCGGGTTCACACACCTCCTGGTGAACCCGCGACGCGAGCCCGTGCGCCACACAGACCACTTCTTCATGCCCAACGTGACGCGGGTCGACTACCACTTCGGCGCGGACCGCTCGTTCATCATCACGTCGCAGTGCACGCCGGTGCGCCCCGCCGAGACGCTGGTCTACACGGCCATCACCTTCCGCCTGGGCCTCGCCAACCCCCTGGCCCGGCTGGTGCTCCCGCCCTACACGAGGCAGGTGATCCGGCAGGACCAGGAGATCCTCGCCAACCAGGCGGGGTCGCTTGCGCGATATGGACGGGCGTTCCACAACACGGAGGCAGACGCCCTGCACGTCTACATCGAGTCGCTGCGCCGCGCGGCGCTGGAAGGCCGCCCGCCGCCAAAGCCCGCGCGCTGCGACATCGTGTTCCATGTCTGAAGTAGTCGGTGTCCTCAGAGCGGCTACGCCCGCCGACGGCGCCGCGTTCTGCGATGTGTTCCGCAGGGTCACCATGGAGGCAGACCTCCACCTGGCCGTGGAGCGCGACCCGGACTTCTGGGCGCTCTACGCCATGCAGGGCCAGCCGTGGCGGACCTTCGCATTCGAGCTGAACGGGCGCGTGGAGGGCCTCGGGAGCTTCCTCACCCGCGACGCCTGGATGGAGGCCGGCACGCGACGCATCGCCTACGGGTGCGATCTGCGGGCAACGCCCGCGGCGAGGGGCGGGCGCTTCCTTCGCGAGCATATGGGGCGCGGCTTCGTGGACGCGTCGCGTGAGCTGGGCTTCGAGCTGGCGCTCACCGCCGTGATCCGCTCCAACCAGGCCGCCGTTCGGGCCCTGGTGGAGCGGGCGGCGCCCACGCAGCCGCTGTACACGCCCGTCTGTGACTTCGAGATCACGAACGTGCTCTTCACGTTGCGGCGCTCTCCAAGGCCGAGCGCGTTCACGGTGCGCCCGGCGGAGATCGCCGACCTCGACCTGCTCGGCGCCTTCTACGCCCGCGAGCGCCGTCCGTTCTCGGAGCCGCTGGACTCGGAGCGCCTCGCGGACCGCCTGGCCCGGTGGCCCGGGCTGAACATCCACGACTTCCGCCTCGCCTTCGACGCCGGCGGACGCCTAGTCGGGGCGCTGGCGGTGTGGGACGCGAATCCGGTGAAGCGATACCGGGTGCTCGGGTATCGCGGTGGGATGCGCTGGGTGCGAACCGGGTTCAACGCGCTCTCGGCGCTGACGGGCGCGACGCCGCTGCCCCCTCCGGGCGACGTGCTCCGTTACGCCTACCTGACGCACGTGGCGGTCGCCGGCGACGCGCCAGAGGTGATGGCCGCGCTGCTCGACCGCGTCTACGCCGACTGGCATGGGCGCGGGCTCACCTTCCTCTCGGCGATGGTTCAGGCGGGTGACCCGATGGCGTCCGCGTTCGCCCGCTACCGGACCACCAGGCTCCCCGCCACCCTCTACGCGATGACGGCGCCCGGGAGTCGTCCACCGGAGCTGCCGCCGGGGCGCCCCGGGTTCGAGATGGCGCTGGCATGAGCTTGCGAAGGCAGCTCGTCTCGGTGGCCAGCTTGGACGCCCAGACCATTGACCAGATGTATGCGCTGTTCTCGCGCGTCTACGAGGCCACGGATCGCGAGCGCTTCGGCGCGGACCTTGCGGAGAAGGACGACGTGGTCCTGCTGCACGGGCCCAACGGGCTGGCGGGCTTCTCCACGCTGGTGGTGCTCACGTCGTTCGAGCGGGGCCTCGTGGTCTACTCGGGCGACACCGTGGTGGACCCCGCGTTCTGGGGCCAGAAGGCGCTGCAGGTGGCCTTCCTCGAGTACATCGTTCGCCTCCAGCTGCGGCACCCGCTGCGGCGCGTCTACTGGCTGCTCACCACCAAGGGCTACAAGACCTACCTCCTGCTCACGAACTACTTCCCGAAGGCCTGGCCGCGCTACGACGCGCCCACGCCCCCGGAGGTCCGCGCGTTCATGAACCGCCTGGGCCACGAGAAGTACGGCGCGGCCTACGACGAGGCGGCGGGGGTGGTGCGGCTGGGCGCAATCCGCGACCGCGTGCGCGGCGGTGTGGCGGAGCTGCGCCCAAGCGACCTCGCGAACCCCCATATCCGCCACTTCGTGGACCTCAACCCCTCCTGGCGCGCTGGCGACGAGCTGCTCTGCCTGGCGCACATCCGCCGCCGCGACCCGCCGCGGGGTTTCGCCAAGGTGGCGCTGAGGCGGTTGCTCGGGTGATCGCCCGCGCTACCCGGCCCGCGTGGACGCGCTTCGAGGCTGCCTCCCGCGACCCGGAGCGCGCGCAGCTCAGGCGGCTGCGGTCGATCGTCTCGCGCGCGGTGGGGCTGGAGGGCGTCTCGAGCCTGCGGGAGTTTCGCCGCCGGGCGCCGGTTCAGGCGTGGGACACCCTTGCGCCAGCCACCGAGCGCATCGCGAACGGGGAGCCGGCGGTGTTCACGCGAGATTCGGTGGTCGCCGTGGAGCTGTCGTCCGGCTCCACGGGGGCGCGCAAGCTAGTGCCCTTCACGGAGGCGGGCCTCGCCGAATACGCCGCCAGCGCTCAGGCGTGGCTCCACGATCTCTGTCGCGCCTTCCCGGCCGTGGACTCCGGCAAGCACTACTGGTCCCTCTCGCCCTCGGGGCGCCGCCCGAGCATCACCGCTGGCGGCTTGCCGGTGGGCGTGCACGACGCCCGGTTCCTCGGCGCCGCCGGGCCCATCTTCGCCAACCAACTCGCGGTGTCTCCCGACGTGGCCCGACACGACCTCGAGACGTGCCGCCGACTCACCCGGGAGGCGCTGATCCACACGCCGCGCCTCGCGCTGCTCTCGGTGTGGAGTCCCACGTTCCTCGACTTTCTAGCAGACGTTCCCCCAGAGACCTGGCCGGAGCTGGCGGTGATCTCGGCGTGGTCGGACGCGGCATCCGCGGGTCCGGCGGAGGCGCTGGCGCGGCGGTTCCCGGGGGTCCACTTCCAGCCGAAGGGGCTCATGGCCACCGAAGGCGTGGTGTCGTTCCCCGTGCACGGTGCCCCCGCGCCGGTGGTGGCCGTGAGCGGCCACTTCCTGGAGTTCGAAGAGCCATCGGGGCGTTGCCGGATGGCCCACGAGCTCGCCGTCGGCCAGACGTACGCCCCCGTCCTCACCACGAGCTCCGGGCTGCGGCGTTATAGGCTCGGCGACCTCGTCCGCGTGGAGGGGTGGTACCACCGCGCGCCCTGCGTCCGCTTCGTCGGGCGCACGGACGGGCGGGTGGACCTGGCGGGCGAGAAGCTCGAACCCGTATTCGTGGGGGAGGTGTTGGAGCGGGTGCGACGCCCGTTAGGCCTCCGATGGACCTTCGCGATGCTGGCGCCGGAGACGCTCCCCCGACGCTACGTGCTGTTCGTCGATGCGGGGCACGAGGAGCTGGCGCGGCGCGTGGAAGAGGCACTGGGCGAGAACCCCCACTACGCCTACTGCCGCGCGCTAGGGCAGCTGGCGCCGCTAGAGGTGGCTTTGGTGAGCGAAGGGGCACGACGCGCCGAGGGCCGCTACGTGGCTGACGGCGGGCGCGCTGGCGACTTTAAGCTCACACCGCTGGACCCCCGACTGGATTGGCGGGGGTGGCTGCAGCCCGCTCCGTAGAGGACGTTCGCCGGCGGCGGTCAGAGACGCAGCCACGCTGTTGGGAGCCCTCAGCGCCTCAGCTGAACCGGGAGATGACGCCGTCCTCCGTGGCGCCATTCGTTGGCGTATCCGGGCCAGCGCAAGCGCATCAGCGCACCCCGGTGATGACGCCGTCTTCCGTGACGTCGATCGCCAGCGCCGACGGGCTCTTCGGCAGCGCGGGCATCGTCATGATCTCGCCGGTGAGCGCGAGCATGAAGCCGGCCCCGGCGCGCAGCCGCGCCTCGCGCACCTGCAGCGTGAACGGTGGCGGCGTGGCACCTAGCCCCGGGTCGTCAGAGAGCGACAGGTGCGTCTTGGCGACGCAGACCGGCAGCTGCCCCAAGCCGAGCGCGCGCGCCCGCTCGAACTCCTTCGCAGCGGCGGGGGCGATGGCCACGCCGGAGGCCCCATAAACCCGCGTGGCGACCGCGCGGAGCTTGTCGGCGTACGACGCTTCGTCCGCGTAGCTGAACGTGGGCGGCACCACGGCGAACGACGACATGACGGCGTCAGCGAGCGCCTCGGCGTGTCCGTCGGCGAAGCCGGTGTGGCGCGCGGCGGTGAGCCCCCTCGCGGCGCAGCCCGCCTCCACCGCCCGAAGCTCCGGCTCGGTGTCGCGGTCGAACACGTTGATCGCGATCACCGGCGCGAAACCGAAGGTGCGCACCGCGGCGACGTGGCGGTCGAGGTTGGCGAGGCCGCGTTCGATCGCGCCCAGCGCACCCGCTGTGTCAGCGGTGAGCTCGGCGTCGCCGCCATGAGCCCTCAAGGCCCGCACGGTGACCACCAGCACCACCGCGCTCGGCCAGAGGCCGGAGGTGCGACACACGATGTCGAAGAACTTCTCGCCGCCCAGGTCGAACGCGAAGCCCGCCTCGGTGACCACCACGTCGGCGAGGGCGAGCGCGGCGCGCGAAGAGACCACGCTGGAGCACCCGTGCGCGAGGTTGGCGAAGGGGCCGCCGTGGACGAACGCCGGGGTGCCGTCCGTGGTCTGGACCAGGTTGGGCAGCAAGGCGTCGGCCAGGATGGCCGCGAGCGGCCCCGTGGCCCCGAGATCCCCGGCGGTGACCGGACGGTCGCTGGCGTCGTAGCCCACGATGAGCCGTGTGAGGCGGGCCTTGAGGTCGCCCATGCCCGTGGCGAGGCAGAGCGTGGCCATGATCTCGGAGGCTGCCGTGATGTCGAAGCCCGTCTCGGTGGCCAGCCCTCCGAGACCCGCCACGATGTGGCGGAGCGACCGCTCGTTCATGTCCGTGACGCGGCGCCACGTAATTCTTCGGGGGTCGGGGGCGGTGGGGGTGCGGAAGTGAGCCGCGTTGTCCGTGAGCGCCGCGAGCAAGTTGTTGGCGGAGGTGACGGCGTGGAGATCGCCCGTGCAGTGGAGGTTGATCTCGGCAGACGGCAGAAGCGAAGCCTTCCCGCCGCCCGTTCCCCCGCCCTTGGCGCCGAAGATCGGGCCCATCGACGGCTCACGCAGCGCCACCAGGCTGCGTACGCCGCGGGCGCGGAGACCCTGCCCCAGCGCGATGGAGGTGGTGGTCTTGCCCTCGCCGTACTTCGTGGGGGTGATCGCCGAGACCAGGACCAGGCGCCCGCGCGGCGGCGCGCTCGTGAGCCGGCGCAGCGCCGGGTGCTCGAGCTTCGCGAGGTAACGACCGCGGGGGGAGACGTCCGTCTCCGAGAGGTCGAGATCACGGGCCACATCGAGAACTGGACGCATGGCGGACCTCTTTGGCGGCTACAAGGTGATGGAGTGCCCGATCTCGATCGCGCCCACCCGGGCGCTCTTCGCGAGGCGCTCCGTGAGCACGGGGAGCTTCATGGCGGGCAACGCTCTCGCCCCCAGCGCGGCAGGGCGGAAGAAGTTGTCCCAGTGCGAGAGCAGGATGTGTCCGGGACGCATCGCGGCGAGCAAGCGCTCCGGATAGTCCTTGGTTGTGGTCCAGCCCGCCACGCACGCGAGCACGAGGTCGCTCTCGATCGGGGCCACGGCGTCGTCGATGAGGTCGGCGCTGCCTACGTGGACGATGGTGCGGCCTGCGACGCGCACCTCCACGCGAAACACCGCCCCGCACCGGTATGCCCCGGTGCGGTCCGGCACCTGGTCGCAGTCGGCGATGTCGCCCGGGTAGGGCACCCGGCCGAAGAGAAACCGCGAGTGCTGGCTGGCCACGAAGCGGAGCCGGAAGGGCCCCACCTCGACCTCGAAGGGCAGCGCCTTGGACTGCACGTCGATGGCTTGCTCGGCCGGCAGCCCGGCGGCGCGGACCAGCCGGGCAGCCGAGGTGGAGCCGAAGACGGGGGCTCCGGACGCCCGGGCGAGGGCCGGGACATCCAGGGCGTGGTCGAAGTGCGTGTGGCCGGTGACGATCGCCGCAACGCGCTCGGTCCAGGGCGCGATCAGCGCCTCGTTCGTGACGAGGCGTCCGAACGCCGCGGTGCCGAGCGACGCCCGGGTGAGGTACGGGTCGAGCAGCAGGCGCTGGCCCTCGGCCTCGATCGCGAAGCCCGCCGTCCCGAGCCACGTGACGCTGACGGGCCCGGCCGTCCAGGTGGGGTCCCAGCCGTAGTCCTGCCAGCGCGCCATGTCAGGCCCCGCCTTCCGGTGTGGCCTTCTCAGGATCGAAGAGCGACGCGAGCACGCCGATGGTGAGCACACCGAGCACGATCGCCATGCTCATGTTGGGCGTGATGTGAAGGAGGTGGAGGTCGATGAGGTGCTCCATCGCCGACGCGAGCATCTTGAACGCGATGAAGAAGAGCACCGCGATGACGGCCTTCTCCAGGTGCTTCAGGTAACGGATCAGCACGACCAGGATGAAGTAGAGCGCCCGTAGACCCAGGATGGCGAAGATCATGGCCGTATAGACGAGGAGCGGCTCCTTCGTGACGGCGATGACCGCGGGCACGGAGTCGAACGAGAAGAGGATGTCGCTCATCTGGACCACCAGCAGCGCGACGAACGCGGGCGTCATCAGCCGCTTGACCCCGGCGGGGACTTTGTAGCCAGGCTCGATCTCCTTGGCGCGCTCTGGGGTGACGAAGAAGTGTCGCCCGTCCAGCTTCGGAAAGACCGGATAGAAGCGGCTGAAGAAGCGGACGATGCCCATCTTGTCGTAGTCGGGCTCTTTGTCGTGGTCTTCCTTCGCAGCCTTCAGCATGCCGATAGCGGCGTAGCCCACGAAGACACCGAAGACGATCTCCGCCCACGGTCCAGCCACCTCCAGGAACTTGGTCCCGATGACCACGAAGATCGCGCGGAAGACGATCGCGCCCAGGATCCCCCAATAGAGAATCCGGTGCTGGTGGCCGCCCTCGATTCGAAAGAACCGGAAGATCGCGATGAACACCACGAGGTTGTCGATCGACAGCGTCTTCTCGAGCACATAACCCGTGAGGAACAGCTTGGCGGCGTCTCCCGGGTGCCGGTAGCTCACCCAGCCGGCGAAGGCGAGCGAGACCGCGACCCAGAAGATAGACCAGAAGGCCGCGTTCTTGACCGAGACCTCCTTGGCGTCCTTGTGCTGAACGAGGTCCATGACCGCGGAGAAGATGAAGGCGCCGAGGAACAGGAGGACCGTGTCCGTCGGAAAGCCGAGCGGCTCAGTAGTGAGGAGCGCGGTGAGCACAGGGACCTTTCGAGCGCAGCGGGGCGCGGGGGGTTGGGTGTTTCCGGGGGGGCAGGTTGGGAGCGGCTAGCTGCCCATCATGCGCGCACTGATCCACGTCACGGTGCGCCGGGGCAAGAAGCGCATGGTGAACATCATCGCTTTGTTGGATGCGCCCGCGATCACGTTGGGCCGCTCGGCGAAGAGCGCTTCGAGCCCGATCCGCGCGCAACTTCCCGCGTCCATGAAGAACTTCTTTTGCCAGCTCTTCATCGCGTGCCCCGCCACGTCCACGAACTCGGTGTCCGTGGGCCCTGGGCACAGGCAGCTCACCACGACGCCCATGGGGCGGAGCTCGAAGGCGAGGGCCTCCGAGAAGTTCCGCACGTAGGCCTTGCCGGCCGTGTAGGTGGCGTAGTTGGGCGTGGACAACCAGGCGCCGATCGAGGCCACATTGAGGATGTGCCCGCGGCCGCGCGCCTTCATCGAATGGCCGAAGTGGTGGCACGACTCAGTGAGCGTGACCAGGTTCAGCTGCAGCTGTTCGAGCGTGCGCTCGAGCGGCAGGTCGAGGAACGCGCCGTGGCTGCCGAAGCCGGCGTTGTTGATCAGGATGTCGATGGGCTTTCCCGCGCCCTCGGTGGCGTCCCAGAGGGCCTTGCCCGCGCCGGGGAGCCCCAGATCCAGCGCCAACACCTCGGCGGCCCCACCGTGGGCGCTGCGGAGCTCTGCGGCCAACGCCTCGAGGCGGTCCTTCCGGCGCGCGACCAGGATTACGTCCGCGCCGGCCGCGGCGAGTTGGCGGGCGAGCTCGGCGCCGATGCCGCTCGAGGCCCCCGTTACCACGGCCCGCAGGCCCTTCACGTCCACCCGAAAGCGGGTCCCACGGCTGAGTGAGGTGCTCATGGCGAATCAGCCCTTCGTGCAGTCGAGGAGGATGTCGCCGGTGGGCTCGGCCATGAGGTCGCGAACCGCCTCGACGGTGGTGTGGATGTTGTCCTTACGGAAGACGGGCTTCAGCGTGCCGTCGGCGCCCTTGAACTCCCGGCGGACCTCGCCTCCGGAGGTGATCAGCGGGTCGGTGGCGTCCACGTAGAACACCGGGCCGCCGAAGGCCTTGATGCGCTCCTTGATCACCTCGTTGATCATCACCGACATACGCTTCGCCTTGGCGTCGGGGAACGGCGAAGGGCCCACCCACACGACCAACCGGGACTTGTCCGGCCCCGCGGTGAGCGCGAGCATCTCGTCGACCCGCTTGGCGTATTCGACGCGCCACGCGTCCTCCTGCTCGGGGCGGATCCACTTCCCCTTGGCCAGGAAGATGGCCTGAAAGTCGTTGGTGCCGAGGTTGACCACGAAGGCGTCGGGCTTCCACTCCCGGATCACCTCGGGGACCTTGGACGGCCAGTGGAAGTAGTCGGGCCGCGCGAGGCCGCTCGAGGCCTTGGCCCACTTCCGGAACTTGAAGCCCCGACGCTTCAGCGCCTTGTCGAGCAGCTCGCCCAGCGGGCTCCCTAGGGTGGACGAACCAATGGCGTAGATGAAGCCGCCCGCGGGCAGCTTGCAGCGCGCCGCGGAGGCCGTGGACGCGAGGCCCACGGCGATGAGGCAGGTCACGACGGTTCTGAGCATCAGGTGTTTTCCCAGGTGAGGACGATCTTGCCGAAGGTGGTGTCCGACTCCATGAGCGCGTGAGCGTCGCGGATCCGGTGCATGGGGAGGACATGGCCGAGGACCGGTCGCAGCAGCGGGGCGCTGGTCCCCCGGGCCGTGAAGTGCGGCAACACCTCGAGGGTGAAGGCGGCTGCGATGGCCGACTTCTCCTCCGCGGAGCGGGACCTCAGCACCGACCCGATGAGGGTGGCGCGTTTGCTCATGAAGAGCCCGAGCGGCAGCTCGCCCCGGTGACCGCCCAGGGTGCCGAGGCACACGATTCGACCCTGCGGGGCGAGCGCCTTCAGGTTCTCGGTGAGGTAGGCAGCGCCGATGGTGTCGATGATGAGATCCGCCGTGACCTCCGCTGCGAAGCGGGCGTCGGACCCCACGAGGAGCCCGCGGTGGAGGCCGAGCGCCTCGCACCGGGAGAGCTTCTCCGGGGAGCGGCTGGTGCCCACCCCGGTGGCGCCGTGGAGCCGCACCAGCTGGAGGGCGGCCGTGCCGACGCCGCTTGCCACGGCGTGCAGCAGCACCGTCTCGCCGGCGGCGACCCGCCCTTGCTTCAGCGCGTCCCACGCCGTGACGAAGGCTTCGGGGACGGCGGCGGCCTCGACGTCAGAGAGGGCCTCGGGGGTTCTGAGCAGCTCTGAGGCTGGGACCACGACGTGCGTGGCCATGGCGCCACCCCCGACGATGCCCATCACGCGGACGCCGGGCTCCCAGCCGCTGACATCCGGGGCCACGGCCTCGATGCTGCCGGAGAACTCGAGACCTGGAACGTCGCTGGGGACACCCTTCGGAGCCGGGTACAAGCCCTTGCGCTGGAGCACGTCGGCTCGGTTGAGTCCGGCGGCCGCAACACGCACGAGCACATGGCCGGGGAGCAGCTCAGGCGCGGCGCGCTCGATCAGCTCGAGGACCTCGGGTCCTCCGGCGTTCTGAATGCTGACGACGCGGCTCGACATGCGCGCGGAGAATAGCGGCCTCGAACCGAAGGGCAACGATCAACTACCAGCCGGGATGCGACGCCCGCGGGGGGCGCGCCGCGCACGTCACGGCTGGGGGGTACACGTCGCCGGGCAGCTGTTCTTGGTGAGCTGATCGATGGTGAAGCCGCGACACTTCGTGGGGATGCACGAGTTCGGGTAGAGCACGCAGTCCGGACCGCAGTGCGGCAGGTCGCCTGCCGTCACGTCCGGCGGGCAGTCGACAAGGCAGCTACCGCATACCTCCGGGGACTTGAACGTAGCGGCGTCGCAGCCCGCGTGGCAGGGGTTCGGATAGGTGACCGCGTCCGTCTGACCGACCGGAATAGCGCACAGCGGCGCGTACTCCTGGTTGGTGTCCTTGCACTTGTTGGTGCCGGCCGCGCAGTCGCCCTCGTAAACGCAGGTCGCGCCGGCCAGGAACGCGCACTTGGCGCTGCCGAACTGCGTCTGCGCCCCCTGGTAGAAGCCGCAGGCGGGGATGCTGGCGCCGGTGGCGTCGCAGCCCGGGACGCACGGACCGTTGTACGCCTTGACCTTCAGCTTGCAGTTCAGGATCTGGTCGTTGCCGTGAGTGGTCCCCTCCGTGTCACACACGAGGGTCTCGGGAGAAGGCGCAGCGGCCTCCGAACAGCACCTGCCGGTGTACTGGATGGTGGAGCCACCGCTGAGGCAGTTGAGGTAGCACTGGTTGCGATAGGTGTTGCCATCAGACCCGCAGACCGGATCACAAGCGCCCTGCGCGGCGCACTGCGGACAGCTGATCAGGTCGACGCAAGGCGCCTCACAGGTCGTGGTGGCGCCACAGTCGCCCAGGACGCACGAGTTGAGGTACTGCACCGCAGCGCCCTCTTTGTCGCCGCAGATCGGCTCGTACACCTTGGGGCACGTGGCGCCGCAGGCTCCGGTGTTGCCGGTATAAGCGTCGCACTTTCCAGGGTAGACGTTGCCGTCTTGCGGCGTCTTCCAGTGACCGGGGGAGCAGCACGCCGCGTAGGGGTGCGGGTACTCGACCAGCTCCTCGAGGTCGGAGAGGTTCGCCCCTTCGTCCACGCACACCGGCTGCTTCTGCGCGTCCGCCACGTCGCAGTCGTCGAACGGGCAAGGAATGATGCAGTCTGGGGCAGCCAGCGGGGTCGCGCCGTCGTAGGTGCCTTCGTAGCAGTTGTAGGTGCAGTCGTTGGGATAGATGACGTTCGGATCGCCTGCCTTGCACACGGGGTCGAAGGTGGGCGGGGTGCAGTTGGCGATCACGCACTCCTCTTCCGGGCTCGGCGGGGTCACCACCACATCCGCCCCGTCAGTCGAGTCGCTGCCGTCGCCGGCATCGCCGCCGGAGGCGTCCCCGTCCACGACGTCATCGGTGTCGGTGGTGTTCGTGCCGTCGGCGCCATCGCCACCATCGGTATCGTCGCTGGCATCGCTGCCGTCCGAGGCGTCGGTAGCGTCCGCTGCGTCCGAGGCATCTTCGCTGTCGACAGGCTCCACGTCGGACCCGTCGCTGCCGTCCGTGCTGTCTGCTTCGGTGCCATCGGAGCCGTCGGTCCCGTCGCTCCCGTCGGTGCTCACGACGTCCTCGAGGTCTACGCCGTCCACCGCGTCGTTGCCCGGGATGTCGATGCCGTCGGCAACGGTGGTGTTCTGGCCTTCCTCTTCAGCGCATCCAGGGAGGAGCGGCAGGGAGATCAACGCCGTCGCGGTGGCGGCCCACAACACACTGTTCCAGCTTCTCATGTCACCCCTCCAGCCCCGAACGGGCACGTAAGCCCGAGCGGACCATTCTTCGAGTCCTGTCTGGTCGTGTCAAACCATCGTGCGTGCGCCCGGCGAGGTCGCCAGTAGCGACGCGCTCCACCGAGGGGGCGTAGCGGGCTCCGTCCCGCACGACTGGACGAGCGAAGTGGGTGACGGCGCCTGCGTCACGCGAAATCGTTTGCCGGAAACGGTGACGATCGTGTCCCCCGAGGTCTCCTCAACGTCGATCGAAGGGGCGTCGAGGGTGGACCGAGCGCTGGGGTCCAAGGCGCGCCACGCGAGCTCCGCGGCCTGTACAGCGTTGGATTGCGACGTCCGTCCGCGGGCTCGGTCCAGCCGGTAGAGGCGCCGGCCGCGCACGGCCGCGGCGAGACCGGAAGCGTCGTCCACGCCGAGGCGGCCGTACTGCCACCCGCCGGGAAACACCACCGCAGTCGCGGCGAAGCGGTGCCCGTTGAGGTGGCTCGACTGCCAAACAGCGTCGCCCAGCTCGCGCTCCAGGGCAGTGAAGAGGGCCACGCCGTGCTCGGCGCAACAGCGGTCGCGCTTGCCGTGCGCGCAGACGAGGATTAGCGGGGCCTCGCTGGCAGCGCTCCGCGTGGCGCCCGCCGGCGGCTCCCCCTCGCCAGCTACCCAACTGACCAGGTCCACGCTCGAGAGCGCGTCGAGGTTCTCTGCGCTGAGGTGCTCCACGGTCTCGACCGCGCCGGAGCGGACCACGAACGCCGCCACGCGCTGCCCGGGACCTCCCGGCCGACGAATCAGCTGCGGTCGCACCGCGGGCAACGCAGCGGCCCGCAGCAACTGGGCCCGAAGCGCCTCGGGCATGGCCGTGTCTTCGACGCCCTTCCGCCCCCAACCGTCGGAGACCTCGACCAGGATCCAGGTGTTGACGCGCTCGACGGCGGTGCCGGCGAGGGGCTCACCAGCTGCCAGAGAAGAAGCGGAGCACGTGTGGGCGCTGGGGTTCACGAGCCCTCCGGGGCGGTGGGGCGCTTGGGCGGCCGGGAGCCGCGTTGGCGGGCGCGCGAACGCGACTCGCCTTCGGGCCGCGCGGCGAAGCTACAGATGGGGCAAACCGCCGGATTGTGACCGCGCGCAGGGCAATACTCCCTGCCGAAGAAGATGATCTGGAGGTGCAGCAGGTTCCACGACGACTCGGGGAACAGGCGCTTCAAGTCACGCTCGGTGGTCTCCACGGAGCTCCCGTCGGTGAGCCCCCAGCGCGTCGCCAGCCGATGGATGTGGGTGTCGACCGGGAAGGCAGGCACACCAAAGGCCTGCGACATGACCACCGACGCCGTCTTGTGGCCCACGCCCGGTAGGCTCTCGAGCGCCTCGAAGCTCCGCGGCACCTCGCCGCCGAAGTCCGTGAGGAGGCGTCGCGCCATGGCCTCGAGGTTCCTGGCCTTGGTCGGGGCCAGGCCAACCTCTCGAATCAGCTCGCGGATCGCGTCTGATCCGAGCGCGGCCATGCCCGCCGGGGTCCCCGCAACCTCGAAGAGGCGCGGCGTGATCTGGTTCACCTTCTTGTCCGTGGTCTGGGCCGACAAGGCCACGGCGACGAGGAGCGTGAAGGGATCGGTGTGGTCGAGCGGGATCGGGACGGTGGGGTACAGCCGGTCGAGCGCCACCTGGATCCGCGCCGCCTTGGCCCGCACGCCCGGACTCAGACGCGGCACCTGCTTCGCGACCGCAGAAGGCTTCATCGGTTGCGGCGCTTCTTCTTCTTGGGGTCGTCGTCGTCCTCGGGGATGGGCTTCGTGGGCTTGAAGTTGGGGTCGCGCGGAGCGGACTGGCCCTCCTTGCGCCACTCGTCGACCTCTCCCGAGCCGACGTGAGGAACCCAGCGGGGCCGCAGGATCTTGGAGCCCCAGCGCACCTGGGTTCGCGGGGGAAGGAAGCCCTTCTCGTAGCTCTTGTCGTAGCCGTACGCGTCGGTGAGGAACTTGGGCAGGCCCTCGTCCGTGAAGTCGACCGTGACGTACTCCGTGAGGAACGGCCAGGGCGACTTCAGGTCCATGCCCTTCTGCATCTTGACCAGCGCCAGCGAGCGATCCGCCTCGGCCTCGGGATAGCCGTCTTCGAGCAGCAGCCACTTCGCGAACGCGACCGCCTCGTGGACGCGCATGCAGCCGTGTGAGAACGCCCGCCTCTGCTCCTTGAACAACCAGGGCTTGTCCGTGTCGTGCAGGTAGATCGCGTTGGTCTTCTCGAGGAGGAACTTCACCTTGCCGAGCACGTTGTCGCGCCCTTGGCCTTGGATCAGGACCTCGCGACCGTCCGGGAGCGTCCTCTTCCCGATCCCCATCTTCTTCAGGTAGTCCGGATCGGTCTCCATCTTACCGACCAGCTCCCCCTTCGAGACCCGCTCGGGCAGGATCCACGTGGGATTCACCAGCACCTGGTAGAGCTTCGAGACGAAGAGCTTCGTGCGGTTGAGGTGCCCCTGCACCAGCGAGATCTTGTCGTCGTCGAGCCGGTTCGTGCCCACGATGACCTTGTTGCGCTTCACGACCTTCCAGTCCTTGACCGCGACCAGCTCGTACGCGGGGATGTTGACCTTCAGGTAACGCGGCCCGAGTTCCCGCACCCGCGTCTCGCGCAGGCGCTTCATGGCCAGCTCGAGCTGCTCGGCCCGGCGCTCGACCGGCACGTTGAGCGACGCGAGCGTCTCTCCGAGGACGTTGCCCTCGTCTTCGAGCTCGTGGTGCCGCTGGAACTGTGCGACGGCGAGACGGACGTCCTCGTCGAACAGGCCATCGATCTCACCGTTGTAGTAGCCCTCGCACTGGAGCCGGGCCTGCAGCTTCTTCACGCCTTCGCCCTTGGAGCCTGGGCGATACCCACCGGTGACGCGCCCGCAACCCCCTGCGGCCACCATGCCGCGATACCGCTTCAGCGTTTCGCGTGCGAGCAGCCAGTTCGGGTGCGGCGGGTCGAGCACGGCGTCCGCGGCGGCCTCGTCGGCGGCCGTGGCGAACTCGGTGGCCAAGGTGCGCGTATCCCGCTGGAGCGCGAGATCCTTGGCGACGTCGGTCTCGCCGACCAGGCGAAAGGGCCCGGTGATCTTGAGGACGCGATAGTCGAAGACCAGGCGTATCAGCGCGCGCCCGAGCTGTGCCTCGAGCGCGCCGACGCCCGCGGCGTCAGTGGGGTATTCGCGCAGACGCGCCTCCAGCGCCTCCACGCCGTAGCCCAGCGGCGAGACGACGTCGTCGTCCAACATCCGGACACGCCTTACGATCCGGTCGCCGGCTGGAGTGAGCCCAGCCGCTGACGCCAGCGCTCCGGTTCCAAGCCCGTCGTGCAAGTTGATGCGTAGCTGCTTGAACCACTTGTCCGCCTCGATCGCGGCGCGAAGCTCCGCGGAGACGCCCTTCGAGATCTCGGGGGGCAGCGCTACGGGCTCGACGGGGGCAGCGTCGGCCGGCGCCGCGGCCACCTCGCCCTCAGCGGGCGCGGCCTCGGACGGGTCGTCGTCTTCTGCGATGCTCTCCACCTCCGCGATGCGGGGCACCGGAGCCACAGCCGCCGCGGGCTTCGGGGCAGCCTGCGGCACCTCGGCGAGGTCTGACGGTCCTGAGGGGTGCGCGGTAACCGACAACGAGGCCGGCTCAGCGCGCGCTGGCGCCTCGGGGCGAAACACCGACGCCCCGACGGCGATCCCCACGGCGAGCCCGGCGATGCCGAGGATGACAGCGCGGTCTGGCAACCGACCGAGTAGATGGGCACGTGTGGACACGGCCGCTTGGTTCCAGATGCGGGGGCCCGCGTCAACCCCAGCGTGCGGGAAAGTTCCCGGCAGGACCTCGCGAGTCGGCTCAGGCCGCCTGTGGGAGGGCCCGCTGCCGCAGGCGGTCGATGCCCTCCTTTCTCAGCTGGCTCACGCGTGGCTCCGAGACCTCGAGCGCCCGCGCGGCCTCCTTCTGCGAGTAGTCGTAGAAGTAGACCAGGAGGAGGACCTGGCGAGCGCGCCCCGGCAGGAGGTCGAGCAGCCTGCGCAGCGCGGTCTGGTCCTCGGTGCTCACGAGGAACTCCTCCTGGGTGGGCTCGTCCGAGCGGACCTCGGCCATGGCGTCCAGATCGTTCGAGAGGGCCGGCATGAGCACCTCCGCGGCCACGCGCAAGTACTGCTCGAGCGGCAGCTCGAGCTCCGCAGCCACCTCCTCCGCGGCGGGCGGACGGCCCAAGCGCTGCGCGAGGCGGTCTTCTGCGCGCTTCAGCCGACTGGCCTCACGGCGCCGGCGCTGGCTGAGCGGGTCGAGGTGCCTCAGGTAGTCGAGCATTGCCCCGTGGATGCGAGTCGAGGCGTAGGCCTCGAAGCGGATCTGGCGGCTGGGATCGAAGCGCTCGGCCGCCTGGATGAGCCCGATCGTGCCCTCGGAGACGAGATCGTCGAAGTCGACGCTGTGCCGGATACGGCGGCTGACGCGTCGCGCCACCTCGGTGATCAACACCCCGTATTCCTTGACCAGGCGCTCGTGGGAAGACCAGTCGACTTTGGCAGCGAGCGCGAGCATGGGGGACCTCCGCTAGAACAAGGGCCTTTGGCCCGGTTGAGACTTCGATGGGGACCTGCGCGCCGGACGACCCGACCGTGGGCTCGCGCTCGCGAGCTACCGGTGGGAGGTGCGGCCCGTGGCCCCGCTGGGTATTCGGTCAGTGCACGTTGTTCCGCAGGTCGGCAGCCTTTGCTGCCGAGGCGCGGAGCGTCGCGACGATGTGGGTGATCGCCCGGTCGTCCAGCCGGAGCGCCGAGGCGCTGACGCGTACCTCAGTGTGGGCTTGTACGGGGTGTCCCGGGTCGGTCCGTATGACGTTGAGCCCCGAGACCAACCGGACCACGCTGGTGACCGCGGCGTATTCCCCTGCCGGGACCGACAACGCGTGGAGGTTCCGCAACACCTCACAGACGGACTCGGGCAACTTCCACCCCAGCAAGGCGGTGTGGCCGATCTGCGTGTGCAGGTCCTCGAGCACGGCCGCCAGCGCGTGGGCCTCTACCGGGCCCGGCTCGGGGTTGCCGCGCTCGGTTCGAAGGTTGAGCTCGCTGACGACGCCCTCGAGCGCGACGGTCTTGCCGATGTCGTGGAACAGCGCGGCCATGAAGGCCTCGTTCGCGTCGCAGAACCCGTGCTCGATCGCCACCGAGGCGGCGGTGAAGGCGGTGGCCAGCGCGTGGGTCCAGAGCGTGTCGAAGCGCTCCTCGTAGGCAGGAAGATCGCTTCGGAGGCGCCGGAGGAATAGCGGCGTTGCCGCGACGCCAGCGGCGATCCGTCCCACCTCTCCGTAGCCCAGGCGAGCCACGGCGTCGCTCACCGTGAACACGGGCTTGCGGCCCGAATACCCGCCGGACGTTGCGACCTTCAACACCGAGGCCGCAACGGCCGGATGGCTGTTCACCACGACCGCAACGTCCGTCGCGCGCGAGTGCGGGTTCTGGAGCACGGCGAAGGCCTGCTGGGCCATGGCCGGGAGCGGTGGGAGACGGTTCGCCACGCGCTGAGCGCCCACGCGCGCCAGCTCACGCGCGTCTGAGCCTGTTGGCGCGAGCTCTGAGAGCCGCGCCTCCCGCTCCTCGCGGTCGTACTCGGCGAACCTGACGTAATCAAGAGGTGCCGACGGTGCCGAAGGTGCCGAGGGTGACGGCACGATCTCGACGGACGCGCCCGCGTGTTGGAGCGCGTCGGGTGTGCGGCCGAGCCAGTGTCTGAAAATTGCGAGCATCGCTACCTCCACTCCGGAGGAACGGGACTCGCCGGTCAGCCGTAAGCGCTTCATGCGCCGACTGCGTGGTCGCGCGCGATGGCGCGGACGGACGGCTTGCGTGACAGCGTCCCCCGCGTCGGGGCAACATGCGCCGATGCGGAGCCTGCTCCTGTCCCTCGCCCTGACAGCGCTCCCCGCCTGCCGACAGGACACGTCCGCGGCGTCCTTGTCGACCCATCGGCTCCGCTTCATCGCCACGCTGGACGGCGCGGCTGCCAACTGCAAAAGCCTGGCGGCTCCCCCGTTTCGCCTACGAGACGCGCGCCTCTTTGTCTCCGAGCTTCGGGTCATCGGACCGGATGGGGAGACACCCGCAGCGTTCGTCCCTGACTCGCGGTTTCAGTCCGTAGAGGTGGCGCTGCTCGACTTCGAGGACGCCACCGAGGGGTGCGAGGGTGATAGCGCCGAACACACCGAGCTGGTCTTCGAGGCGCCGGTCTCCTCGGTGCGCGCGGTCACCTTCACGGTGGGCATCCCGTTCGCGCTCAACCACCAGAACCCCGCGCTCGCGCGAGCGCCGCTCACAGCGGGGGCGATGCACTGGGGCTGGCGCGGCGGCTACAAGTTCGTGCGCATCGAGGCACAACGCGACGGGGTGGAGGGGAGGATCCACCTGGGCAGCACAGGGTGCGAAGGCGCGCTCCATGCGATCACGTCGTGCGCACACCCGAACCGTGGGACGGTGCACCTCGAGCTTGACCCCGCCACCCAGCAGGTGGCCCTGGATCTCGGGGCGTTCTTCGGGAGCGACAAGGGCGGCGACAAGACCGACTGCATGGGGGAGCCAGCGGACCCTTCGTGCCACGCCGGCTACCGCGCGATCGGAGCCGCCGGGAAGGAAGCGGCCCGGCAGAGCGACTCCTTGGCAGCGAACACTACAAACCCGGCAATGGGAGCCTCTGCCTTCACCGTGATACGGCGCACGCCGTGAAGGCGGCGCTCGGGGTCATGGCCCTCGCGGCTGCGCTGGTGCTCATAGGGAAGGCGGAGCGCCCGGAGACCGGCTGGTCCTTTCGCCTCCCACCGGGTTTCCCGCGGCCTCGGGTGCCGGCCGACAACCCCATGAGCTCGGCGAAGGTCGAGCTGGGCCGGAGGCTCTTCTACGACGTTCGCCTGTCGGGCAACGGTACGCAGTCGTGCGCCAGCTGCCACGTGCAGTCCAGAGCCTTCACGGACGGCCTGGCAAACGCGGTGGGCTCGACCGGAGAGATCCATCGGCGCAGCTCGATGTCGCTCACCAACATCGGCTATGCGAGCCACCTCACGTGGGCGAACCCGCTGGTCGACGGACTCGAGGCGCAGGCGCTCGCGCCCATGTTCGGCGACGCGCCGACCGAGCTGGGACTCGAGAGCGCCGCGCAGCTCGAGGCGCGGCTGGCGGGCGACAAGACCCTGCAGGGGCTCGCGCAGGAGGCGTTCGGCGCCGGGGGCCTGACGCTGGATCGGGTCCTCAAGGCGCTGGCCGCGTTCGAGCGCACGCTGATCTCCGGGCGGTCGCCATACGACCGCTACGTGGGCGGGGAGGTCAGCGCCCTGTCTCCCGAGGCGCAGCGCGGCCTCGAGCTGTTCTTCTCGGAGCGCACGGAGTGCTTCCATTGCCACGGCGGGTTCAACTTCACCGACGCGTTTGGTCACGAAGGAGCTGAGCCCGAGCGCAAGTTCCACAACAACGGGCTCTACGACCTGGGCGCCGGTGCCTACCCGAAGCGCGACCAGGGCCTCATCGAACACTCCGGGAGGCCCGAGGACATGGGGCGCTTCAAGGCGCCGACGCTCCGGAACATCGACGTCACCGCTCCCTACATGCACGATGGGAGCCTTGCGACCCTCGACGCCGTGATCAGGCACTACGAGGCCGGCGGGCGCGGGGGCGAGGCGAACCCCCGGAGAGACCGCTTCATCCGCGGCTTCATCTTGACGGACGAGGAACGCAGCGACCTCATCGCGTTCCTCGAGTCGCTCACCGATCCCGAGTTTCTCGCCGACCCCCGTTTCGGAGCTCCCTGATGACGCGCTGGTTCGTGGTGCTGTTGGTGCTGGTTGGGGCCGGCTATGCCCTCAAGCGGTGGTCTGGCGGACCAGCCCCCGCCGGGCCGGGCTCGGCGCCGCACCGGGTGAGCTACGAGCTCCGATGGGCGCTTGGGGGAGCCGCCGCCCGCGAGCAAGGCTTCGTCATCGAGCGCGCGGACGGCCGAGTGGAGGTCGACGCTCTCGCTGTGGTGACCATCTCCATGAGCCTCGTGCCTTGCGCCCCGCCGAAGCCGCCGACCGCGCTTTGGGATGCCGTGATCCCCGTGGCCCGCGCCGGCCACTCGATTGCCCCGGATCCGGCTCAGCTCGAGGCCCCCGTGGTGGACGCATACGGCGCTGAGTCGTCGTTGTCTTTCGGCAGCCGAGACCTGGCGGGCAATCGCTACTGCAAGGTGCACTGGCTCGTAGCCCGGGGTCCCGGGCGCGGCCCTCACGATCTGAGTCGGGCAGGCTGGGCGGGGCAGAGCCTGCGCGTGAGCGGCCGCTTCGTGCCGCTGAAGGGGGCGCCCGTCCCGTTCGAGTGGCAGACCGGGCTCGCGAACGGCGCGTTCCGCGACCTCCCCGCGCTGCCAGACGCGGGGGCGCTGACCGTTCGCCTCATCCGCCGGGTCGACACGCTCTTCGACGGGGTCGACTTCATGGCCTTGCCGGGGCCCGGCCCCGACATCCGGCCGAGGAAGGTGCTCTCGAACCTATTCCTCGCGACCACCCTCGAGGCCGTCTCGGGATGATCGTGACCCTGCGCTTGCTTTCCGGCAGCACTCTGGGGCCAAATTCCACCCGAGCGCGAGAGCGCGGAGGTAAACCGGGCCGGGGAGCTCTGCTGCCCCGGCTCCAACATGAATTGTGGCCCGGCCCCCAGCCCCTCCCGGGTCTGGGGATCGCATCCCCCGGCACGAACCACACGCAGAGGTATTGCGCATGCGACGAGATAGATTCCTCACACCGTTGATCTTCGCTGCAGCGCTGGGCTGTGAGAGCAGCTCAGAGGCGGAGACCGCGACTCCAGGTCCGGACACCGTCTCCGGACAGGACGCTGGATCCGATGCGGCCACAGACACCACGGATGGGAGTGACGGCACCGCCGCAGGCGACGGGAACGACGGTTCCAACGGTGACGCAACCGACGGCTCCACCGACGCCACCGATGGCACCGACGGCTCCGGCGATGTGACCGACGGCGCCGATGCAGCAGACGGCGCCGACGACGCGACCGACGCGACCGACGCGACCGACGGAACCAACGGGACAGACGGCGCCGACGCGACCGACGGGACCGACGCGACCGACGGGACCAACGGAACAGACGGCGCCGACGCGACCGACGGGACAGACGCCGCCGACGCGACCGACGCGACCGACGGGACCAACGGGACAGCCGCCGCCGACGCGACCGACGCGACCGACGGGACAGATGGCGGGACGGACGCCACCGACGGCACAAACACCGGAACGGACGCGACCGATGGCACCGACGGCGGAGCAGACACGACGGACGGCACCATTGGAACCGATGGCGCCGACGGGGCGGATGCCACTGACGGCACGGCCGACGGCACGGCCGACGGCACCGCGGACGGCACCGCGGACGGCACCGCGGCCAGCTGCTACGAGGGGGTCTTCCTCGACGTCAGCAAGGCGCCGGGCGCGGGCGCAGGCTACGCGAAGCCCACGTTGTCCGTCTCGTGCACGGACACCACGCTCATCGTGGAGTCCAACGGGATCCCGCACTACACGTTCATCCCGATCACGCCCAACGCGCTGACCACGGCGGACAACCACTGGGAGGTGCCGCGTTACCCGGCGCTCGCCAGTCAAACGACGGCCATCCCCTTGCTGGGCACGATCGGGTTCGCCGTGAACGGGCAGGCGATCTTCGGGCCCAACGAGGGCGCCATCCCCGCGGAAGAGGCCTACGGGGACCCGATCTACAACGACATCATGGACCCGTGCCTCGGTCACACGGCGTTCGCGTACCACTACCACGCGCTCCTCCAGCAGTGCCTGGACGACAACAGCTTGGTCTCGGAGCCCTGGAACAACCCGGAGCCGTCCAAGCTCCAGCAGAGCCCGATCCTCGGCTTCGCCCTCGATGGCTTTCCGATCTACGGGCGCTACGGCTGCAATGACGCGACCTGCTCTCAGGTGGTGGAGTTCAAGAGCGGCTACAAGCAGGTGGGCGATCCCACGAAGGACGCGTGGAGCGCCTACTCGTACGAGACCAGCTCGGACACCACGGTGCTCGACAAATGCAACGGACGCATCGGCCCGGACGGCAAGTACCGCTACCACGCGACCGCGGGCTTCCCTTATGTGCTCGGATGCTACTCCGGCACCCCCTCGACGGGAGGTCCGGTTGGAACCGACGGAACGGATGGTCCCGCGGACGGCGCTGACGGTCCCCCGGATGGCACGGACGGCGCGGATGGCGGTCAGGGCCCTCAGTCTTGCACCAGCAGCGCTGACTGCACGGGCGCCTGCCCGGCCGGATCGCTGGGCTGCAGCTGCGCCAACTCACCGATGGGGATGATCTGTGTGCCCACGTGCAACACAGCGGCCGACTGCCCCACGTTTCCGAACGCGCCTGCCCTGACGTGCAGCCCGCAGAAGATCTGCGTGCCGGCCAACGGCCCTCCCTGAGCGCCGGCCCGTGGTGGGGGCGCGTCCCCCACCCGGGTGCGCGCGCCCCCTCGGCTAGATGCGCACCGACTGCCAGCTGCCCTTCACGAACTTGGCGCTCATGACCACGGACCCGACCACCATGTAGGTGGTGGCCGCGATCCAGATGCCGTTGAGGCCCCAGCCCAGCGTGATCGCGAAGAGGTACGCGCAGGGCAGCAGCACCCCAAAGACCATCAGGAACTGCGCCACGGCCACGAACTTGGGGGTGCCGGCGCCGAACAACGCCTCGGTCATGATCATGCAGACCGCGATGGCGGGCGTGGTCCAGCCCATGAGCCGCATCGGCGTGAGCATGGCTTCACGAACCTCGGGGTCGGTGGTCCACAGGTTGGTGAGCTCTTGGGCGAAGGTGCCCTCGAGGGCGCCGACCACACCGAAGACCATGAGTCCCAGTCGGAGCGACGCCCAACCGAAGAAGACCGCGCGGTCCGGTCGTCCCGCGCCGATGGACTGCGCCACGAGCGTGGCGGTGGCGGTGCCAAACGCGAGGCACGCGGTGAAGGTGAGCTTCAACATGCTGATGATGTTGCTGGTGGCGGCGCCGTTGATACTGGTCTTCACACCGGCCCCGAGGTCGACGGCCGCGTCCACGCCGGCGGCCTCGTCGAGCATGGCGACAATCCGGACGAAGACCTGGAAGCCGAACATCATGATCACCGTGGCTACGGCGGCGGGCACGGACAGCTTCAGTATGTCCCAGATCAGCGGCATCGAGAGGTTGGAGATCCGGAACGGTCGGAAAGTGGTCCGGTCCAGCCACAGGTAGATGACCATCGTGAAGAGGCCGATCCAGGTGGCCAAGAGGGCCGCGAGGCCGGCTCCCGCTGCGCCCATGACCGGCGCGCCGAACTTCCCGAAGATGAAGATGTAACAAAACAGAATGTTGAAGATGTTCATGACCACGGAGGACACGAAGTGGATCCACGTCCGGCCGAGGCCGTCGAAGAAGCCCTTGAGCCCCATGGTGAGCGCCATGGAGACGATGCCCCACATGCGGTAGGTCCCGTAGTCCACGATCACGGTCTGTACGTCGGCGTTCGGGTGCTGCTTCTGGGCCATCCAGGGGAGGAGGTAGAGCGAGACCACCGTGAGGAGCGCGCCGCCGGCGATGATGAAGGCGCTGCCGTTCGTGAGCACCGAACCCGCTGCCTCGGGTCGCCGCTCCACGAAGCGCCGCGCCACGAGCGCCTGCGTCCCTACTCCGATGGCCGAGAGCGAGCCGCCGAACATCCACAGGAGGATGAGCGACGGCATCAGGGCCGCCTGGGCGGCGTTGGCCTCTTCGTGGGTGGGCAAGTGGGCGAAGAAGACCGCGTCCACCGCGTTGACGATGGCCTGCGACATCATCGCGATCACCGTGGGGATCGCCAGCTTCAGGATGGTGGGATACGCAGGGCCGTCGAGGTCGACCGGTGAATGCGCGGACGGGAGTGCGGGTGCTGCAGCCACCGCGGCGGTGTACGCCGAGAGCCGCCGGTTCGTCCACAAGCAAGGCAACAGTTGACTCTGACGCCCCGGCTATGGCCGAGTGCCGGGATGCGTCGCACGCGCCTCTACTGGGTAACCCTGCTCGCGGGCGCATGCGCTTCCACGGCGACTGAGACCGCAGACCTGGGGGCTGGCTCCGATGCCGCGGCGCCCGCGGATGCGTCGACCGAGCTCGGCTGCGCTGCCCGAACCCCGTCCCTTCGCTTCGAGGAGGTCTCCCCACCGGCGCCACCCGACCGTTGGGGTCACGTGGCCGGCTACGACGCCAAGCGAGACCGCGTGGTCACCTTCGGCGGCACGGGCTCCGGGGGGCGACGCTCTGACGTGTGGACGCTGGGGGAGGCGTGGAGTGAGTGGACCGACGCGTCCCAGAGCCCCACCCGGCCCACCGGCCGCTTCACCGCGGGAGCCGTCATGGACCCGGAGCGCGACCGGTGGATCGTGATGACCGGAGACGACGGCGTCGCCCGCGACGATGTGTGGGCGCTGGCCCTCGACACCGGCGTGTGGGCGGAGCTGCCCAAGGGTCCCAGCGCACGATTCGACGTCGCGGCCGCTCTAGAGGGCCGGCGGGCGTGGTTCTACGCGGGCTTCGCCGAGGGCTTCGTCCCGCTGGACGACCTCTGGGAGCTCGACCTCGACGGGGACACCTGGCGTGAGCTACCGACGGGGCCGGACCGACCGTCCCCAAGGACGAACTGCGCCATGGGGCACCACGAGGGCTTCCTCTACGTCATCGGCGGCCACGACGACGAAGACCTCACGGCCGATTACTGGCGCTACGAGCTGGCCGCGGAGCGTTGGGAGCCCGTCGAGGGGCCCGCGCTGAGCGCCTGGGCGCACTTCGCCTACACGCGCGGCGCGGGACCGGTGCTGTGGATGGCCGGCGGTGACAACGACGACTTCGTGGACGTCAGCAGCACCTGGCGCGTGACGTTGGGCTCGCCGCTCGTCATCGACGAGCTCCCGCTGACCGGCGCGGCGCCGCCAACGAGACGCCACGCCACGCTGTCGCTTCGCGCCAACGGGGAGCTCGTCCTCTACGGGGGCTCGTTCGGCAAGTCCGGCGTCCGCGGAGACACGTGGCGCGGCGTGATCGAGGCCCCGCGATGCGACTGATCGCCGCCCTCGCCGTCCTGTCCTGCGCTACTCCGGAGGGGACGAAGGATGCCGGCTGCGGCCTCACGGTCACCGAGGTCCTCACGCTGGACTCCGAGGGCCTCACCACCCCCGTCGACCAGACCCACCCGGTACCGTCGATCCGGTTCACGTTCAGCCGCGACATCGTCCGGTCCACCATCACCGAAGCGAGCGTGGTGCTGCGAGACGCGAACGGCCTCCAGCTCCCGGTGCACGGCAACTCGGCCAACTTCCCGAACAGCGCCACCATCACGCCCCGTGAGCGCCTCGCCGTCTCCACCCCGCATACGCTGTCGCTGGGCTCGGGGATCACCGACGCCGAGGGCTGCGGCCTCACGCCCTTCGTGTTCCGGTTCACGGTCCGCGACGAGCCGCTGCCCCCCGCCACGCTCACCAGCGGCTCCCTCGGTATCCCCGGGGGGATCTCCGCGCCGACTTCGCTCTCCTTCGGGCCCGACGCGCGGCTGTACGTGGCGCAGCACAGCGGGCTCATCAAGGCGCTCACTCTCGACGCCCAAAGGGAGGTCACCGACTCGCTCAGGATCGAAGCCCTGGTGGGCCGGTCCGTGCTCGGGATCCTCGTCGGGGGGACCGCGGACGCCCCGGTCCTCTGGGCATCACACTCGGAGCCGAACGGCACGGGGGGGCCGAACCCCGCGCTCGATCCCGCGGGCGGCGTGATCAGCCGGCTCTCGGGCCCGGACTTCGCCATCCGCGAAGACGTGATCATCGGGCTCCCGCGCTCGGCCGAGCTTCACCAGAACAACGGGATCGCGTTCGAACCAGGGTCAAGCCGCCTCTACATCACGGTGGGCGGCAATACGAACTACGGCGCCCCCTCGAGCAAGCTGGGAGAGCGGCCGGAGACGCTGCTGAGCGGCGCGATTCTGGTGGTCGACGTCGACCTGCTCGGGGACGAACCGCTGGATGTCCGTCCCACCGCCGGGGGGGGGACGTATCCCTTGGGCGCGGACGACTTCCTGATGGGTCCCGAGGGGCTCTCGGCCGAGACCCCGCTACGCGTCTTCGCCACGGGCCTCCGCAACCCCTACGACCTGGTCTGGACCCGCGTGGGAGAGCCTCGGCTCTACGCCACGGACAACGGGGGCAACAAGAACTGGGGAACCACGCCCGGCCCGGAGGAGGGCTGTACGGGTCAGGTCCCGACGGATCCGGGCTCACGCCGCGACGAGCTGAATCTTATCGAGGCAGGCGGTTTCTACGGACACCCGAACCCTGCGCGCGGGGAGTGTGTCCTGGATGGCCCAGGTTACGTGGCGCCCGTGCTCGAGACGGGGCTCAACCTCGCCACGAACGGCGTGGCGGAGTACGACGCGCCCGGTTTCCCGGGCACCGGGATCGAGCGGGGCGACCTCCTGTACGTGAACTACTCCTCCGGAGACAGCGTGGTCCGGTGGCGACCCAGCACGGGTGAGACGCTGGCGCTGGTGCAGCCGCTCCAGAACCCGATCGACGTGGCCGTGGCGCCGGACGGGACGATCTACGTGGCGGAGTTCGGCATCACCCCCGGGACTGCCGCGCTGGGGGAGTCCCGCGTCAGCTACTTCGTGGCCCGCTGACCATGGGGCTCGAATGGGCCCCACGACGAGGACGGCCCCTCTGGCCCGCCGCGTGGCAGCAACCCTCGGTGAGCTTCGAGGCAGTCCTCATCGTGGGGATCTGGTCGCTGTTCACACTGACTGTGTTCGAGCCGGCGTTCCGCTTCCATGGAGACCACGAGCGCGACCTTCGCTTCGCTACCCTGCTGGTCCAGCATGGCCTGTGGCCCGACAGCACCCCGGCGATCTCCCCTACCCCCTTCGAGCTCGGCCCACTGCTCTACCTGCTGATGGCGCCGCTGGTCGCCGTGTCGTCCGACCCCTTCGTGGTGCGTGGGGGCTTCGTCCTCCTCGGCTCCGCGGCGCTCCTCCTCCTCCACGGCCTCTTCCGACGCCTGGTGTCACGGCGCGCCGCGGCGCTCGCGCTAATGGCGGCGTGTACGTCCACGTTCACCTACGAGGCGTTCTCGCAGCTCTGGCACTCCACCCTCTTGGCCCTGCCCGTGGTCTTGTTCCTGCGCTGGGCGCACGACGCCCAAGAGCGCCCGAGCCGCGCGGTGCTCGCGGCGGTGGCGGCCGCCGTAGCGCTCCAGCTGCACGCGACGGCCGTGGTCTACCCCGCTCTCCTCCTCGTCCTGGCCTTTCGGCTGCGACACCAGCCGTGGGTGTTGCTCCGCGGCGTGCTGGCGTTCCTGGCGGCGCTGAGCCCCTTCCTGCTGACGCTGATCCACACCCTCTCGCGTGGCGCGCTCTCGGACGCGCGCGGGGCGACACACGGCTGGCAGCCGGCCGAGCCGCTGAGCGTCGTGTCTTTCGTGGTCGACAACGTCCACCCGCTCTGGGGTGACGTGCTCGGGCCTGCGCTCACGTGGCCGTTGGTGGTGCTGGCAGGTGTAGGGGTCGTCGCCGCGACGCGGACGCCCTTTGGTCGGCTGCTGCTCTGCAACGTGGCGCTGGGTCTCGTGGTCGAGTGGGCACTGCTCGGGAATCAGATCGCACATCGCTACCTGCACGCCAACCTGTGGGCCTTCTTCGTCCTCATCGCGCTGGGTGCCCACTCAGCGCTCGAGCGGCTCCCGGCGAGGCCAAGCGCCTGGGCCCTGGGCGCACTGGGGGCGTCGCTGGCGGTGGAAGCAGCGCTCACCGAGGTGCCACGCAGCGCCACACGCGGCTGGCTCAACGCGTCGGAGCAACGCGCCGTGGCGGCCGTGGTGGCCGAAGCGCTCCCCGTGAGCGAGTCCGACATGGAGCATCAGGTCCACGGCCTGTACTTCGGCGAGCCCATGGGCTTTCGGCACTGGCACTCGCTCTACGCCAACGCGAGCGCCGCGGCGCGCCCCGAGCACCTCTTGGTTGTGCCGTCCGACCTCGCGCTTCCGCTCTACGGACAACCCACGGGGAAGCGCTACGTCGTTCACGGCCACGGGCGGGAGATCGCGGTGGTGCCATACGTCCCGTGGCGTGGGCCGCTGGAGCTCGGGGGCCCCGCCGCAGAGCAGCTGGCCACCCGTTGGCGCCGGGCCAGCGGCGCCCGAGGACGTGCGGGCAGCGCGCTCCACACGGTGAGCACACAAGCGACACGCGCGGGGACAATGACGCTGGCGATCGCCGACGGACGCCGCTGCCGAGTCACAGCTGCACTCGACGGCCGGACGGTCGAGACCCGCAGCCTCGCCACGCCGGCCTACGAGTGGCTCCGCTTCGTTACGATCGCGCTCGACGGAGCGGGCCGCCTGCAGGTGTCGCTTGGGCCGTGCCCGCCGCCAGCGTTCGTAGACCTGTTCTAACCAGGCGCCCCGCAAAGCCAGCGCACCGCTCGACCAGCGCACCGCCGGCGCACCGGCGGCAGGTCATCCGCAACCCGAGTCGTTTGGCCGAGAGGTGAGCGGCGCGTGCTACGGTGTCCTGGTGTCGCGCGCCGCGTGGAACCGATGGGCGCCGGGCCTCGCCCTGGCGGTGACCCTGGCCCTCGTGTGGGGAGTTGCGTTCCTCCGTGAGCTGGACGCGAACGCCGACACCGAGCGCGATCTCCTGAGGACGCTCGCCATCGTGCGGCACGGGGTCTTCCCCGCCAACGGCCCTGCGATCGACTACTTACCGCTGTCCCTGCCGCCCACCTGGTACTACCTCATGGCGCCGGCGCTCGCGCTCTCGCCGGATCCGGTGACGGTCCACTTCGTACACGCCACCGCCCTGCTCGCCGCCCTCCTTCTGCTGGCGCGGAGCGTCGGACCGGGTGGACTCCTGCTCGCCGCCCTCGCGGGCACCAGCACGTGGGCGTTCGAGGTGCTCGCGCCTGTGTGGCACAACGGCCTCGTCCCTGCGGCGGGCCTCGCGTGGCTGGCGGGCCTCCTCTCGGCGCTCAACCCGCCCCCAGGACGCAGCCGGGTCGGGCCCATGGGCCTCGCGTGGGCCATGGCGGCGCTCGCCTGCCAGGTGCACGTGGTGGGCTTCCTGCTGCTGCCCGCGTGCGCCGTGGTCCACTGGCGCGTGCCCGCCCCCCGCGGTGCGCAGCTCGTAGCCGGGGCTGTGGTGGTTGGCCTCACGGCCTCCGTGGGCGCTGCGCTGTGGGGTCAATCATGGGCGGCGCTGTCGAACACGCTCGGGGGCCGCACCGGCGGGCTCGCGCTCGACGCCGCCGGCGAACGGGTCTTCGAGCTCCTGGGCAGCTGGCCGTTCGGTGCGCCGGTGTTGATCCTCGCGGTGGGCGGACTACTCGCAAGCGGTTGGCCGCGCTGGCTCTTTCTAGCTCACACGGCGGCCTCGTTCGTCGTTGCAGCGTGGCTCTCTGGGCTCGATCCGGCCCCCCGCTACTTTGCGCCGTGCGTCCTCGGCATCTACGGGCTCGCCGCCCTGGGGCTCCGTCATTGGTGCGCTCGGGACACCGCGCCGCCCCCCCCCGAGGCCCTGCCAGAGCGCGCGCGCTGGGCGGTGCCCGGCGTCCGGTGGGCGGCGGCCCCGGTGGCGCTCGCTGCCTCGTGGGCGCTCTGGGTCACGCCCACCGACGAGCCGCTCCGTGAAGCGGCCACGCCAAGCCTCGAGGAACAGCGCGCGGTGTTCAACGCGCTGCGCCCCGGCCTCGCGGGCGTCGGCAGGGTCCACGGTGTGGCCGTGAGCGGACTCACGGCCGCTCGATACCTCGCGGTCATCGCGCCGGCACCGGGGGAAGCGCCCGGCCCCTCGAGCGAGCTCTTCGCCGCCCCCCAGGGCTTCCCAGAGCCGCTTGCGCTCGGAGACCGGCAGACCCTGGAGGGCACCGGCCGCCGTTGGACCGTAGGCACCTTCGCCCGTGACGTCACCCTCCGCCGGGCCACAGTGGGCGGGCGTCCCTGTCCTCTGCCCCTCCCCTACCAGTGGAGCGCCCTCCGCAAAGACGAGTTGGCGCCCTGGGGCGCCTCTCCGGCGTTCGACGCGGAGAGCTGCCGGCGCGGTCGAGGCGATGACACGCCCATTCACGTGGAGCTCGAGACACCGGCGACGTCCGTGGTGGTGGTGCTGGCGTGGTTCGACGTGGTCCGCCATCGCCCCGAGCGCGCCTTCCTACGGTCGCGGCTGGGGCGCGTCACACGCCTGGAGGGCGGCCTCTATCGCGACATGGCGGTCTTTCGCGTCGACGGCCTGACCGGCGGGGCGACTATCGAGGTGGGCCCACTCGAGACCCTGGCGGTGTTCGATGTGTACGGGACGTCATCTAGATCCCAATAGAGCTCGCCGCCCGTGAACGAGCCCGGCCCTAGTCGCAGCGCCAGCCGACGTAGAACTTGTCGTCGCCGTTCACGTCGCCGTCGGTATTGACGCCGATGAGACGCACGGACTTCCCGTTGAGGGTGGTCGTGACGCAGCTCGAGTCGCCTCCCGTGACACCGCACCCCGTGGAGTTGGCATACCCGGCCTTGACCGGGGCCGTAGTGCAGCCGTCGCAGCTGTCGGACCAGCCGAAGTACACATGGCAGTTGCTATTGACGTAGTCCCTGAGGTTGCCGCAGACGACCGCGCCCGACGCTGAGATCCCGCTCACGAACTGGTTGGCGCCGCACGCCTGGCCCGACGTGGCGAAGTTATTGCCGCTGTAGGTGGTGTTGGCATCCGTGACGCACACGGGGTTGCCGTTGGCGTCCACGCCCTTCTGGACTTGGTTCGTGCCGCAGCTCTTGTTGGCCAGCGCGAAGTCTCCGCCGTCGTAGGTGGGGTTGGCCTCGCACAGCGGGTTACCGCTGGCGTCGATCCCCTTCACCACCGAGCCGGCCGTGCACGACTTGCCGGAGAGCGCGAAGTTGCTCCCGGTGTACGCGGGGTTGGTCTCGCAGACCACGTTGCCGGTGGCGTCGATCCCCTTCACCACGGACCCTGCAGCGCACGACTTGTTCGAGAGCGCGAAGTCGCCTCCGTCGTACTTCGTGTCTTTGTCCGCGGCGCACGTCGGCTTCCCGGAGGCGTCGATCCCGGTGACCACGCTCCCCGCCGCGCAGGCGTTTCCGGACAGCGCGAAGTTGGCGCCAGAGTACGTCGTGTCCTTGTCCGGGCCGCAGGTGGGCGCCCCGTCGGACGCAACGCCGGTCATGACCTGGCCCGCGGGGCAGCCCGTGCCCGACACCGCGAAGTTGGCTCCCGAGTACGTGGTGTCGCTGTCAGAGACACACGTGGCGGTCCCGTCCGCCTTGAACCCTCGGATCACCTGGCCTACCGCGCACACCTGATCGCTGAGCGCGAACTGCTTCCCCGAGGGCCTCGGGGCGCAGGCCCACGCACCGCCCGACTTCACGAGGATGCTCTCGTCGGGGCACGCCATGAACGAGGTCTCCTCTGGCGTGATGCAACCTGTACAGGCGACGTCGTGGCTCCGCATCGCCACGAAGGACCGTGCCGTCAGCGACAGCTGCACCCGGGGGAGCGGCGGCTCGCCCCCGACGATCACCTCGAGCCAAAGGTCGTTGCGGTCCATGTGGTCCAGACCCAGCGCCACGCCGTCCCCGATCACCGTGCTGAAGACGCCGTCCACCACGCTGACCGCCACCTCGATCTCTTGGAAGTGAGGCGCGAGGCCCGTAGCGCTCTCGTAGAGCCGGAACGCCATGGGGTAGTCGCCGTCGACGCCGCCGCCGAGGTTGGTGAGGCGTCCCTGAACGGCCAGGGTGTCAGCGGCAAGCGCCGGGGCGGTAACGAGGACTAAGAGCGGCAGGAATCTCACGGGCACCTCGGTCGGCGGTCAGGCAGGCTGCCCCACCTTAATCGCCAAGGTCCACCGGTTCAACGCCCCCGAACCTGGGCCTCACGAAACAACGGGGCACCAGCCGCTTGGCGGGACGAGGAGGTCGACCGCCGCGTGGGGCGGTCGATCGGATCGGAGGCTCAGAGTCGCGTGACGCGACCCAACGCCGGCGCCGCCACAGGGCTGTGGTTGGCGAAGTACTGCTCGAGCGGCTCGAGGTCGACCGGGCCCGCGGTGCGGTCCGTGCCGGACTTGAGCACCATGAAGCCGTCGCCGCCGTCGGCGAGGAAGCTGTTGACCACGATGCGGACGGTCTCGGTCAGCGGCTGGCCGTCGAGACGGATCGTCGCGGGGTCGATCCGGTCGCCGAGGGCGCGAGTGGAGTCCCAGGTGTAGGTGAACCCGGCCGAGACGGAGAGCAGGTTGGCCTTCTCCGCGCCGCCCGCGAGCGACCACTGCTGCTCGAGCAGGGTCTCTACCTGAGCGGCGGTGAGCGTGAGGACGATGAGGTTGTTGCCGAACGGCTGCACCGAGAACAGCTCGCCGAACGTGGCCTCGCCTACGGCCTCTCCACCCGAGATCAGGCTCATCGGGAGGTCAGCCCGGACGCCGCCGGGGTTCATGAACGCCGCGACGGCGCCGAAGCCGCGGGTGGCCTCGAGCTGGGCGTCTGCGAGGAGGTTGCCCATGACGTGTTCGCCCGCGGTATTGGGAGCGCGCAGGAGGTCACCCAACGCCGAGCCGACGATGCGGTTGGCGATCGGCGCCACGAGCGCATCGTACTTCGCGATGAGGTCGGTCTGGCGCTTGTCCTTCTCCACCGTGCGCGTGACGACCACGTTGTTGGCGGTGGCCTTCACGAGGTCGCCCGTGGCCTCGTCGATGATGAGGTCGATGTCCGACACCACCCGACCCGCGTGCGCGGCCGAGGTGACGATGCGGGTGCCGACGACGCAGTTGTAGGCCTTGTGGGTGTGGCCGGTGACGATGAGGTCGATCGCGGGGTCCAGCCGGTTCACGATGTCGACGATGGGGCCCGAGATACCGTCGCAGCCGTTGTAGAGGCCGGTGGCGGCGCCGCCCTCGTGAAGGAGCACCACGATGGTCTCCACGCCTTCGCGCTTCAGGTCGGCCACGTAGGAGTTGGCCGTATCGGCCTCATCGTAGAACGTGAGGCCCGCAACGCCGGCGGCCGTGGTGACCAGCGGCGTCCCCTCGAGGGTCATGCCGATGAAGCCGACGAGGCTGCCGCCGAACCGGCGGACCGCGTAGGGCGGGAACAGCGTCTCGCCGCTCGCGTCGTCTTCCACGTTGGCCGCGAGGTAACGGAAGAGCGCGCCGTCGAAGCCGTCGCCGTCCTGGCAGCCATCCGTGGGGTGGCATCCGCCGTTCTGGAGGCGAAGCAGCTCGGCCGGGCCCTCGTCGAACTCGTGATTGCCGACCGCGGCCACTTCGAGCCCGAGCAGGTTCATGGACTCGATCGACGGCTCGTCGTGGAAGGCAGCGGAGAGGAGCGGCGTGGCGCCGACGATGTCGCCCGCAGCGACCACGACGTTGTTCGGGTTCTTCGCCTTGAGCGCGGCGATGTGCGTGGCGAGGTACTCAGCGCCCCCAGCGTCGACCGTGGTGGTGGCCGGATCGGCGCCCGTCTGGATCTTGCCCGACGACCCTGAGGGGGGCTTCAGGTTGCCGTGGAAGTCGTTGAACGCGATGACCTTGACGCTGGTCTGGCCGCAGGTGACCCCGCTGCTCTGCGCGTAGGCCAGGAGCTGCTTGAACGCCTTGGGGCCCACGTACCGAACCGCGTCGAGCGCTGCGAGCGTGGGGAAGTACACGTCGTCGGCGGTGCCGAGCTGGGCGTCGGGGCCCACCGTGGCGCGGAAGATCGCCTCCGCGGCGCGGCGGTTGAGGCGCGCCGCGTCGTCCAGGGTGGGGAGGTCGGACGTGCTGGCCACCTTGCGCACGATGCACGACTCGAGGCTCCCATCGGCTATGCCCGCCACGTCCTCTTTGCCCGCGAAGGACTCGTTCTCGCCGTCCACCGGGTCGGTGTCTTCGTCAACCGTGGTCTCGGCGGTGCAGGCCAGGGACAGAGCCGCAACGCATGCCCATGTTCGCATTTGGTTCTTCACGTCAATCTCCTGGGAGAGTGTGTTTCGCGGCGCACAATGCGCTCGCCCGCATATGAGTCAAGGGTTCGTTGCGGAGCCATGGCGGCTCGCTGGGCGGCCCCCCTCGCGCCGGACGGGCCGCGTCAGGCCGTGGTTACGGCGTCTCCGGGGCGGGGGCCACGGGCGCCACTACAGCCCCCGCGGGGGCGGGCTCGACCGGCAGAGGCAGCGGGATGGGCGGGGCCTCGACGGTGCCCGGGGGCGGCTCGAGGACCTGCGGCTCCGGCCGCTTCCAGCGCAGATCAGAGAGCTCGCCCTCGAGCTTCCAGAGCGCCTCGCTCTGAACCCTGCGCTCATGTTCCCTGGTGATGACCTCGAAGAGGAACGGGAGGACCCCCTTCGTCGACGTGCTCATGAACACCGTGAGGCCACCGTCAAAGCCCTCTGGTGAGCTGACCGAACGACCCGCCCAGACACCGAAGAAGCCTGCGAGGCGCTTCATCATCGCGTTCTGTGCCTTCTCGCGCTCCGCCCTGAGCCGATCGACCTCCTTCTGCTTCGCGTCGATCACGGCCAGAGCCGCTGCGTCCAGCCCCGGCGGGGCCGGGGGCGTGTAGGCGCTGCTCTTTCGCATCAGCAGGAACTCTCCAAAGAAGCCGATATCGACGGCCGCGAACAACACGGCCTCGCCGGAGCGGAGCACCTCTTGGACGCCGGCGACGGCGCTGGTGGCGGGCTTCTTCTCGGCCACCGCTGCGACCAAGGCCGCATCCGGCGTAACGACGAGCGAAGTCTTCGAGAGCGCCAGAGTGAGCGTCTTCCATTCGGGAATGTCGACCGTGTATCCGCCGGGAGTGTCCCGGAGCCGCCTGGAGACCTCGGCCGGCGCGAGCTTCCGGACGGCCTCGATGAGCGCCTTCGCGCGGTCACCGTCGACCAGGCCCAGGACGAACGCGCCGGAGAAGCCCTGCGCGAACTCGGCCTCGTCGTTGACGGCGAAGTCAGGAGAGCCCGCCACGACAAACCCCACATCTCCCGTGAAGAGGTCGCTGAGCCTCTCCAGGTCGACACCCACGGTGCTCTGCACGGTGCCCTTGATGGCGTCCATGATCGACCCGCCGCTCGCCCCGGCGACCCGGCGGATGCTCTTGTAGAGGGCGTCGAGGTCCAGGCGGGCGCCGCCCGCGATGACCGGGGTCTGCTGGATCGCGTGGACCACGGAGGGCATCCCGGGCCCCTTGAAGATGGCGCGGAAGGGCGCGTCGCTAGCGAGCCGAAGGCGACCCACGAGCTCTACGGACTGGTCGTGGATGGAAGCGCCAAAGGCGAGCTCGGCGCCCTTTCCGAACGCCTCTCGCACGACCAGCTGTACGAGTTGTGCGTCGCGGCTGCCGAAGACGTTCCGGAGGACCGACACGAGGCCCTCGAGCGCCTCGTCCACGTCCATCCAGGCCGACAGCTGGGCGCCGCGCTGCAGGTCGTTCAGCGTCTCGCTGGCGCGGGGATGCGCCGCGAAGCTCTCGGCCTGTGAACGCTTGGCCATGTCGCGGGCGATGCGTGGCGCGTCCTTGTCGGCGAACACCATAACGCCCACATCGCCGCGAAGGACCCAAGCGATGTGCTCGCCGGTGCGCTTCTCGCCCAGGGTGAGCACGGTGGCGTCACCCACCTTCTCCTCCGCCAGCTCCTCGCGCACATTGATCATGAGCACGCGGATCGCGCCGGCCACCTTCGAGGCGTCCGTCACGCGCGCAAAGAGCGCCGCCGCGAGCGCTCCGTCGCGAAACACGGCGCCACCCACGGGCGCCCTGGGATCCACGCCCAGGGCGACGAGGCCCTCCTCCGTGGTGATGTTCTTTCCTAGGACCCGCGTCGAGCCCTCGACCAGCTCGGTGAGGGCCAGCGGCCACGCCTTCACCGCCTCGGACCAGCCCAGGCGCTCCAGCGTAGGAAATAGACCATCGGAGGCGCCGATGACGCTCACCGACTTGGGCAGCAGCGCCAAGGCGGGGAGGCCCAGCAGCACGGGCTTCTCGGCCGCGCCAGGGATCCTCAGCGACTTGGGCGCGACCTCAGGGACACCCGCGGGCGTGGCGGTGGGAGGAGCGCCGCTGGGCGCGTCCTTCTTGCAGCCGGGAGCGAGGAGACCCGCGGCGCAAACCGCGAGGACGATGGCAAAGCGACGAGACACGGTGGGACCTCCGCGGCGCATACTGGCGCTAAAAACGGGCCGTGCAAGTTCAGCGGGGGACACGCGCCCTCAAGACGGCGCTGGTCTCCCCGCGGCCATCCGCCTGCCACCCGGGTGGGCCGAAGACCGCACCAAGCACCTCTCGTACGCTCTTCGCGCGCTTCACGTCGCGCCCTATCGCCGCCCACTCGTGAAAGGCCACCGTTAGGAAGTTGAACGTCCCGAGGTCCTTGGTGAGGCCGTAGACCACGGGCTCGCGCTCGGGCACGAAGGTCCCGAACAGCCGATCCCAGATGATGAAGATACCCGCGTGGTTGCGGTCGAGGTACGCGGCGTTCGAGCCGTGGTGCACCCGATGGTGCGACGGCGTGTTGAAGACGGCTTCGATGACGCCCGGTAGGCGGCCGACGGCCTCTGTGTGCAAGAGATACTGGTACAGCAGCGAGACCGCCTGCTGCGTCACGACCATGAGCGGGTGGAAGCCGAGGAGCACGAGCGGCAACCAGAACACGTGGCCCGTGAGCGGGTCGGTGACGGACTGCCGGAGCGCCGTGCTGAGGTTGTAGGCCGTGCTCGAGTGGTGGTTCACGTGGGAGGCCCAGAAGAAGCGGACCTCGTGGCTCGTGCGGTGCCAGACGTAGTAGGTGAGGTCCTCCAGGAACAGGAGCAGCACCCAGCTCCACCAAGCGTCTGCTCTCAGGTCGAACAGCCGATGATCGTGGACCCAGCCCCAGAGCACCAGGACCGCGCCGCCGGCCAGCGCGGCTACCCCGAGGTGTACGATGCCCAGGCTGAGTGAGGTGGCCGTATCCTTCAGCTCGTACGGTCGGAGCGTTCGGGCGCGGCGCGCCCACAGCGCCTCGGCGACCAGGGTCACGACGAAGAAGGGGATGGCCCAGAGGAGCAGCGGGGACATGCCCAACCGTAACGCGGACCTGGGCCTGTTGACCATGCGGGCCGGCGCTGGGACGGCCCGCCCGTGTCCCTAGGGACCGCAGGCCGTCAGGGACGCGATCCAGCTCTCGATGAGGGACGCCCCCGGGACGTCGACGAGGCGGGTCGAGAGCGGCGGCATCCGGAGGCGGTCCTCTGATCGAATCCGGCGGAGCAGCGCGCTGCGCTCGGGGTCGCCGGGCGTGAGCAGAAGCATGTCTGCGAAGCCGAAGTCCTCGAGCTGGGCAGGCTTGTCGCACACCCCAGCGTTCGCGAGCGGCACGCCGTAGCGCAGGTCCATGACCACCTCCTCGACCCCGCCCTCCCGATGACAGTACGCGCAGTTGGCGTGCAGGTAGGCGCGGGCGCGCTGGTCCAAGGGGAGGGACTCGTCTGTCGGGTCGGGCAGCCCGGGGGGACGGAGAGGGGGGGGCTCCTCGAAGAGCCCCAGCGCGATCCAGGTGTCGAGCTGGTTCGCGGTAACGCCCGTCGACTCGTACGTGACCTGGCGCTCGAGCTGCTGAAGCTCGGGCCCGAGGACGTAGACCGAAGCCTCGTTGTGGCATGAGTTGCAGTGATTTCGGGCCGGGTAGATCCACCGCTGCCCCAGGACCACCGCCGCGGCGCCGGCGCGGTCGACCAGGTCCGCGTCGGTGCCCGCCTCGTTCCAGCGGTAGCTGTAGCCCGCCCACGTGCCGTCCTCGTGTCTCGCGAACAGGCGGGTCTCGACGCGCGTACCCACGAGCTGGAACTCCTTCATGAAGACCGTGCCCACCGGGAACTCGAGGTCTCCGTCGGGGAGACGCTCGATGCTGGCGTTCTGGGGCAGCGCCAACCAGCGACGCTTGGTGGCGCCGTCCGACCAGAACGGCACGTTCAGGTCATAAGGGATGAGGCCGGCGGCGGGGCGGGTGGGGTCCTTCGGATCGACGCAGCCCGTGGCAGAGAGCGTCTGCGGGAAGGGCTCGGACGGTGGCGCCGCCTCCAAGACGAAGACCGCGCCCTCCGCGTAGTCCAGGAGATAGAGCTCGCCGGTGTGCGCCTCGGCCATGGAGACCACCATTCGGTGCGTGCTCGCCAGCCAGTGGGCGTTCTGGCCGAACCCGCCCTCAGCCTCGATCCCCATCACCTCGCCGGACAGGAAGTCCACGAAGACGTAGGTCCCCACCAGCTCCGGGATCCCGGCCCCGCGATAGACGTAGCCACCCGTAATCGCCTGATTCCCGGTGGGCTCCTCCGTCTCTGGGTTCACGTGCCGGTAGAGCCCCGCGGGCTCGGTGAAGCCCGTGGGGTCGCACGTGTCGCCGGAATAACACGCGTAGCCCTCGAGCACCGGCCAGCCGAAGTTCGCGCCCGGTGCTGCGCGATTCGCTTCTTCGTACTCTTCGGCGCCCACGTCTCCAACCCAGAGCGTGCCGAGCTTGCGGTCGAAGCTGAACTTCCACGGGCTTCGGAGCCCCAGCGCGAAGACCTCGCCGCGGGCGTCGACCGTATCCGCGAAAGGGTTATCCGGCGGGATGGAGTAGGCGCCCGCGCTCGCCGACACGTCCAACCTCAGGATCTTGCCGAGCAAGGAGCCGAGGTCCTGCGCGGTGTCGGGATCCGCGCCGCCGTCGCCGAGGGCGACGTAGAGCATGCCGTCGGGGCCGAAGACGAGCGTGCCGCCATTGTGAATCGCCTCGGGCTGGTCCAGCTCGAGCAGCCGCTCCACGGTGTCGAAGTCCAGCGTCTGTCCGCCGTCGAGGCTACGCACGCGGGAGACCACGCTGCGAAGGTCCACGGGGCTCGTGACGCTGTGCGTGGTGTAGGAGACGTAGGCCACCCCCGAGGTCGGCCAGTCCGGGGCGAAGGCGAACCCGAGGAGGCCCCCCTCTCCGTAGATACCGGGGTAGACGAGGCCCTTCGGTACGACCAGGACGTCGCGGGTGGTCGAGACCTCGGGAGAGTTGTGGAACGCCACGACGCGGCACGCCGCGTCCTCCTCCACACCTTGCTCCACGGCGTACCACGTCGCCGAGTCCCCGGGCGCCTGGAGGAGCGCCACGGCCTGGCGCAACGCCAGGTTCGGAAACGCCATGCGCACACGAACGGGGCTCTCCCGCGGCGGCGTCGCGGGGGCCCGGCAGGTGCCCTGCCAGGCGTCCGACGGGAGACCGGGGGCACCGACCTCTACGGCCTGCCAGGTGTCGGGGAGCACCGGGTCCGGGCCGGCATCCGGAGGGGGCGCGGGCACGTCGCTCCCCGGGGCGTGAACATCAGGTGGCGCCACCGCGTCGCCAGCTGTGAGCGCTGGCCTGGGCTCGGACGCGCTGGAGCACGCCAGTTGGCCCGCGAGGAGGCCTAGCCATAGAGAGCCCCGCACCCACCCGGCGCGCTCCACGTGCGGGTGCAGATGCGACGCCGAGCTCCGACGGATCACTTCAACACCACCAGCTCGTGAATCGAGACCGTCAGCTCGAAGACCGTGTCCGTTCCCTCCGTACGAACCGCCAGCGGCCGCTCGCCGTCGCGCGCGGAGCTCTGCAAGGCCGAGGCGTACTGGCCGGGCACACGGACCTCGAAGGTGGAGGCGACAGGCTCGAAGCTGCCGTCAGCGCCCTCGAAGCTGACGAACTGGAGGATGAGCTCATCGCCGAGCCGGCGAGCGGAAGCGATCACGCCCGGCGGGGCCGTGGTCGTGAAAACGGGCGTTGCGAGCGCCGCGGCGTCGGCCAGCTTCCCGCGAGCCGCACCATCCCCGGTGACCAGGAACGCGCGGCCTACGTCGCCAGCGCAATAGCGGAGGCTCCCGTCGCCCACCGGGACTGGCACGCACTGGGGTGCCCCGAACAGCTCGGCAAAGGCTCCGGCGGGACGGAGCGCGCCGCTCTCCGTAGCTACACCCGGCGCCGCCCCGGTGAACACCACGTGCCCGCCGCCCTTGGCGAACGCCCTGAGCGCCTCGACCTCGGCGTCGGAGACGGCCTCCAGCGACGGCGCGACCACCACCTCGACGTGGGGCGCCGGCTTCCAGCTCCGCGCAGGCCGGACGTCGAACGGGACATGCGCCTCGAGCAGCGCCTTCGCCGCGCCGCGATACTCCGCCATGTACTGCGACGCCCGAAGCCCATCCCCGTCGTGTTCGGTCCACCAGGGGCTGCCTGGGTCGGGGTTGTTCGTGGTGGCGTACAGCGATACGCCGCAGGTCCCGTCGAGCAC
Source organism: Pseudomonadota bacterium (assembly GCA_005776725.1). Lineage (GTDB taxonomy): Bacteria > Myxococcota_A > UBA9042 > SXOO01. The sequence continues at coordinate 36,621 of SXOO01000119.1, read as the reverse complement.
GCACCCGTCCACGACGTCCCTCGAGACCGACGAGTGCAGGAGGACCACACGCGCCGCCGAGGTGGACCGGAAGAGGCGGTCTTCGTTGGACGCGATCCAGCCGAACACGCGCGCCCTGTAGGCCTCGCCCACAGTGGTGGTCATCTCCGGCACGCGGAGCTCGTAGGGGTTGAGGCCGGCTGACACGCAGAGCCCCATGACCACCTCGGCGTCGTCGGGCGTATCGCCATAGACGAAGGCCCACCCGGGGCGGCCCTCGTCGACCCCGGCGCCGAAGCGATACATGGTGGCGAGGCTCGCGAAGTCCTCCGGCTGCCCGCGCCTCATCGCCGAGGCGTCCGACAGGACGTCCACCTCCCAGACGTGATGCAGACCGTCGAGCGAAGGCAGGAAGGCCCCGTCCAGGCCCTCGAGGATTGCGGCGTTGTGGTCCACGGTCACCGTCTCGACCCAGAGCGTGAACTCGGGATTGGCGGCGCGGGCCCGCTGGTACGCCTCGGAGAGGAACGCGGCCAGCTCCTCGTGCCGCCACGCGATCCAGGCGCGCGCCGCGGGGTCCGCCGGGTCCAGAACACCGGGGGCCGCCACGTTGGGCATCTGTAGGCCGGTGTGAGCCTCGAACGCCGCGACGTCGGCGGGGTGGAACGACGCCCAACGCCCCACGATGTCGTTGAAGAGCGGCACGTCCAGCCAGAACCCATCGATGCCCGAGGTGGCGAGCCGCTCGAGGCGCCCGAAGAAGTACTCGCGATATCCCGAACGGGGGCTCAACCACGCGCTCTCGTCGCCCGGGTCCACCCAGAACACCCGGTCGCCCACGAAGGCGTTGACCTTACCGTCCCAGCTGAGCTGCAGCCACTCGGGGTGGTCCTTGGCCATCGACGGCCCGGTGGCGCCCCCCTCGCTGACCACCTCGAGGCTGGTGCCGTACCACACCACCTTGAGGTTCCGCTCCCGGGCGAGGTCCGCCACCCGGCCCATGAGCTGGAGCTCGGCCTGGAAGTCGTTATCGGAGAGATAGCTGCTGAGGCGCGAGTCCACCTCCACCACCGTGACGTGCTGCGCTACTAGCTGGTTCAGGTGGTAGCTCAGCTCGAGGTCGCCCTGGCCGGTGTGCACGTTGAGACCGCCCACTCGCGCGACACGTGCCCAGTCCGGGGGCTGGACGGGACCCGCTAAGACGGAACCGTCCCAGACCGGCCCGAGAGGGACGTTGACGTCCACACATCCCAAGAAGAGCAGCGCGATCTGCCCGAGCGCGAGCACCCGGAGACCCGCACCGCAGGACCTTGGGCGGCCGCCGAGGGCAACATGCTCTCGCGGGAGCCCCGCAGCTTGGGGGCGCTCGCCGCCAGGATGGTCGTTGCTCCGGAGAACATGAGTTGCAGCGCGCATGAGGTGTGGGTCGTAACGGCCACCTGGCGGAGTGTCCAGAGTTTGCGGCCGTCTCATTTAGAGAACAACGAGACGTGCGATGTGGGTCACGCTCGGCGACGGATGAGACTCAGTGTCACGATCGCACTAGAGCGGAGCGTGGCACGACGTGTGCTTAGCTGTGCATCGAAGCAGGCGCAGTTCGCGGGCGGCAGCACTCAGAGGGGCGTGGAAAGTGTTCGTAACAGTAAATGCGGCCTGCCTCATATTTCTCATTTTGAGCGCATCGTGCGAGCCTCCCTCCTTGGGTGCGGGTCCGATGGCGGACGCGTCTGTGGGCGATGCGGCCCAGGAGGTGAGCGAGGGACCGAACGGACCGCTCGCGGTTCACCCGTGGGTGAAGCTGCATGAAGGCATCGACGACGAGGACGAGTCCCCCGGGGCGCGTCCCGGCGGCCCCCTGAAACCCTCCGAGGAGCCGGCTGAGCCCCCCCCCCGCGGACATCCAGCGCGTCGAAGGACTTTGCGCTCCGGCCGTGGACGAGGATGGCGTGTGCTGCCACGCAGGCAGCTCCTGCAACGCGATCAGCCGGGGGGACTGCCTCGGCGGGGGCGGCAGCTGGCTCGCAGGCGAGACCTGTCCATCAGCGAAGTGCCGGGTGGATCAGCTGGGCGCGTGTTGCCTTCCGGACTGCAGCTGTGACTCGCTGTCGAAGACAGACTTCGGCTACGGGAACCCGTTCACGGAGTGCGCGAGCATCGGCGGCCACTACCTGGGCGCCGGGACCTCCTGCAGCACCCTGCCCTGCGGCACCATCCCCGTCGGCCCCTGAGCTACTCGCCCCGGGCTGCGGCCCGTACACGCGCCTCGGCGTGTGACTTGGCGATCCGCGCCAGCGCGGCTTTGGCCCCGGGCGTGCCCAGCCCCGCCAGCGCATCCACGACCAGGAGGGCGACGCTCTCGGGGAGCCCGTCGATCCGCTCGGCCAGCTGTTCCACTGGTGGCGCTACACCCAGGCGCGCCAGCGCCACAGCGATGAGCCCGATCTCGAGGCCCTCCGCACCTTCGAGGTTGGCGACGAGGCGCTTCGTGAGCTGCGCGTCCCCGAGCGCGGCGGCGCGGCGCGTCGCCGCCCAGCGCTCCTCCCGCTGCATGGCCCGGAGGCCACTGAGGACGTCCGACACCGGCGCCGACGCGTAGCGGAGCTGCATCGCCACATCGAGGAAGGCGCTGCGTGCGCCGGTCTGCAGCACCTCCCTAAAGGCCGCGCCAAGGTCAGGCAGCGCCTCTCTCACAAAAGGCGCCTCTCCGATGGACGCGCCCTCGAGCACCTCGGCCAGGCCGTCCGGACCCACGACGCGCACCCCCGTCATCACGCCCCAGGTGAGCAGCCCGCGCTCGGCCCTCGGGTCGACCTTCCCGTCCGTGGTGAGCGCGTAGTGCAGCTCCACTGTGGCCTTGGAGGGTTTCTTGGCTGCAGTGTCTGGCGGCGCGGCGCTCGGCGTAGCGCCAATCACCACGAAGCCGGCGGCTTCGGCAGCCTCTGCAACGAGGGCCCGTAGGGTCTCCTCCCCCAACGCGACCGGGCGCTCCGCCGAGAGGGTGAGGTCCTCGACCGTGACTACCAGCGCCAGCCGGTCGGGCTCCGTGGGCGCCTCGGGGACGCCGCTCGGCCGGATCTCGGGAGCGGGCGCCGCGAGCGCCTCGGCCGAGGACGGCGCGGGGGGAGCCGGGGCGGCCGCAGGGGTGGAACGTTGGCAAGCGACGAACGTGACGAGGACGAGCAGGAGGCGCACGAGCCACAGGGTACGCGGCGGGCGTCGACAACGCACCCCGGAGTCAGACAGACTGCCGCCGGAGGTTAGGCATGCCGAAGGTTCTTGTGGTCACTGGTAGCCCGAATGACTTCGTGGTCATGGACCACGCTGTGGAGACCCTGGCGAGCTTCGGCGTCTCCAGCCAGAAGCTGAGCGCCTCGGCGCATCGCCAGCCCGCGAAGCTCCACGCAGCGCTGGACACGTTCGTGGCCGACGGCGGGCAGGTCGTGATCGCCGCCGCGGGGATGGCCGCGCACATCGCGGGCGTCGTCGCGAGCCAGGTGACGCTGCCGGTGCTCGCCGTGCCCCTCCCGGGGGGCATCGCCGATGGCCTGGATGCGCTGCTGTCGATGGTCCAGATGCCACGCGGTGTGCCGGTGGCCACGTTCGCCGTTGGAAAACACGGGGCCATCAACGCGGCGCTGTTCGCGGTCCAGGTGCTCGCCCTGTCAGACCCGGAGCTCGTACGCGCCCTCGTGGAGCACAAGCGGCGCCTCGCCGAGGACTGAGCTCGCGGGCCGCAACGCTCGACCAGACGCCGGCGCTACGAACGCCTGCGAGCTTCCTTGCCCTCCGGGATCCAGGAGGCCACCGCGGAGGCCAGCCAGGCCTCGACCTCGGGGAGGACCGCGTCCGCGGAGAACCCGCTCACGGCGCGGTGCCGCGCGGCGGCACGCAGCTCGGGGCGACCGAGCACCTCGCGCACCCCCGCAGCCATACCCGCGGCGTCGCCCACCGGGTGGAGCGACCCAGTCACCCCGTGCAGCACCACCTCATCGAACCCCGGGACTCGGGTGCCCACCACGGGGAGCCCCACTGCCATCGCCTCCAGCGCGGCCAGCCCGAAGCTCTCCTCTTCGCTGGGGTTCAGATAGGCGTCCGCGTGGCCGAAGCGAGGGAGCCACTCGGCGCCGACCCAGGCCACCCGGTCGCTGGCGCCCAGGGCCTCGGCCTCTCGCTCCGCTGCGGCGCGGTCAGGGCCCTCGCCGATCACCACGAGCCGCGCCTCCGGGAGAGCGCCCACGACGCGGATGGCGTCGGTCACGCGCTTCACCGGCCGGCAGTTGGAGACATGCACCAGAGTAGCCAGCCCGCTCAGCGCGCTGGAGAACAGCGGATCGAAGACGGCGCGCTGAGGTGTAGCCGGAGGTCGCAGCGCCTCCGGGTCGATGAAGTTCGGGAGGGCGCGTGGCGTCTCGGGCAGCGCGAACAGGCGCTGCGCGACCTTGGCCAGGTGCGCGGAGGGTGTGCTGAGCGCGGCGCACCGGGTGAGCAGTGAGCGGGTGAACGGTAAGACGGCGGGGTGCGAGCCGACGCGGGTCACGTCGGTCCCGTGGAGCGTGGCCACCACGGGACAGCGCGACTCGGCCGCGAGCAACGCCGCGGCGAGGTGGGGGACCGCGTAGTGGACGTGAATAACATCCACGACTTGTGACACATCGAACAACGCCGCTGCCAAGGAGTACTCCCACGGCGGGTTGGGCAACGCCGGCGCGGGAGGGATCTCCACGCGGTGGAAGCTGAGCCCCGGCGTGGGCGCCCAGCGGAACGGCTGCTCCGAAGCGACCAGCCGCACCTCGTGGCCCCGTAGCGCGAGGCCCCGGGCCACCGCGGTCGCGACTGCGCCACTGCCACCCGGCGCGGCGAGGCACGACACGCCGATCCTCACTTGCGCGCCTCCGTCACCGCGAGCGCCGCTCGGGAAAGAACGCCGGGGAGCGTGACCTGAAGAACGCGACGGGGTCGTCGATCCCGAGCCGGCTGTGCACCACGAACGGCTCGGCGGCTGCGACCCCCAGCTGCGCGCCATAGAACCGGTCGCGCTCCTCGATCCGCTGGAGGGCGTCCTCGGCGCCAACCAGCGTCGGCCGAGCGCCCTTGAGCTGGCTGACGTGGCACTGCATCGCGCGCCGCTTGGCGTCCACGTCCGCCGAGATATCCACCGCGAAGGAGGGCTCCACGAGGACACGGGTGGGGTACCAGAGCACCTCGTCCACGCGGTGGCGCCCCGGCGGCTCGAAGCCCGCCACGTTGGCCATGAACACCGCGCGCTCCACCAGCTGAGCCGCTGCCGCGTGATCGGGGTGGCGATCGACCGCGACCGGCGCGAGCACCAGGCGGGGGGCGAGGCGCCGGAGCGCCAGCGCCAGCTCCGGCGCCTGGTCCGCCTTGAGGCCGAGGTCCGGCAGCCCCAGGCACTCCCGGAAGTCCACGCCCAGCACGTCGGCGGCGGCTCGCGCCTCCGCCGCGCGGATCTTCGGGGTGCCGTTGCTGGCGCGCTCGCCGGCAGTGAGGTCGAGGATGCCGACGCGGTATCCCCTGCGCACCAGACCGGCGACCGTGCCGCCGCAGAAGAGCTCGACGTCGTCCGGATGAGGCCCGATCGCCAGGACGTCCAGCGGTCGTGCCGACCCGTCTCCCGTGGAATCGCGACCCCTCATAACGCCACCTCCACGAGCTCGTGGGAGCCGGGCACGAGCGCCCCGAGCATGCCTTGGACCAGCGCCGGCGCACCAACGCGGGCGGCGAACGGCGCGAAGCCGAGCACGCGCTCCTGGGGCGCATCGCCGGGCGCCACCCACGACAACCAGCGGTCGAGGCGCTCGAGGTCGGTGGCCTGGAGCGCTGCGTGCCCAGCGACGAAGCGGCCGCGGAGCCGCGCGAGCGCCTGGCTGACACCGTCCGCCGTCTTGGCGGCCGCAGCTCCGCAAGCGGCGTCGGGAGCGTCTGATGCCACCGCAGCCAGCTTAGCGGCCACCGTGTCAGAGAGCGCATCCAGCGCTGCGAGCGCCCCGTTGTCGCCGCGTCGAGCGAGCGCCTCGACGAGCGCGCTGCGGGGCTGCAGCGGCAGGCCGACCTGCTCCGCGAGCCGACGCGACGCTGGGACGCTCAAGCGAACCCGTCCCCGGGGGATCACCTGGGGCAACGGCAGCCCGAAGGCGCCGTAGAGTGGCGGCAGCTGGGCGAAATAGGCGAGCTCGCCGGGCCCGAGCACCACCGCCATTGTGGGAAGCAGCGTGTCTTGCACGATCGGGCGGAGCAGCGCCGTGGTCGACACGCTGAGTGAGCCCGGGTCGATCTGGGACCGCGCCACGGGAGGGCCTCCAGCGCACTCCAGTCCCTTTTCGGTTTCGACCAGCCGATATCGCGGCCCGAGCGGCCCCTCCGGGTGAAAACACGAGAGCAGCGCGCCGGGGCGCGATGGGACCTGGACCTCGAAGCCCGCGGCCTCGAGCGCAGCGGCGCGCTCCGCCAGGATCCCCCCGAGCGTCGGGTCGTCGAGCGCCCGTTCGTGCACCGGCCGCACCAGGCGCGCGAGCGGCTCCCGCCTCGGATCGAGCACAAGGAGCCCAGTCCCACGGGTGAGCTCGCGGAGGGTGTCGGCGAAAGCCTCTGCGAGCGTCCGCTCGGGGCGGTAGTGGCGCGCGAGCAGGTCTCGAACGTCTGCGGCGAAGTGGCCGCCGAGGTCGAGGCCGCGCAGGCAATCGAGCACAGAGGCGCCGAGGGCCCTGTGCGCCAAGGAGCGCCGCGCCTCCGCGGGGTTGTCGGCGAGCGATACGCTGCCGCCCGGAAACGCGCTGTGACGCACCTCCTCGAAGTCTGCGTCCTCGGTCTGCAACCAGAACACGGCGACGGCGTCGCGCCCCCGTTCGGTGGCCTCGCGTGCGTCGACCACCGCAGAGAGCGCTTTGGTCAACGAGTAGAGCGGGCCGAGGAAGAGCCCGACTTGCTGCCCTGTGACCACCGCACCGGCGCCGCGAACGAGGCGGTCCACCGAGGCCAGACCCTCCGGGTTCTGCCGCGCCAGCTCGTCGACGACATCTGGATGTATCGGGCGGGCCCGAGGGAGTTCGATCCGCGGCAGGAAGGCCAGCGCACGAGGGTCCTGGGCGAGCCAGGCGGGGGTGAAAGAACGCCTCACAGCGGCGCAGTGGAGCGGAGGCACGGCCCCCTGTCAAAGGCGGGTTGGTGGCTCCCGGGGTTTACCCGCACCAGCGAGGCCCCGAGGGCGCCGCGCGCACGCGGGGCAGGCGGCGCGCTTCCCTGGTAACCCGGACCGCGTTCGGCCATACAACACGTATGCGCACTCTCTTCACCGTCGCCTTCCTGTTCGGCTGCTCCACCGCGAGCGGGCACTCCTCCCCTGACGCTCATGCCGCGACGCCGCCGGACGACGCACTCGAGGTGTCTGACGGGGTCGACGCCAGCGGGGACACGCCCTCCCGTGTCCCCGACGCGGGGGACGCGGCAGACGGGGGCCTCACGGACGTCTCCGCAAGCGACGCGGCAGAGGCTGCGGACGCGAGCCCAGACGACACGGTGACCAACGCCGACGCCGCGCTAGCCGAGGACGCGGCCACAGCCGAGGACGCGGCCACACCCGAGGACGCGGCCACTCCCGAGGAGGGGCCCCCCACCGAGCCCGCGGCGCTCCTGACCTGGCTCCAGTCGGGGGCCTACCTGGCCTGGGAGGCAGAGGAGGCCGCGCACGCCTCCACGGGCCCCCACTTCGGCACGGTCCGCACGTACGCGAGCCCCCACGCGAAGGGAAAGGTCGCGGATGCGGCGTTCCCGAAGGGCACTGCGTTCGTGAAGGAGCTCTTCGGCGGGGGGAGCACCATCCGCGGATGGTCCGTGATGGTCCGCACAGGCGACGGTGCTCAAGGGGACGCATGGTGGTGGTACGAGCGCTACGACTCGTCGCAGTACGCCGCCTCAGCCGGCGCCGCGTTGTGTACGGGCTGCCACGGCGGCGGCGAGGACTACGTCCTGACTCCCTACCCGTTCTGAGCTGGATGGGCAGTCGGGCATGTCCCGCTGACGAGGCCGCTAGGGGTCTTCGTTAGGCACCACGAAGACGGCGCCGTTCATGCCGATCGACGCGTGGGGCATGCAGTAATACGGGAAGACCCCGACGTCGCTCATGGTGAACGACTTGCTGGTGCCGGTAGTCGTCGCGGGCACGAAAGGCCCGGAGGCGGCGGGGGTGGCGACGCCGCCAGTGACGGTACCGCCGATCATGGGATGCCCGGCGAAGTTCCCGTTGAACGTCACCGTTGAGCCAGCCTTCACAACGACGCACTTCGGGTCATAGGTCAGGTTGCCGTTGTTCGGGAACGTGATCACGTGGGGTCCCGGGACACCGCTGAGATCCAAGGCCGTGGCCGCCGTGCATCCATTGAAGGTCGGCGTGGCGCACACGCCACTGGCGCAGTGCCCGGACGCGCAACTGGCGTTCACGGAGCATGACTTGCCATTGGCGCACGTCGGGCACGGGCCGGCACAGTCGGCGTCGATCTCCCCCTGGTTCTTTATGCCATCGGTGCAGGTGGGGAGGAGCTCGCAGAGACCCGCCGGGCTACACGTGCCGCCAGGGCACTCGGTGTCGGAGGCGCACGCCACGCACTTGCCAGCGGTCCCGGGGTTGCTGGTCGCACCGCAGACGAGGAATTCGCCGCAGGGTGTGCCGCCCAACACCGGCTGGAACGACGGCGCGAGCGGCGCCCCCTTGCAGCTCGGGGTGAGGCACGGATTCTCGGTGAGCGGGGTGTCCGAGGGGTCCCCAGTCTCCGTGGGGTGGCCTGCCCCGTCACAGCCGAGCACCTGACAGTCTCCCGCCTGCTGCTCCGACGAGGGCAGCGCACCCTCGGCCGACGGAGCCGTGGTGCAGACGTTGTCCTTGCAGACGGACAGGACGCACGCGTCCCCGGTGGGTTCACAGTCATCGGACGAGACGCACTGCACGCAGCTGCCGACCCCGTTGCAGACCGCACCGCCCGGCTCGTCGCAGACCGCGCCCGGCCCCTTGGGCAGGAACGCGGGCGCTAGAGGGTCACCGGCGCAGATCGCCTCGGCGTAGCACTCGCCCGGAAGCTCCGGCAGATCCAGCGAGTCCGCCTTGGACTCGGGATGGCCGTTGCCGTCGCACACGAAGACCTGGCAGTCCCCTGCGGTCTGGCCGGGCAGGGGCAGGCCAGCCGGGGCGTTGGACTCGACGCAAACGTGGGCCACGCAGGTCACCGCAGAGCAGGGACCGAGCGGCTCGTCGCAGTGGGCGTCGACGTTGCACTCGCCGCAGTTGCCCTCGCCGTCGCACAGGCCTGCGAGCCCGACCCCGCAGGCTGTCCCGGCGGCCGCCATGGTGAAGGCGGGGGCGAGCGGGCTGCCGTCACAGAACCCCGAGGCGACGCAATCGTTCTCGGGCGCGGGGGTGTCCGAGTCATCGTCCTCGAACGCCACCTTGCCGGAGCCGTCGCACACCCGACGCTGGCAGTCGCCGGAGCTCTGCCCCTGCTCGGTGGGCGTACCGGCCGCTACCGGCTGGACCACGCAAGCGTGGTCTACGCATGCCGAGACGTTGCACTCCTGGGTCGACGCCGGACAATCCGCGGCCGTGTTGCAAGCCACGCACGTGCCGGCAGCGTCTCCATCGCCACAGTAGACGCCATCCCCTGCATCCGCGGAGCAGTCGGTCCCTGCGGCAGCGTTCGTGAACGCGGGCGCCGCGGGTGTGCCGCTGCAGGCCGGCTCCACGAGACACGCCGAGTCGCTCGTGGGCGGGTCGCTCGTGTCGTCGTCGGATCGAGACGCACCAGCGCCATCACAGACCGCGACCTGGCAGTCCCCAGCCTTCTGCTCTGCGAGGGCGGTCCCCTCGGCGACGTTCTCTCCGGTGCAGAAGCCGGCCTCGCACTTGACCACGACGCACTCGGACCCGCTGGAGTCGCAGTCCGAGGCCACCTTGCACTCAGGCGGGACCCCACACGCAGCGTCGTTCTTGCAGTCGGAGTCGTCGCAGTCCACGAGCTTGTCGCCGTCTTCGTCCACCTCGTCGGTGCAGTCGAACTCGCAGGCGATCGTAGCGAAGACGCACTCGGCGTCGGCAGTGCAGGTTCCGCCCTTCGTGCAGGCGATCTTGTCGTCACACGCCTTGCCCTCCTTCGGGCCGTAGACGCACTTGCCGGAGGTGGGCACGCACGCGATCTCGTTGCAGGCGCTGACGTTGCTCGGCAGCTCGCACACCACGGCGGTGCTGGGGTCGTTCTGGCATCGGCCCTCGACGCAGCGTGAAGCGCCATCGCACTTGTTGGTGTCGAGCGCCACGCAGTCCCCGTCGTTTTCGCAGTTGCAAGCCAGCGTGCCCGCGCAGCTCGCGGTGTTGCAGCGGTCGTCGTCGGTGCAGGGATCGCCGTCGTCACACGACGCTCCGGTGGGCGTGTGCTTGCAGCCCGCGCCGTCGCACTCGTCGCGCGTGCACGGGTTGCCGTCCTCGCACGAGATCTGCGCCACGACGCCTGTGCAGGCGCCGGCCGCGCAGGTGCCCCTCACACAAGCGTCGGGAGGGCCGCAGAGGTCGCCGTCTGGCGCGTCCGCGACCACGCAGCGAGAGGCGCTGTCGCAGCGCGTGAGCTGGCAATCGTCAGTGTGCCGCAGCGGGTCGTAGCAAGACTCGCCCGCCGCCCGCGGCGTGGAGACACACGCCCCGTCGACGCAGGCTGCGTCGGTGCAGGGGCTGAGATCCGCCGCGCAGTCCGAAGCCTTGGTGCACTCCTGCGCGCTGCCGACCGCGTCGAACGTCTTGGAGGTGAAGACCTCGGAGGTCTCGGTCGTGGCCGTCGGTTCATGGCACCCGAGGCCGAGCACCACCAGAGCGCCCCAAACTCGACCCAGCCGCTGCGCTCGCGCGCTCCCAAGCGAAACCGTCGATCCCACTGCGCACCTCCCTGCGTACCCGGGCTGCCCACACGACCACCCGGCGCAGCGCCGGACGCCCACGGGCTTCCCTCTCCGAACTCGAGGGTTGTCGACCACCGACAGAGACCCCGAGCGCGGGCGTATACGGCGTTGCCACGCCAGAAGCAACTTGGGGGACTCCCGGCCGCCCACCGGAGCAGGGCGTCTCAGGCCGGCGTGGCGTGCCTTTGGCGTTCGATGGTGCGGCGGAAGAGCACGATCAAGATGGGACCCAAGAGCGTGGTGGCGCCGATGATCCCCCACATCAGCTCGGGCTGGCGCGCGCCCGTCTCCGGGCAGTACGAGGTGAGGAGCGCCCCCGAGATGCCCCCCACGACCATCTTCGCGAAGAACATCGGGACCTGTGAGAGCCCCATGTATGACGCCTCGCGCCCCGGGGGGGCGATGGTGGCGGTGTATTCGTAGAGCCGGGGAGACCAGATGCACTCGCCGAGCGAGAGCATCACCACGAACGCGATCTGGGCCGGCACGGTGCTGGAGATCGCCAGGAAGAACACCGAGCCCGCGGTGATGAAGGCCCCGGTGACGATCGACCAGAACGCATCTCGGTTGCGCGTGAGGGCGGTGACCAGCGGCGTGAAGATGATCACCATCGCGGGGTTGATGGACCAGTAGAACGCCCAGTCGAAGTCCTTGTCGATGACGCGCATGGTGTACTTGGGCCAGGTCTGGTGGGCGTGCTGGAAGATCAGCCGCACGAGCACCAGCAGCGAGACGAACAACATGAAGCCCCAGAACGCCCGCTCCTTGCTCACCTCGGCGAAGATCGCCACGGGTCCCTTACGCGGCCCTGTGCTCGCCACCGGGGCGTCGGGCTGGAGCCGGAGCACCACGAGCGTAGCCAGCAGCGTAACGGCCGCCGAGATGGCGAAGATGACCTGGCTCGTCGTGAGGTGGAGCCCTCCCAAGTCCAGACCCTCCTTGAGCCAGCGCCGCAGCGCGCCTACGGTGAGGGGCGCGACCAGCGCGCCGATGTTCATGACCACGTAGAAGAAGGAGAACCCGAACGCGACGGTCTCGGTGTTGGTGTAGCGCCGCACGGCGGCGGTCATCGTGGGCAGCATCGAGGCGACCCCCCACGTGGAGAGGAACAGCCCGATCAGCGGGGTGACGGGGTCGTGGGTCACGGCCATGATCGTGCGCCCGATCAGCACCGAGCCCACGGCCCACCCCATGGCGCGGCGGATCCCAATCGAGTCAGCGACGAACCCCGAGAAGAACATGATGACGGAGACGCCGGTGAGCCAGGCGCTGGTGATCCAGCCCGCCTGGACGTCGTTGTAGCCGAGGTCCTCGGACAAGTAGACGTTGAGCAGGTTGTAGATTGCGAAGTAGGCGACGCTCTCGAGGAACTTCACGAGATAGATGAGCCAGAGATCACGCCGGCTCTGCCGGAGCTTCCCCAGGTCTTCTCGCAGCGCCTTTCCGAACGGTCGAGAGGCCGCTACTCCCGCGCTCAACCCTCGTCGCTCTTGGAGCGGGAGTACATCGCCTCGATGAGGTCGGCGTACTTCGAGGAGACCGTCTTGCGCTTCACCTTGAGGCTGGCCGTGAGCTCGCCGCCGTCGACCGTGAGCGGTCCCGGCAAGACCTCGAAGTACTTCACGCTCTCGAAGCTGGCGAGCGTGGAGTTGACCTGGTGGACGTGGGTCTGAAGGAGCTCACGGACCTTCGGGTGCCCGGGGTCGGCCGGGACGCCCTGCTTCGCGGCCCACTCGCCCAAGGTCTCGGGATCACAGGTGAAGAGGGCCACGCAGAAGTGGCGCGCGTCACCGATGAGGATCGCCTCTTGGAGGAAGGGGACCGCCTTCAGGCGCGCCTCGATCTTGATCGGGGCAATGTACTTCCCGCCGCTGGTCTTGAAGAGCTCCTTCTTACGGCCGGTGATGGACACGAAACCCTCGGTGTCCATGGAGCCGAGGTCCCCGGTGTGGAACCACCCGTCTTCGTCGAAGGCCTCGCCGGTGGCGTCAGGCCGGTTGAGGTAGCCCGAGGTGATGTTGGGTCCCTTCGCGAGGATCTCGCCGTCCTCCGCGATGCGGATGGTGACGCCCTTGAAGGGGATACCCACGGTGCCGATCTTGATTCGCCCCGGCCGGTTGGCCGTGAGCCCGGGGCAGGTCTCGGTGAGGCCATAGGCCTCGAGGAGCAGCAGACCGAGCGCCATGAAGAACTCGTGGACGTCGGAGCGGAGCGGCGCGGAGCCTGAGAGGAGCACTGCCGTGCGGTCCATGCCCAGCTTCGCCCGCACCTTGGAGAAGACCAGCTTGTCGGCCACGGCGCGCTTCAGGGACAACAGCGCAGGGAGGGGCCGACCCGTGGTGACGTACGGGATGGTCTGCTTCCCGACGCCTATGGCCCAGTGGAAGATCTTTTGCCGCAGCGGCGGTGCAGCCGCGACGCCCGTCTCGATCTTGCCCTTCATCTTCTCGAACACCCGCGGGGCGCCAGGGAAGAAGCCGGGCCGCGAGAGCCCGAGGTCCGCAGCCAACGTGGGCACGGACGAGAGGACGAGCGGACACTCATAGAACGGACCCGCGAGCTCGATGAGGCGCCCGAAGCTGTGGGCGAGCGGCAGGAAGAGGAACAGCCCACCCTCGCGAACCTGCGGTCCGAACAGGTTGACCTCCTCGAGGTTCTCGAGCAGCGACAACATGTTCTCGTGGGTCTGGATCACGGCCTTGGGCGGTCCGGTAGTACCCGACGTATAGGTGAACGTGGCGATGTCGGAGCGCTGAACCTTCTGGATGCGACGCGTCACCTCGGCCTGGGTGGCCGCCAGCTGGGCTTTGCCGCGCGCCTCGAGGTCCGCGAGGCTCTCCCAGTCGTCGGCCGGGGCGAGCCCGGTGGGATCCACGACCACGATCTTGCCCTTTAGCGCCACCTGGTCGGCCGTGTAGTCGATGTCGAAGAACCGGAAGCCGGAGCGCATCGCGCGGACCTTGGCCACCTGGCTGGCGTTCTCCGCGACGATCAGCTCCACCTTCGTGTCGGCGTGCATGAAGCCGACCTCCTCGGGGAGCAGGCTGGCGTAGACGGGCACCGTCTGGAAGCCGGCCGACATCGCGGCGAAGTCCAGGATGACCCAGTCCATCGAGGTGTTGCCGATGATGCTGACTCGCGCGCCGTCGGACAGCTCGCCCGCGGTGACGAGGCCCGCGGCGATGTGCTGCATTCGGGGCAGCACCTCGGACCAGGGGATGTCGACAAAACGGTCGCCGCGCTTCACGCGGAAGGCGATGGCGCCCCGGTTGCGGTTCGCGCGATCGAGCACCATCCCGAAGATATGAGTGTCAGCCATCCGAGTTCCTCCGCCGAGCGCCGGCGACTTCGCGACCCCAGCAGGAGTGTGGCCGCGCCGTTCGTGAAAGTCGGCGGCACTATGCCGCAACTCGCGGCGGCGGTGAAGCCTGGGCAGGCCTCTTGGCGCCTCCCTGGAGGAGGTCGGGGGCTCACTCCACGAGCACCTCCACACCGGCGCTCGGCGTGCCGCACCGGCCGTGGCTGGGCGCGCGGACCACGAGCATCTTCAGCCCTGGGGCGAGATCGTCCGGGATATCCGCGTAGATCGAGGTCGCAGACGCCCAGGACTCCAGGATGACGCCGTCGAGGCTGACCTGGGCGTCATTGGGGAAGCCCACCCCCAGCACGGTCAGCTGGCGAGCCGCCGTGCACCGACAGGTGCACTTGGTCACCGTGGCGCTCTCTACGACCGGCCGCTCCAGGACCTCGAAGCCCGCGACGCAGTCCGTGTGCCCGTCGAACTCGAAGCAAACGTCGCCGCTCACGGGCTGATGGGCCGGTACTACCGCCACGATCTGGCCGAAGACGTCCGAGACGATCTCGGCGTCCAAGCCCCCAACCTCCACGCGGCACGTGTTGGCCGCTCCGCAGCCGTCGGCCGGCCGGTTCGTCGTGAGCCACAGCCACGAGCCGCCCACACCGACCATCGGCTCCACCGAGAGCGATGCTGGCGCCTCGGCGGCCACCTCGTCGACCGGGCCGTCTAGCGCGATCGCGGGTGCGTCCGTCTCCAGTGGGGACGCCGCTTCTGGCGCCCCCTCCGCGGAGCTGAGCTCTGCCCCTGGCTGCTGCTGGGTGTGCGCGCCTCCGCCTCCGGAGGCGGGAGTGCAGGCGAGAGGGAGCGCGATCAGGGCGAGGCGGGCGGTGGTGCGAAGCATTTGGATCCTCCAGTAGTTCAGCGTGGTTCTAGAGCGGGCCCGTCGCCACGGGAACGCCAGAGCCCGCAGACGCGCTGTGCAAAACTCCACAGCGCGCGCCCGCTTCCCTTGGGGACCTGGGGGGGAGCACGGCGGCCCGTGATCATGCGAAGATGCTCGGCGTGAAGAAGCCCCCCGACGCCCCGGACCCGCTGAACTGGGACGACCTGCGCTACGTGCTCGCCGTCGCGCGGGCAGGGTCGCTCTTGCGCGCCGGCGCGGTCCTGGGCGTTGACCACACCACGGTGGGCAGGCGCGTCGCGGCCGCCGAAGCGGCGCTTGGGGAGACCCTGTTCGTTCGCAGCTCCGGAGGCCTCACGCCGACGCCGGCGGGCGAGCAGCTGCTGGCGCCGATAGAGCAGGTGGAGGAAGCGGTGCTCGCGGTCGAGCGCCGCGCCGGGTCTGGGGGGCTGGTGGGCCGGGTGAAGATCACCGCGCCGGAGAGCCTTGGGATCGCGTGGCTGGCCCCGCGCCTGGCGGCCTTCGGCGCCCGGCACCCCGGGCTACACGTCGTCCTCGATCCGAGCGGGGCCGTGCTCGACCTCACCCGCCGCGAGGCGGAGGTCGCTGTGAGGACGTTTCGAACCAGCGACGCGGCCCTGGTGGTGCGCAAGGCGGGGACGTACCGCTACGGCCTCTACGCTTCGAAGGCGCTGCTCGCACGACACCCCATCCGGGAGCCCGAAGATCTCGCACGCTGCCCCCTGCTTGTGGGCGCCGAGGGAGATCCCGAGACCGCGTGGCTCACCGGGCTCGCGAAGGGGGCCAGCGCCCCGCCGTTCTCGTGTGTGCTCGCCGTGGCGCTGCTGGCGGCCTGCCGGAGCGGCGCAGGAGCTGCCGCCCTGCCGCGCTACCTCGGCGAGAGCGACCCCGACCTCGTCTACCTGCCCATGCCGGACGAGCCGACGGAGAGCGTGTACCTCACGGTACACCGGGATCTCCGCACGACGCCCCGGGTCCGCGCGGTCCTCGACTTCCTCCTGGGCGAGCTTCGCGGACTCGAGTAGCCCCGCCAGCGCGGGGTCACTCCGAGCGAGTCCAAGCTCCGCGCACATGAAGCGCCTCGTCGGCGCCGGAGCCCTCGATCCCGAGGTCGAGCGACAGGCTCCTGAGCGCCCCGAGGAGCCGGCTCACGGGCGATCCGGCCACGGGCACCTCGGGCAGGGTCGGAGCGGTCGGGCTGCCGTAGAGCGAGTGCTTCAGGCCGGAGCGCGACGGCTCGAAGTCGCCGCCCTGCAAGACGACGGGGTCATAGCCGAGGTAAGCGAGCCCCAGGCTGCGGCGCTCCTCGGCCGTAGTGACGCCGAAGGCGCGCTGCAGAAGCTCCGCAGCCCGATGGGCTTTGCTCCACTGCCGCACGGCGCCGTCCTCGAGCAAGAGCAGCGTGGCCGCCGCGAGGCCACCAGTGTCCGGGCTGGTCGCGAACTGGGCTTGGGCCCCCCCGGTCGCTTTGTCGGCCGGCAGCGCCACGGGGCCCGTGCCGTCCAGGATGCCGTCGATCACGCGCTCGAGCGCCGCGCGCTCCATGCTCAACACGAAGATCCCGTTGGCCAGCGCGTACTCGAAGTCCACGGAGCGCGCATTCCGAACGAACCCGTCCACCTTCGCGGTGACCTTGGTGATGGCGACGTCGCGGAACTTGCCGCCCTCGGACCAGGTGACCACGCCAGGCACTGTGCTCTCTGCCAGGGCCCGCACCGCCGTCATGGTGGCCGCGAAAGCGAGGGGATTCGAGACCTCGACGCCGGCATAGAGCGGCGCTTGATCCAGCGCGGCCGCCCAATCCGCTTCGGAGCCGCGCTCGCGCTCGGCGGCTGTGGGGACGCTCTCGGTGAGGAGCGCCAGATCCGTGGCCGCCATCGTGTCGGCAACGCCGATGAACGCGAGCTCGCCGATCCAAGAGAACTCCAGCTTGCCGGCCAGGAACCGGGTCACCCCGTCCAGCTCGCGGCGCAGGCCCGACTCTTTCCCGACCGCAAAGGTCCACTGCATCGTGCCGGGAGCCACGCCCGGCTTGAACCGCGCCCCTCCCGAGAGCTCAGCCAGCTCGTCGTACTTCGTCCCGCTGATGAGCGGCATGATGGTCATGTCGAAGGCTAGGCGCCGCGAGGGGACGTCGAGGTCGATCCGCACCCCGATGGGGTCCACGAAGCGCCGCCAATAGTCCTGGTACTGCGTGCGGAAGGCGTCGTAGGCGGCCTTCTCGGCCTCGCTGACGGTGGTGAGCGGAAGCTCGGCGAGCGGCGTCACGAAGCGGCTGTCCCCCCACTCGGACCGGGCGCCCTGCTTCTGATCGAGCGTGATGGCCCGGCCGTCCGAGTGCTTCAGCTCCTCGTCCGAGAGCCAGCCGCGTTGGACCAGCTCGCTCGCTTCGGCCGTGGGCTTGCCGTCGAGCCATGCCGCCATGAGCGCGGCGTGGTTCACGGCCCGGAGGTCTGCCAGCGCCTCCATGCGACGCGACTCCAGGATCCGGGTGCGGGGTGACACGGCCTTCGCGACGAAGGCATCGCTGGCGAAGACGAAGCCGTCCTCGGCGCCCTTATCGAAGGGGTACTTGGCGCGGAAGTACTTGAAGTCACCGGACTTTGCGAGCGATGGCTCCCGACCGTCTGCCACGGCCGCGAAGCGCTCGATGGCCGCGCGCGAGTTGGAGATGACGAGCACGTCACCCAGCTTCACGCGGTGTTGGTCGACCTGTCGGTCCGGCGTGGACAAACGCCGAACGGACAAGGCGCCTACCTCGTAAGTGGTCTCCGCGAGGTCCGGGTGGTTGGCGCGGGCCTTCGCCTCGTAGGTGCCGAGCGAAGCGAGGAGGAGCGTCTCCTCCTTGATCTTGAACAGGACGGAGATGTCGGTCCCTTCGCGGACGAAGGGATCGCCCACCACCAGGGCCACGCCGTCGGCCGCCAGGTTCCCGAGCGCCTCGGACAACGCCGACCGCTCCACGACCAGCTGGGCCTCGTAGCGGTCCACGAGGTGCGACGGACCGGCGCGCCACTCGATCATGGGCAGTACCGGGGTGAGCCACTCGTCGAGCTCGCGGCCGAGGCGCACGGCCATCCGGAGATCGTGAAAGTGCAGATACAGCGCGTCTGCGGGGACAGAGGCCGCGAGCGGCTCGATCACAAATGCCTTGCCCTCGAGGAGCTTGTCCCAGTCGTGCGCCGCCAGCGGAACCGGGGCCACGTCGGCGAGCGGCACGGTGCGCGTGTCAGCGGTTGCTCCGCGCACGCGAAGCCCTCGGTCCGCCTGGAGGGCCTCCTCGATCGAGGTCATCCCCGTGAAGAGGTTGGCCATCTCCGCGATGTCGCCGCCGCCCCGCTGGGCACGCAGCTCCGCCAAAGCGGGGCTCTTCAGATCGCCGCGTGCGGCGAGCAGCAGGGCCCGCTGAGCCACGAACGACCAGAACGGGTCGCCGGAGGCGCCTGACGCCCGAAGCGAGGCCTCGAGCGCCGTGAAGAACGCGGTGTCGAGGTCCGCGGCCTTCTGCGGCTCGCCGGTCACGGTCACCTGCACCGAGGTCCACGGCCAGACTATGTGACTACCGCCACGTGCCGGGCCCGCGGCGAGGTCCAACCCGAACGACGCCAGGGGTTCTTCGCCTACGAGACGCACGAGCACGCGGTCGGACGCGGGATCGAGCACCGCCATGCCGGAGCGACCACCGCCCACGAACGTGCGCGTATCCCAGCTCCACTGCTCTCGCGTGAGGCCGGCCACGTCGAGCGCGACGTACGTGGCGCCGTCGCGCACCGTCACCGCGGTGGGGGCCACCGTGCGGTCCTCGAGCACCGTGGGGGCCACAGGGCCCGCCGCGCGTGTGAGACTCGCCTTCGGGGGTGGCGTGTGCACGATCGGCGCGGGCGCTCCGCCGGCGTCCGCCTCGGGCGCCGTTGCGACGTCTACCGCCGTACCCGCGTCAGCGGCCAGAGCGACGCCGGCCGCGGCGACCGGAGCGACGCCTGGGGCCTCGGCCGGTGGCTGGGGCGTCTGCGGCGTGGCGGCGGGCGCTGCCGAGGGCGGCGCGACCGGGGCGGGCGCCGGCTTCTTGGAACATCCGCTGGCCGCGGCGATGCCCAGGGTCAGGGCAGCAAGGGCGAGACGTTGACGCATTCGGGGTCTCCTCAGGGGGCGGCGAGTGTCGTGCGACGTGGGCGGGCCCCATCCGTCCGCAAGGGTGACACCGGGGCGGCATGGGACAGCGGCCGGCGCGGGTCGTCAAGGCCACCAGAACGCACGGCACTCAAGGTTTGTTCGCTCCGCGCGCGCTGGACGCCGCGAAGCGGACTTGGCACGCTCGTCGAGATCAGCAGGAGTCCACCAATGCCTCCCACCAGCGTCGCCTCTTACCCGCTCAAGTGGGTCGACAAGCGCTTCGGCGCTTTTAACGTGTTCCCCACCGCCCACCGCAACGTGCTGAACTACGGGCTCGACAAGCGCCACATCCTGGCGGGCACCTTCGTCACCGCCGAGTCCCTGGCGGTCCGCCAGAAAAACTTGGCCGGCCCGATGAAGTGCGAGGACAAGCCCGACCGCCCGTTCGACCAACTCTCCCTGTTCGACGACCCGCGTCGCCGGCAGTTCGCCGACATCGCCGCCGGTGGCATGCAGCTCGCCGGGGCCAACGTGGTGGAATACCCCGCGGGCACTCAGCTCTACCGCTTCGGCGGCGACCGGGGGTACGAAGGGGGCTGGTGGAGCGATCGGAGCGCGCTCATGCGCATCCTGCTCCGTGTGGAGCCGGGGCAGCCGGGTATGCGGGGCGTACAGGGCGGCTCGCAGTACAACATCCGGGACTACGCCCAGCGATACAGCGAGATCCTCACGTACTGGGCGAACGGCAAGGGCGCCAACGGCGAGAACGCCAGCAACCTCCGGTACCTCTGGGCCACCCGCCTGATGGCGCCTGTGCGGATGCTGCGGGGCCTGGGCGCGGCTCAGCGCAACCACACGGCGGTGCAGCCCGGCGATGGCGGCTACATCACCTACGAGAGCGCTTCGGACGACAACGTCCAGCTCTTCATCCCCAACATCTTCGGCCGCATCGGCGCGTGCAAGCCCGGGGAGATCTCGTTCTTCCAGCAGCCGGTCAAGTGGCTGCCTGAGGTGTTGGAGATGAACCTGGTGCCGCAGATCCAGGCGAAGCTGGCGGCCGGCGAGTCACTACGCACGGTCCTCGCCGAGGTCGATCAGTGGATGATCCTGGGCAATCGCCGCCTCGGGCTCGGGAGCGGACGCGCCCCCGCCTCCTAGAGCCTGCGTCCCCAAAGGCTACTGGAGCGCCTGGACCGCCTCGCGTCTCCCCGCCGTGAACCGCGGGGTGCCCGATGGCGAAGTCACTGACACACCGCCTGAATCTGGTCGTAGCGCGGGTTCACTGTCGGAGCCGGTGACGTAGACATCGTGATCAGGAAGTCGTCGAACGTGACCGAGCCCAGGTGTGAGCACGGTGCCGTGTTCACCAACCCGATGGCGTAGCTGTTGGTGCCCTCACCCACGTCAAGAGTTCCCTCCACCGGCTGGTACCCGGCGCCGTTGTAGGTGCTGGTGGCGACCGTCTGTCCGTTGATCCTCAGCACCAGCTGGCACGTCGGGCAGTCCACTCGGCCCATGGCGGCGAAACGCGCCACGCCCGAATGCGGCGCCTCGAAGCTCCCGCTGACGAGGATGCGCGTGTGCTGACCGCACTTCGACGGCGACGTGCCGCCCTCGGACAGCCGAAGGGCGGTCCCGTGGCCGCCGAGCGCAGAGGTCACCAGAGAAGCCTGCGGCGGTCCCCCCGAGTCGACATCCAGGGTGAAACCGGCGTCCGGGATGGCCGAGTACGCGAGGAAGATCTGATGCGCGAGGTCCGTCACGGCCACCTTCCCCCCGTAGTAGAGGTAGAGCGGGACGGAAGCGCCGCCCACGACGTCCATCCGCACCCACAAGACGAGCCGGGTGCTGCCGTCGTACTCCGCCACGAAATAGGGGAGCCCGCCGAACGCGGTGACGTAGGGCAACTGCACAGGGTCCGCATAGATGCGGATCGTGCGCGGATCACCCACGGCCTTCACCGTAGCCGGATCGGTGATCGCAATCCTCACGGCGACTTGGGGCAGGGAGTAAGGCGCCGAGACCTCGAGCGGCATGGTGGAGTGTCCCTGGCCCAGGGTGCCGTCGCAGTTCTCGTCGATGCTGTTGCCGCAGATCTCGGCCTTGCCGGGATACGCCTCGGCCGTGGTGTCGTCGCAGTCCCCACCGATTAGGGCCCAACCCGGCGTGCCCAAACAGACGCACGCCTTCACGGAGGAGCCATACCCGTCGCCGTCCTTGTTCTCGAAGAGAGAGACACACCCGGTCGCGTTCACGTCCAACGCGCCGTCGCAGTTGTCGTCGATCCCGTTGCACTGCTCGGGCGCTCCGGGAAACACCGAGGCGTCTCGCGGCAGGCAGTCCGCGGCGTCGAGCGATCCGTCGCCGTCGTCGTCCGGATCACAGCCGTCACCGAGGCTGTCGTTGTCGGCGTCGAACTGGTCGATGTTGACTACGGTTGGGCAGTTGTCGCCCGCGTCGGTGTAGCCGTCGTTGTCGTCATCCGGGTCGCACGCGTCCCCCATCTTGTCGCCGTCGGTGTCCGTAGCGGGCTCGAACGCCAGCAGCGGGCAGATGTCGATGCCGTCCAGCTTGCCGTCGTTGTCGTCGTCCGTGTCGCACGCGTCGCCCTGGCCGTCGCCGTCGGCGTTCTCCTGCTGGGAGTTGGGCACGGTAGAGCAATTGTCGCTTTCGTCGGGCCTGGCGTCGTTGTCGTCGTCCGAGTCGCACACGTCGCCCTGGGGGTCACCATCGGCGTTGGCCTGATTGCCGTTCGCGACATAGCTGCAGTTGTCCGTAGCGTCTGGCACGCCGTCACCGTCGAAGTCCACATCACAGATGTCGCCGATCTGATCGTTGTCCGTGTCGATCTGCGTCGGGTTGAAGTGCAGGCTGCAGTTGTCCTCGCCATCCGCGAGGCCGTCGTTGTCATCGTCGGGATCGCAGACGTCGCCGGCAGAGTCTCCGTCTGAGTCTTTCTGCGCCGGGTTGGCGACCAGGTTGCAGTTGTCCGGCCCGTCCAGGATCCCGTCGCCGTCGTCGTCGTCGTCGCAGGGCGTGCCCTTGCCGTCGTTGTCTATGTCGAGCTGCGCGGGATCAGGATCTCGCGGACACAGGTCGGTGAGGTCGGGGACGCCATCTCCGTCGTCGTCGACATCGCAGGCGTCGCCCTCACCGTCGCCGTTCTTGTCCTCCTGTGTGGGGTTCACCACGGCGACGCAGTTGTCGGAGACGTCCGAGTGTCCATCGCCGTCTTGGTCCACGTCGCACAGATCTCCGAGTCCGTCGTTGTCCACGTCCGCCTGGTCCGCGTTCGCGATGGTCGGGCAGTTGTCCAGGTCATCCGGCTTCTGGTCGTTGTCGTCATCGGGATCGCAGGCGTTGCCGACGAAGTCCTGGTCGCTGTCCTGCTGGTTCGAGTTGGGCACGATCACGCAGTTGTCCGTGGTGTCGGCGATGCCGTCGGCGTCGTCGTCTTCGTCGCACATGTCGCCCACGCCGTCTTTGTCCAGGTCGGCCTGATTCACATTCGCTGCGAGCGGGCAGTTGTCGTCCTTGTCTCCGCGTCCGTCGTTGTCGCTGTCCGAGTCACACGCGTCGCCCACGAGGTCCTTGTCGAGGTCCGACTGACTCGGGTTCTTCACGAGCAGGCAGTTGTCGGCGAGATCGATGACGAAGTCGTTGTCGTCGTCGAGATCGCAGGCGTCTCCGAGGCTATCGCCGTCGGTGTTCGTCTGGTCATCGGCCAGGTCGGGGCACGCGTCCGTGCCGTTCGGCGCGCCATCGCCATCCCGGTCCCCGTCGCACGGGTCACCGACCTTGTCTTCGTCGGTGTCGAACTGCTCCGGGTTCGACTGGTCGGGGCAGTTGTCCGTTGCGTCGGCGACGCCGTCGCCGTCATCGTCAGGATCGCAGGCGTCGCCCTGCTTGTCGCCATCCGAGTCGGTCTGGTCATCGTTGTCTGCTGAAGGACAGTTGTCGACGTTGTTCTTGAGCCCATCACCATCGCGGTCATCGTCGCAAGCGTCTCCCAGGTCGTCGCCGTCGATATCGGACTGTGTGGAGTTGGCCGTCTTCGGGCAGTTGTCAAAGGTGTTCGAGACGCCGTCGTTGTCCTGGTCCGAGTCGCACTGATCGCCCTGCCCGTCCCCGTCCGTATCCAGCTGGGTCGGATCTTTGACCAGCGGGCACACATCCGTCGCGTCGGGCTTCCCGTCTCCGTCGTCGTCCGTGTCGCACGCGTTGCCCAGACCGTCAGTGTCCGTGTCGGTCTGGTCGTCGAACACGAACGGGCACCGGTCCTGGAGATCGACGACGCTGTCGCCGTCCCGGTCGACATCGCAGATGTCACCGATGCCATCCCTGTCGAGGTCGGCCTGGTCCGGGTTGGCCACGCTGGGACAATTGTCCGCCGCGAACTCCAGGCCGTCTCCGTCGGCGTCACCGTCGCAGGCGTCGCCTTTCTTGTCGTTGTCGCTGTCTGCTTGCGTCGGGTTGGACACACGCGGGCAGTTGTCGCCAAGGTCCAGGTGGCCATCGCCGTCGTCGTCGCTGTCGCACGCGTCGCCCTTGCCGTCGTGGTCCGTATCCAGCTGATCGTCGAATAGTCCCGGACACAGGTCGATGCTGTCGTCCGTGGCGTCGCCATCCGCGTCACCGTCGCAGGCGTCGCCCTGAGCATCCCCATCCATGTTGGCTTGGTTCTTGTTGGCCTTGGTGGGGCAATTGTCGTTCGCGTCCAGCACCGTGTCGCCGTCGCGGTCGGTGTCGCACACGTCGCCCACACCATCAGTGTCGAGATCGCCCTGGTTCGGGTTGATCACCACCGGGCAGTTGTCGTTCGCGTTGGCGAGGCCGTCGCCGTCCCGGTCCGCGTCGCACAAGTCGCCCACGCCGTCCTTGTCCTGGTCGGCCTGGTTGGCGTTCTCCACGAGGGGACAGTTGTCCTGACCATCCACCTTGCCGTCATCGTCGTCGTCCGTGTCGCAGCGGTCGCCCAGCGAGTCTCCGTCGGTATTGGTCTGATCCGAGTTGGCCACCGCCACGCAGTTGTCCGTGGTGTCGGCTACGCCGTCCCCGTCGTCGTCGAGGTCGCACGCGTCACCCTTGCCGTCTTGGTCCGTGTCGAATTGAGCCGGATCGAAGACGACCGGGCACTTGTCCTGCGCGTCCGCGACCGCGTCGTTGTCGTCGTCCAGATCACAGGCGTTCCCCTGGGCGTCGCCGTCAGAGTTGGTCTGGTCGGGGTTGAACACAATCGGACAGTTGTCCTGACCATCCAGCAGGCCGTCGACGTCGCCGTCGGCGTCGCAAGGGTCGCCGCGGCCGTCGTTGTCGGCGTCGGCCTGATCGAAGTTGGGGTGGAGCGGGCAGTTGTCGTCGCCGTCCAGGCGCTTGTCGTTGTCGTCGTCGTCGTCGCAAGCGTTGCCCAGCCCGTCCTTGTCCGAGTCGAACTGGAAGAACTCGAACAGCGTGGGGCACGCGTCGGAGATGTCCGCGAAGCCGTCGTCGTCGTCGTCCGAGTCGCAGGCGTTACCGAAAGGGTCCGAGTCGTGGTTCTGTTGGTCGCTGTTGGGGACAGTCACGCAGTTGTCGGACGGGTTGAGGCGGCCGTCGCCGTCGATATCGGGGTCGCACGCGTCGCCTGCGCCGTCCCCGTCCTGGTTGGCCTGGTCGCCGTTGGCGTGCAGCGGGCAGTTGTCCGCCGAGTCCGCCCGCCCATCGCCGTCGTCGTCCGTGTCACACGCGTCTCCGGTGCCATCGCCGTCCGTGTTGAGCTGCGACGGGTCGGCCGCGTCGGGGCAGAGATCTTTCGAGTTGGCCACTCCGTCGTTGTCGCGATCGCCGTCACAGGCGTCTCCGATGAGGTCCTTGTCGAGGTCGGCCTGCGCGGTGTTCGGCAGATCGGGGCAGTTGTCGACGCCGTTGAGGACCCCATCCCCGTCGCGGTCCGGATCACAAACATCGCCGACGTCGTCCTCGTCCTGATCGGCCTGCGTGGGGTTGCTGATCCCCGGGCAGTTGTCCTTCGAGTCCAAGAGCGCGTCGCCATCCCGGTCGGAGTCGCAGGCGTCACCCAGCGAGTCGCCGTCCAGGTTCTCCTGCGTCGGGTTCTTCACTACCCGGCAGTTGTCGTGCGTGTCCGGCACGGAGTCGTTGTCGTCGTCGGGGTCGCAGGGTGCGCCCAGACCGTCGTTGTCGGGGTCGGTGGTGTCCGTGGAGGAGACCGTGGGGCAGTTGTCGTCCTCGTCGTCCAGGTCGTCGTTGTCGTCGTCGAGGTCGCAAGGGTCGCCCTTGCCGTCGCCCTCGTTGTCGGCCTGACCGATGTTCGCGTGGATGGGGCAGTTGTCGGCCTCGCCGAACAGTCCGTCGTTGTCGGCGTCCAGGTCGCAGGCATCTCCCATCGTGTCCTTGTCCACGTCCGACTGCTTGGGGTTGGCAGCGAACGCACAGTTGTCGACCTCGTCGAGGACGGCGTCGCCGTCGTCGTCCGGGTCGCACGGATTGCCTAGTCCGTCGCCCTCGAAGTCGAGCTGCTTCGGGTCGTAGAACGCGGGGCACACGTCCACGATGTCCGGCACGGTGTCCGCGTCGTCGTCGGGATCGCAGGGATCGCCGAGACCGTCTTCGTCGAGGTCGGGCGGCGTGGGTCCGGCGAGGAGCGTGCAGAGGTCGTCCACGTCGAGGACGCCATCGTCGTCGTCGTCCGCGTCACACAGGTCTCCGGCCCCGTCCCCGTCCGTGTCGAGTTGCGCAGTTTCGAACACCTCGTCGCAGAGATCCTCGAAGTCGAGCCAGCCGTCGGAGTCGGTGTCGGTGGTGCACTCCGACAGCTCGTCGATGAGCTCGTTGCAGTCGTCGTCCACGCCGTTGCAGAGCTCAGGCGCCGCGTCGGGGCCGGCGCACTCTCCGAACTCACCGGCCTCACACGCCCAGCTCCCCGGGCACGCCCCGAACGCGTTGGTGCGGAGGCAGGGCTCGGCCGTGAGGTCCTCGTCAGTCTCACCGTCGCAGTCATCGTCGGCGGAGTTGCAGAGCTCGGCAGCGGGAGCAGGCGCGTCGCAGGGGCCGAGGCTCCCGAGCGTGCATGCGCTGAAGCCCGTGCAGCTCCCGAAGGCGTTGTCGACGTCGCACGGAGCCGGCGGCTGCTCGTCCGTCTGCCCGTCGCAGTCGTCGTCCGCGCCGTTGCAGCTCTCCGGTTCTGGGACCGCCGCGGTGCACGCTGCCAGGGAACCGCCCTCGCAGGCTTGCGTGCCGGTGCAGGTCCCCTCGGCGTTGGATGCCGCGCACGGCGCCGGCGGCAGCCCGTCGGTCTGCCCGTCGCAATCGTCGTCCGCGCCGTTGCAGCTCTCGGCCACCGGCACCGCCGCGCTGCACGGGCTCCACACGCCGCCGGCGCAGGTCTCGAGCCCGGAGCACGACCCGACCGCGTTGGTCTGGCTACAGGGCCGGGGGGCCAGGTCATCCGTGAGTCCGTTGCAGTCGTCGTCTGCGCCGTTGCAGGTCTCCTCGGCGGGCACTCCGGCGTCGCAGATCCAGGTGAAGCCCGTACAGCGCTCGGTACCCTCGCAGCTACCGTGGGCGTTCTCGACCGAACATGACCGGTCCGCGTCCACCCCGGGGCGGCAGGCACACTCGCCGCCGGCGGGCCTGCACAGGCCGCCTTCGCAGACGGCGCCATCGTCGCAGGCGCCGTCCGCACACGGGGCCAGGCAGAAGCCCTCGATACACGTGAGCCCCTCGCAGGTGTCTTCACAGGGAGCGCAGGGCTCTGACGGCAGAGCAGCGTCCGGGTCGGGCGGCGTCGCGTCCTCTGCCGTCACCAAGTCGGAGGACGGAGCGAGGTCGGTGACGGGAAGCTCACCGCTGGCGACCTCCCCACCCTGCGCCACGTCGACGATGTCGTCGCTGCCGAGAGGGACGTCGACGCCGGTCACCGCGGTGTCGGGGGCCGCGCATGCGCCAAGGAACGACATCGCGGCGAAGATCGAGCGGGGGGACAGCGTCATGACCACGGAGTCTACGCGACTATCCGCTTGGATTGCAGCTCCAGCCGCTATCGGAAGGCGCCTCGCCGCCAAGCGTAGCGCCGCGTCTTGCCGCGGGAGGTCACCTGATAGGCACCCACGCTCCCGTCCGGTGCGCGCTCGGCCTTGACGTCGAAGTCCGGGTCCTCATCGACGTTGCCCGAGGGGTCCTCGCTGTGGTCAGGCTCGAAGGCGCCCGCCTCGACGACCGCGCCCTTGCTCACGCGGTAAACCGTGACCGGCTCGCCGCCGTCGCAGGCGTGCTCGGTGACCACGAGCAGCACCGTGCCATCCGGAGCCTTCTCGAACGCCAAGCTGCCGAGGAGCCCCTCCAGAGCCGCGGGCGGCCAGTCGATGCGCCGCGCGCGTTTGCCCGCTGCCCCGCGCAGCGCGATCTGGTGCCGCGAGAAGCGGTGTTCGTGCGGATCGCCGCCCTCGGTCCACTCCGTGGAGACCACCACGTCTCCGTGGCCGTCGCCGTCGAGGTCGCGCTCAGTCAGCTCCATGTTCTCCGGACGCGCGTCACAGTCGGGCCAGGCCTTCCCGCCCAGGCCAGCGTCCCACGCGACCAGCTCCGCTGGGGTCGGGGGCGTAATGACCATCTTCCAGGGCGTCGCCGCAGCCCCGGAGGGCACCGTGGCGCCGAAGCTGACCTCGAAGGCCTTCACATACGCGGGCACGGTCCAGCGCAGGGTCCCCTTGGCGGGGTCGAACTGCGCGTCGGGCGGCCACCCGGTCGTGGAGTAAGTGATGTTCTGCTTGGCAGGGCCCTTGGCTGCCACGGTGAGCTTCAGCTCGTGTCCCCCGGGAAACGACACCGTGAACGGCTCCTCGGTCCGCCGCCCCTTCAGGACCGAGGGATAAGGCCCCTTGTCACGTCGCCAGGGCGGGCCAAAGCGAGTGCAGATCAGCGCGTCGATGGGGAGCTTCTTCCAGACGACGGCCTCGGGGGGCTTCTCCATCACCAGGGCGGTGACCAGGGCGAGCGAGATCATTCAGCGGGCTCCATGGGGTGGTCCCCTACTCTCTGGCCTCGAGGCCTGGAAGTCACGAGTCCCAACCTGGATCGGAGGGCTCCCGTGTCTTGCGTTGCGGCTCGCAGCAGTCCCGAGTGGCGCGGCGGGCAGCCCTCCGGCAGAGTGGCGCGCCATGAACGACGTCCGCCTCACCCAGTTCAGCCATGGCGCCGGTTGCGGATGCAAGATCGCCCCCGCGCTCCTCGACAAGATCCTCGCCACGGTGTCGCCCGGCCGCGCCGATCCGCGCCTCTGGGTGGGCAACTCCGAGCGCGACGACGCGGCGGTTCTGGACCTCGGCGACGGGACCGGGGTGATCTCCACCACCGACTTCTTCATGCCCATCGTGGACGACCCGCTGGACTTCGGGCGTATCGCGGCGGTCAACGCCATCAGCGACGTGTACGCCATGGGCGGCAGCCCCCTGCTCGCGATCGCCATCCTCGGCTGGCCGGTGGACAAGCTCCCACCCGAGGTAGCCGGCCGGGTCGTGGAGGGCGGGAGGCTGGCGTGCGCCGAAGCCGGCATCCCGCTCGCCGGCGGGCACAGCATCGACAGCCCGGAGCCCATCTTCGGTCTCGCGGTCACCGGTCGGGTGCGCCTCGAGCACCTGAAGCGCAACGGGGGCGCCGCGCCGGGCGACCTGCTGTACCTCACCAAGCCGCTGGGCGTGGGCATCCTCACCACCGCCGAGAAGCGCAGCCGCCTCGCGCCCGAGCACGCTCACCTCGCCAAGGAGAGCATGTTGCGCCTCAACCGCTTCGGCGCGGTGCTCGGCCCCTGCGCGTATGTGCGGGCACTCACCGACGTTACCGGCTTCGGGTTGCTCGGGCACCTGGGCGAGATGTGCGCCGCCAGCAAAGCCACTGCCCGGGTCCGGCTGGCAGACGTCCCCCGGCTCCCCGCGGTGGACCACTACCTCGCGCTGGGCTGCGTGCCCGGAGGCACAGGCCGGAACCACCGCAGCTACGGCGAACGCGTGAGCCCGCTTTCGGACGCCACACGCGACCTCCTGTGCGACCCACAAACCAGCGGCGGGCTCCTCGTGGCGGTAGACCCGCGTCATCAGCAGGACTTCGAGGTGCTCGCGGCCGACAACGGGCTCGATCTCCAGCCCTTCGGCGAGTTCGAGCCTCTCGGGGAGCATCTCGTGGTGGTGGACGAGTGAGCCGGTTGCGCCAAGCGCCCTGGACGCCTCCGCTCAGGTGGTGGTGGCTCGCAGCGGCGTCGCTCGGTTGCGCGGGCCCGGCCGACCCAGCGGACGCCGGACGCCCGTATGTGCTGCTCGAGGACGTGGTCGCGGTACCGGGCGACGACGCGAGCGCCCCCCCAGCGGACCTCGGCTCTGCAGACGCTCCACCCGTGGACGTGCCGACCTGCCCCCCGGGGGGCGGCGAGTGCAACACCTTGGTCTGGGACCCCAGCACCTCGAAGTGCGTGCTCACCCATAGCGCCGAGGGCGAGCCCTGTGGCGCGGCGTCGTGCGTGGCGTCGACGGGCACGTGCACCGCCGGCACCTGCATTCCGGGCCCACCGCCGTGCCAGTCGGATGATCCCGACGGCTGCTTCACCGAGCACTGCGACGACACCACGGTGAGCTGCGTCCGCACGGACGCTCCCGACGGAACGCCGTGCTCCGGCGGTCGCTGGTGTGTGGGCGGCTCGTGCGAGTACGTGCCGGCGTGCACGGTGGCGGGCGACGCCACCACCCGGCAGTACGACGGCAGCTGCGCAGGGAACGCCGGCTGCGCCGAACGCTGCATCGTGGGCGCGTGCGACTGCTGGCGCTGCGATGGGCCCTTCTGCGTCGAGGCGGGCTGCGACCACTCCGTAGACAACCCGGCGGGCCCCACACAGGCCAAGGTCCCGCTGGGGGCGCTGCCGGATGAGCCCAAGGGCGGCGTCCCCGCCGAGCCGCAGCCGATCGTCACGGCCGCGGCGTCGGTCTCGCTCGCCGAAGGCGGCAGCCTCTCGATGCAGCTGGTGTTCGCGTATCCGGGGATCCCGGACAGCGCCGTGTGGGGCGACGGCAAGACCGAACCGCTGGTCGCGGCGAAGATCGCTGCCACGCGCCTCCTCGTTCTCAAGTCATCCACGGTCTACGCGCAATGCGTCGCGGAGCCTGTCACCGCCGCGGAGGGTGGCCCTGAGGTGCTCGCCCCCACTCTGGGCGACGGCAGCACCGTCGAGTTCGAGGTCTTGGCGTCCCCGTACGGCGTCACGGTCCTCGCGGTCGTCAGGGTGCTCGAGACCCATAGCGGTGCTCGATATCTCCAATGGGTGCGCCTCGGCGGCGTCGACGTGACGGCCGACTCCCTGCCCGGCGAGCCGCTCACCCTGAGCACCGAGGTCCTCGAGGCCATGCCGGTCTCCGCGGCGGAGCCCCTCGGATCACTGTGGACCGGCACCAGCTGGGCGGCTGCGGTCCTCGCCACACTCCCTTGACCCCCTCAACCACCCGAAAGGCCTTGGCACCATGACGACGCTCTACACCATCCCGTTCACCTGCTCCCAGGCGGCTCTGATCGTGGCCCGCGAGCTCGGGCTCGAGCTCACTGTCGACCGCGTAGACCGGGCCACGAAGGTCACCGCGTCGGGCCGCAACTTCCTCGACGTGAACCCGCTCGGGTATGTGCCGGTGCTCGAGCTGGACGACGGCACAGTCCTCACGGAGGTCGCCGCCGTGCTCACCTGGCTCTGCGACCAGCGCCCCGGTGTGATGCTGCCCCCGCCGGGCACGCGCGAGGCCGCTGTGGCTCTGTCACAGCTGGCGTTCGTGAGCACCGAGGTCCACAAGACCTTCAGCATCTTGTTCAACTCCAAGGCGCCAGAAGACTTCAAGGCGGTCGCCAAGGAGATCCTGGGCCGGCGCTTCGCCGTGTTGGACCAGCGTCTGGCCACGCAGCCCTTCATGCTGGGCGAGTCGTTCAGCGCGGTGGATGCGTATCTCTTCGTGGTGGTCGGCTGGTCCCGCGTGCTCAAGATCGACCTCGCCGAGTGGCCAAACCTCAAGGCCTTCACCACGCGCGTGCTGGAGCGCCCGAACGTGCGGGCCGTGATCGACTCAGAGAAGGTGCGCGTCTGATGCTGGACAGCGTGAGCGGTGGTGGCAGGCTGTCGCGCCGCCAGCTCTGAACGTGCGGAGGTACCCGTGCGTTAGGCGCTGAGTCCTGCGAGGTCATCATGCTCCGCCGAATGCCGCTCTTCCTGCTTTGCGCCTTCTCCACCGTCGTCGCGCTGGGCGGCTGTAAGAAGAGCGATCCGCCCCCTCCAGCCGACGCGGCGCCACTACGCTTCGAGAAAAAGCCGGTCCCCCCCATGCCGTCGCGCCTCCACGAGGCTGACGCGGCCGCCCCGGTCGGGCCCGCTCCCGCCGAGGCCCCGGCCCCCACTGAGGCCGCCCCGGAGATCGCCGCCGGCGGACCCAAGGATCCCTCGCCACCGCAGCCCGTGAACGGGCTCTTGTTTACGCTGGGCAACGCCGGGGGTAGCGACGGGGCGTACGAGCGCCCGCCGATCGCTGTGGCCACGCCGCTGTCCGACGCGGAGACCGAGGCGCTGCTGTCCCGGCTGCCTCCTGTGGAGCCGGGTGCCTCGGACCAGCAGGACTTCGCGTTCCGCGAGCGCTCTCTGCCGGCTCCGCGACCCGGGGAGACGGTGAAAGACAGCTTCCCGCCGGCGCCCGCGAAGGTGGCGCCGCCAACCGAGGTGGAGTCTGGGCCCCTCGAGGTCCGCCGCTTCGGCCCGGAGGGTGACGTCCCGCTGGCGCCGCAGATGAGCGTCACCTTCTCGCAGCCCATGGTGGCGATCACCTCCCACGACGAGCTGGCGAAGCTGACCCCGCCCGTGGTGCTCACGCCAACGCTCGAGGGCAACTGGCGCTGGATCGGGGCCAAGACGCTCCTGTTCGACCCCAAGGTGCGCCTGCCCATGGCCACGGAGTACTCGGCCACGATCGCGGCCGGCACCAAGTCCGCTACGGGCGGGGTCTTGGAGAAGGCCGTCGCCTGGACGTTCCGAACCCCCCCGGCGCAGCTCGTGGGCCACTGGCCCACCGAGTACTCCCCCACCGTGCTACGGCCGGTCGTCGCGCTGCGCTTCGACCAGAGGATCCACCCCGAGGCGCTCCTGAAGTCGCTCTCGCTGAAGCACGGTCTCCTCGGTGCGCCCTCCCCAATCCGCCTCGCGACCGAAGAAGAGCTGGCCAAGGACCCCGCCGCGAAGTCGATCACCACGGGCGCCGAGGCGGGGCGCTGGCTCGCTGTGGTGCCCGAGCAAGACCTGCCCGAGGACACGGAGATCACCGTCACCCTCGCCAAGGGCGCCCCGTCCGCCGAAGGGCCGCGCCTCACCGAGAAGGACCAGACCTTCCGGTTCAGGACCTATGGCCCGATGCGCTTCGTTCGGTCGACCTGCGGCTGGGAAGACAACTGCCCGCCGCTGTCTCCGTGGGCCCTCGAGTTCACCAACCCGATCGACCCCGAGACCTTCGACGAAGAGTGGATCACGGTCGCGCCGGAGCTCCCCGGCCTGAAGGTGCAGGCCATGGGCCAGACCATCATGATCCAGGGCGCCTCCAAGGGCCGAACGCTCTACAAGATCACCTACGCAAAGGACATCCGCGACATCTACGGACAGACGCTGAAGAAGGGCGGCACCACCGAGATCATGGTCACCAAGGCGGAGCCCATGCTCGTGACGCCGTCGAAGAACTTCATGCTCCTCGACCCGGCCGGCCTGCCCCAGATCACGATGAGCTCGATCAACCACAAGACCGTGGACGTGAAGGTCTACCGCGTCGAGCCGAAGCACTTCCCGGAGTTCCTTCAGTATGCGCAGAACGTCCAATATCCAAAGGACCGCAAGCGTCCGCCCGGCAAGCTGGTGGTAGACAAGACCCTGCAGATCAAGATGGTGGAGAACGAGATGGTCGAGACTCCGGTGGAGCTCGGCGCAGCGCTCGACGGCGGCCTCGGCAGCGCCGTGGTGGTGATCCGCCCGACCATCCAGCCGCCGAACATCGAGTACTACGAGGACATGCGAACATTCTGGGTTCAGCGCTCGGAGCTCGCGGTGGACGCCGTGATGGACGGCGACACCCTCTACGGGATCGTGACCGACCTCAAGACCGGGGCCCCGATCAGCGGCGCCACCGTCACGATGGAGCCGGACGGGCTCGAGGCCATCACTGACGAGACCGGCGTGGCCACGATCAAGCTGCCCGAGAGCGCGGCGGAGCCGGCGCGACTCATCGCGCGGAAAGACGGCGACATCGTATTCCTGGCCGAGAACACCTACTACTGGGGCTCCGGGTCCAACTGGGTGAAGCGCGAGGCCCGCCCGCACCTCCGGTGGTTCGTCTTCGACGACCGCGGACTCTACCGGCCAAAGGAGACCGTCCACTTCAAGGGCTGGGTGCGTCTGATCTCGGGCGGCAAGATGCCCATGGTCGGACCGCTCGGCCAAGCGGCCACCGGTGTGGACTGGACGCTCTTCGACTCTCGCAACAACGAGATCGCAAAGGGCAGCGTGCCGCTCTCAGCAGCCGGCGGCTTCGAGGGCTCGTTCTCGCTACCCGACACCATGAACCTCGGGTCCGCCCGCCTCACCCTCCACGCCTCAGGGTCCAACATCGAGGGCGGCACGATGTCGCACACGCTTCGAGTTCAGGAGTTCCGTCGGCCTGAGTTCGAGGTGAAGGGCGCTGTCACCGACGGACCGCACCTCGTGGGCGGGAAGGCGCAGGTCTCGGTGTCGGCCAGCTACTTCGCGGGCGGGGCGCTGCCGGGCGCCGACGTACAGTGGTTCGTCTCGGCCAGCCAGACCTCGTTCACGCCGCCGAATCGGTGGGACTACGCCTTCGGCTCGTGGGTCCCCTGGTGGTGGGGCGGCTCCACAGAGTCGCGCAGCGTCGGCCCGATCGAGTTCAAGGGAGTCACCGACAGCGCAGGTACCCACCGCCTCGAGATCGCCTTCGACTCTGTGAGCCCGCCGCGCCCGTGGGCGCTCACGGCCGAGGGCACGGTCCAAGACGTGAATCGGCAGACCTTCACCACCTCCCAGGGGCTCCTGATGCACCCCGCGGACCGCTACGTGGGGCTCAAGGGCAAACGCGACTTCCTGCAGAAGGGCGAGGAGCTGGACGTGCTCCTGATCGTCACCGATCTCGACGGGAACCTCGTCGCGGACGTCCCCGTCGACGTCTCCGCGACGCGCCTCGAGTGGACCTACAAGAAGGGCAAGTGGACCGAGGAAGAGAAGGACACGCAACACTGCCAGACGAAGTCCCTCGCAGAGACTGACGCTCGCTGTGTGTTCGCGCCGAAGGAGGGCGGCACCTGGCGCGTCAAGGCGAACATCAAGGACAGCGAGGGTCGCCCCAACGAGAGTCAGCGCGACTTCTGGGTCCCCGGGGGGAAACAACCGGTAGAGCGTGAGGTGAAGCTCGAGACGATCCGGATCGTCCCCGACAAGAAGGAGTACGCGGTGGGCGACACCGCCGAGCTCTTCCTCACCGCGCCCTTCTCGCCTGCCGAGGGCTTCCTCACGGTGCGCGTTGGCGGCATCGTCGAGAAGCAGTTCGTGAAGCTCGACGGCACCGGGACCGTCGTGAAGGTGCCGATCGCCGAGGGCTACATGCCGTCGGTGACGATCGTCGTTGACGCCACGGGATCGGCGCCCCGGATGAACGACAAGGGCGAGGAAGATCCCGCCCTCCCCCGTCGCCCGGCCCACGCCACCGGCAGCATCACGCTGGCCGTGCCCCCGGTCACGCGCACCCTCACGGTGGAGGCGGTGCCCGACGCCACCGAGATCGAGCCCGGCGCCGCTACGCATGTGAGCGTGACGGTGAAGGACTCCGCGGGCGCGCCCGTCTCGGGCGCCGAGGTCGCGATCGTGGTGGTGGACGAGTCGGTCCTCGCGCTCACCGGATATCGCATTGGCGATCCCGTCGACACGTTCTACTCCTGGCGCAACAGCCTGGGGCAAACCCACCGGGTCCGCGAGCTGCTCCTGCTCCAGGATCCCACGCTGCTGCTCCAGCTGGGCGCCACACGGAACGGCGCGCCGGGCGCCTACAAGATGGCGCGGGCCGAGGGTGGCGCGATGCCCGCACCGACGGCGGCGCCCGCCCCAGCCCCGCCCTCCGAGCCCATGGAGGCGGAGGCGGCCGAGGAGTCAGCGAAGTCCGGCGACGACGCCAGTGGGGGTGAGGACAAAGGGGGCGACGACGGCGGCGCGATCGCCGTGCGCAAGAACTTCGACCCGCTGGCCGTGTTCGCCGGCGCGGTAAGCACCGACGCCAACGGCGTGGTGCGGGTGGCGGTGAACCTGCCCGACAACCTCACGCGCTACCGTGTCACGGCCGTAGCCGTGGACGCCGGGACGCGCTTCGGCATGGGCGAGTCGTCGATCACCGCACGGCTTCCCCTCATGGTGCGCCCGGCCGCGCCGCGCTTCCTGAACTTCGGCGACTCCTTCGAGCTGCCCATCGTGCTGCAGAACCAGTCCAAGGAGCCGCTCGAGGTCCACATCGCCGTCGCATCTACCGGGGTCACCCTCACGAAGGGCAAGGGCCGCAAGGTCACCGTGCCCGCGCTCGACCGAGTCGAGGTCCGCTTCCCCGCCGAGACGGCGCACGCCGGGATCGGGCGCTTCCAGATTGGCGCAAAGACCGGGAAGTGGGCAGACGCGGCCAAGATCGAGCTGCCCATCTGGACTCCCGCGACGACCGAGGCCTTCGCGACCTACGGCACCATCGACAAGGGCGCCGTCGCGCAGCCGGTGAAGCTGCCGGGGGATGTGTTCACACAGTTCGGTGGCCTCGAGGTCTCCACGGCCTCCACCAACCTCCAGGCGCTCACGGACGCGGTCATGTACCTCGTCTCCTACCCCTTCGAGTGCTCCGAGCAGGTGAGCTCGCGCATCCTCGCGATCGCCGCCATGAAGGACGTGCTCACGGCGTTCAAGACGGCGGGGCTCCCGCCGCCCGAAGAGCTGGTGGCTGCCGTGGGGCGCGACCTGAAGCGCCTCGAGTTGCTCCAGCACGACAACGGTGGCTTCAGCTTCTGGAAGCGCTCGGAGCGGGACTGGCCCTATCTCACGGTGCACGTGCTGCACGCGATGGCGCGCGCAAAACAGAAGGGCTTCGAGGTGGGGCCGCGGATGCTCCAGAAGGCCGAGGCCTACGTCCGTGACATCCGGAACCACTTCCCGCGCGAATACACGCCGGAGATCCGCCGGGTGATCGAGGCGTACGCGCTGTATGTGCGAAATCTGTTGGGCGACAAGGACGCGAAGCGCGCACGCGGGCTCATTGCCGAGATGGGTGGCGTG
>SXOO01000118.1 GCA_005776725.1 Pseudomonadota bacterium | reverse complement strand
GGCGGCTTCGGCGGCGGCGGCGGCGGCGGCTTCGGTCCACCGGCGGCCCCGGAACCCCCGAAGGAGCGGGACCGCGGCTCCCGTCGAGAGCGGGAGAAGGAGCACGAGCGCGGCCGCGGGAACAAGTTCGACGACGACGACGAGGAATAGCCTCGGCTCGGATCTTGGCGAGGTCGCGCGCGGTATGGCTTCGGGAGCGATCCCGGCGCCATGCGTCGAACCGGAGGAGTTGTCGTGCCTCGCCACCCGTTGCTACGCGCCCAGCTGATCGGCCAATACCTGAGCGGCACCGCCGATGCGGTGGTTGGGCCGTCTGCCCTCATGGTGGAGACCACCGTGCGGTGCAACCTCCTCTGCCCCATGTGCCCCCGGACCGGCGGCGGTTATCCCAACGCCGACCTCCCAGACGATCTGCTCTGGCCCCTCCTTGATGATCACGCGAGCCTCGGCGGTGACCACGTCTACCTCTACGGGCTTGGTGAGCCGCTCATGGACGAGAGGCTGTTCGCGATCTTGGATCGCTGCCACTCCCTCGGACTCCACACCGTCGTCTCCACCAACGGGACGTTGCTCAATGAGGCTCGTCGCCGCGCGCTCCTGGATGCAGCGCCGGATCACGTGCTGATTGGGATCGACGGCGCAACCGCGGCCACCTATGGCCGCTACCGCGTCGGAGGGCGCTTTGAGCGCGTGGTCCAGAACGTGGAGGAGCTCGGCCGGCTCAAGTTGGCAAAGGGCACGCCATCGACCCTCGTGGTCCAGTTCATCCGGCTGCGGCACAACGCCCACGAAGAGGCAGCGTTCGTCGCCAGGTGGCGGGGCGTTCCCGGGATCGACGAGGTTCGCGTCAAAGACGAAGACATCGGCCTGCCAGAGCATCGGACGTACGCCCTCGACGGGGAGCGGCGCGTGGCGCCCTGCCACTTCCTCTGGCGGGGCCCGATGCTCGTGCGATACACGGGCGACGTTTACCCCTGCTACCACTTCGGCGGCCTGGGCCGCAGCATCGGCAACCTGCGAGAGACCGGTCTTCGCGACCTCTGGAATGGGGAGCAGATGGTCGCCCTTCGCCGCCTTCATGCCTCCCACCGAGCTGGCGACGACGCGGCGTGCAGCACCTGCCCCGCACCGCGGCCCACCGTCCCCACCGTCGCCGCAGCGATGGCGCTCCGAGGCGCCACCGTTCGCCAACTGGTCCCCTTGATCGAGCGAGCTACGCGGGTCCTGCCCGGCATCTTCACGGAGCGTCGCGACGCGCAGGCCGATCTCTGACGACCACCTGAAAGAGGCACCACGAGCGCGCCCCTTGCGGTACCGGGCGCTTCTGGCAGTCTCGGCCCCCGTGGGCGACTGGGAGATCACTGCGGGGCGTTGCGGCGCGTGCTTGAAGTTCGTGCGTGACTATGGGAGCGGCCCCAAGACCTATGGGCACTGCGGTGTGAAGCCTCGAGCGGGCTCGATAACGCCGTCCATGTACAAGTGCGACGTGTACGTTCCGCGCCCGGAGGTCGCGCCTGCCGCGGCCCAGCCGGCGTCGATTCAGCGTCCCCGCCCCAAAGTCGACCCCTTCGAGGCCACGGCCGCCACGGCGTACAGGAGCCCCTCGCCCACGCCGGTAGCACCTGACAGGGCTCGAGAAGAGCTCATCCGGCGGGAGCGCTCTGCGCAGCGGGACAACGAGTCAATCGAGCTGACATGGGGGAACACCCCGGTGTCCCAGGGACAAGACTCGCCGCCGCAGGCGCGTTCTGAGCAGACCGGATCGGAGGGGAAGATGAATCGAGGAGAGCTCAGGGAGCTTCTGCGCGAAGCCATTGATGACATCTTGGGGATAGGCACAGCCGAGCCCCTCGATCGCTTCAAGGGCGGAAAGATCATCGTGCGCCCGGGGACGCCAGGGACTCAGGACAAGGAGTTCCCGATCGACGCCCTCCTGCACAAGGTGGTCATGATCCGAGACAACCTGAGAGTGCTGGAGCAGAAGATCAACTCGCACGCCGGGCTCGACGACGCGGATCGCGTTGCCTTTCAACACTACGTCACGCGGTGCTACGGGTCGCTCACCACGTTCAACTCGCTCTTCAAGCACCGCGAGGACTGGTTCCGTGGGAGTGGACAGGGCGACTGACGCCTAACGGCGCCTAGCGCGATTCACTCGAGGAAGTCCAAGCCCGCTGTCTGGTCGAAGTCGTGCAGGCGGTAAGTCCACGCGTGCCAGGCCCCCACGTTCACGACCTCTGTGCTAAAGCCGTCGATATCGAACGCCGGGTGGTCCGCGCTGGTCATGAGCGCGGACTTTGGCCCCGCTGGCACCAAGGTCTCACCCCCGATGCTGTTGAGGTCTGGGAGCACGAGCTCGCGGAGGCCGCCTGGCGCCGTGATCGACCAGATCACCCCGGCCTGACCATAAATCCGGAGCGAGTGGAAGGCCGGTGAGCGGCCCTCGTGGGTCCAAGCGAAACGATATCCGAGCCATGGGCCGCCCAGCGCGGGCGCCGTGAAAGCGGGCACGTCGAGGAAAGGACCGACGCGAATCGCTGGCTCTCCGAGCGCCATCCAGCGGGCGGCGGGACCGCCTGCGCCCGCGTACACCAGCGCGCGCAGGCCAGCGTTGGCGGACTCCTCCGCGACCACCTTCCAGGTGTCACCATCAAACGCCACCACCGTCCCGTTATCACCGGCGGCGTAGATGGTCTCGCCCTCGTTGGCCACGGCATATAGGTCCACCGCTGTGCCCGTGGGGCGGGTGAGCCACTCGCCGTTCTCGAGGTGCAGCGCCGTGCCGCGATCTCCAACAGCGACGGCGCGGCCGCCAACGAGCGTGGTCACCGCCCGGAGGTGCTCGTGGACGGGCACCTCGGCCACCTCCCAGTCTCCCGTTGGAGCGCGGCTGAGCACGGCGCCGAACAGGCCCACCGCCAGCGCGGTGCGGCACTCGTCGGGGGCCGCAGCGGCCTGGCCGGGCGAGCAGCTGGGCGTGGACCACGCGGCGACGGCGGTGAGGTCCTTCGGCGGGCCGACCGGGATCTCCTCCCATTCACCCGGCGCGCCCTCGAGGAGGCTATACCGGCCAACGATGGCGTAGCGGCCTGGCTCGACCCGCGCCATGCCCCGGTGCAGGTGCGGCCCGGTGGACTCGATCGACCACGTGTCGCCATCCCAATGCACTACGCGCCCCTCGTCCCCGGCCAGCAGCGCGCCGACTGTGCCCCCGGAGGCCTGACCGGTGGAGGCGGCCGCGAACAACGCGGGACCCCGCGTGATCGGCTGCGGCGACCAGTAGCTTCCGTCGAAATGCAGGACGGCGCCGTCGCGGGTGCCGGCCAGGACGCCGCCCTCGGTCCCCAGCGCAACGGCAGCCATGATCTTCGCTTCGGCGCCGACCGGCTCCACCGACCACGCCTCAGGGCTCCCGGTGGCGTTCACCAGCGCCTCGCCCAGCTCCAGCGCGGAGATACCCACGCGTTGGACGTCTGCCTCGGGCAGCGCGCTGTTTCCCGTGGGCGTATTGCACATCCCGTAGAAGACGTACTCGCTGCCGACGAGGCTCGGTGAGGTGAGTGATGGTAGGCCGGTCACCGACAACGCGGTGACCGTGGGCGGGGCGCGTTGCCCGGCCAAGGGGATGAACCCGTCGCTGCCGAGGTCGATGCTGGCGAAGAGCAGGGTCTCGTTCGGGCCCGAGGCCGCGAGCGGCTGGCGGCCGAAATACACATCCACGGTGGAGGTCAGCGGAATATCGAGGACGATATCCACCTCCGTGGGCGGAGTCGGAGTACCGCCGTCGGCGGCCCCCGGGAGCACGCTTCGGTGGCGTGCGACCCCCAGAAGGACCGGCTTGAAGACCGGCCCTTCGGACGTCTCGCGATAGCCGCCTGCTAGGCAGTAGACGGCGACTTCGCCGAGTCGCGTGCCCACCAGCGCGAACTCGCGCTCGCTGGACGCGAGGTCGATGACGCCGCCGACTTGCACGGCCGGCGGGCTCTGCATGTAGCTCGAGTTGCTCACGTGGCACTCGGCCCGGCTGCGCCCCGCGTACGGCACGCAACGGGGCTCAGCGGCGCCATCCGTTACCTGACTGCACACGAAGTCGGGGTCCGCGCCGGTGTACGACGACGCGCGCGAGCAGTCGGCGTCCGCAGCGCACGCCGCCGAGCAGAAGGGCCGCGCGCCGGTGACCCGCGTGCACAGCGGGGCGGTCCCCGGGCAGTCGGCGTCTGCTTCGCACGAACCGCAGAAGCCCAGCTGACGGCCGGCGATCTCTGCGCAAGGCCATGGGGGGAGCCGCAGGTGTTTACCCACGCCGTCCACTGTGCCCACGATCGTTCCCGGGAGGAGGGGCGTGGGCCCCGGGCCCGTAGCGGGAGGAGCCGGCCCTGCGAGCATGAGCGTCGCATTCTCGGCGTCGAAGGCCATGATGCTGCTCGCGGAGAAGCCGGCTTTGGCGGCGGTGACGTCGAGGCGCCCCTCGAGGTCAGACGCCGAGAGCGTTACCTGGCCTCGATCGTCCGTATAACCCGCGAGGCGGGGCGGGTAGGCCGACCCCACCACGACCAGCGCGTCAGCTACCCGGT
The DNA here is from genome assembly GCA_005776725.1 of Pseudomonadota bacterium. GTDB lineage: Bacteria > Myxococcota_A > UBA9042 > SXOO01. The sequence goes on along the minus strand of SXOO01000118.1, from coordinate 20,593 downwards.
CCCCCGTCCCGCTCTGGACCACCGTTACGTTGAGCGAGCCGTCGATGGGCTCTCCCCAGGTGCCGCCGTAGCCGTTGACCGGATCGAAGTAGCTGAATCCCTGGTGCAGCGTCTGGTCGAGCCCGGAGCCGCTGACCCTCACGTCCACGAGCCCCACCTCGGTAGCTCGGGGCGACCTCAGCCGCAGCTCGCTGGACGACACGCGCTCCACGGAGTCGACTACAGCGCCGCCGAAATCAACCGTGACATCCTCGGGAAAGTCGGTGCCGTAGAGGCGCACCAACGTGTTCCCTGCGATGGCGCCCCGCGCGGGGTCCAGCGCGTGGAGCGCCGCACTCCCCGCCCTGTACTCGTAGCCGCCGGCTCGAAGGGCCTCGTTGGCCCCGCCGCCAGAGCGCACGATCACGTCCACCGGCCCGGGGCTCCCGGCCGGGGTCGTCACTCTCAGGTGACCCTCGTCGGTGTGCTCGAGGGAAGTGGCGGGCAACCCTCCGAACAGCACCTCGTCTACGGCCTCGAGCCCCGTACCTTCGAGCGTGACCCGAGCGCCGCCCGCGCGCGACCCCACCGCCGGAGACACGGAGCTGACCCCCAGCGCGGCGTAGTAGTCGTAGGTCGCGGTGCCCGGGACGTCCGTGACGCTCACCTCGGCCGCACCCGCGGGACCCGGAGGGACCACGACCGTGATGTTCCAATAGCCTCCAGCTCCCGCGCTGCTCTCCAGCACGGTGGCGACCGACGCCCCGAAACGCACGATGGGTACGTCGAGCTGCGCTGAGCCTCCAACGACGGCGAGCTGTACCTCCGCCCCGCCTGTGGACGGCCCCGCGGGCGGGTGCACGGCCAGGAACCCGGCCTGCTCCGAGCCATCGAGCCACCGATACGCGCCCTCGAGGCGCAGCTTGCCCGTGTGAGTCACGACCTCGAGATCCGCGGGTCCAGCGGCGCCGGCGGGCGTTCGAACCACCACGCGTGACCCGTCTGACGCCACCGCGAGGACGGGCGCATCGAGGCCGCCGAGCAGTACCCGAGGAGCCAGGGAGTCCCCGGGTTCCTTCACGGCGTTCGCGAGACCGCGGCCCACGAGCGTGAGCGTGCCCCCGCCGGCTGCCGGTCCAGCCAACGGGGAGAGGCCCGCGAGGGAGAGGTCGTCGAGGTAACGGTACGCCTTCGGGAGCTCGGCCGTTCCGAAAGGCGTCACCAAGTGTAGGTCCACGAGCCCGGCGCGGGACCGTCCGGGGAGGACCGCCAGGGCCGACGTGTCGTCCAGGACCTGCAGCGAGACGACCTCCCGGCCGCCCACGAGCACCGCGGTGGCGAGTGAGAGCCCGCGCCCCGTTAGCTGAACGGGCATCCCTCCCTGCGAGGGGCCCTCTGACGGGGTGATCGCCGTGAGCGCCACAGGATCCGTGTACGCGAAGCCCGGGCTGAGCTCCGCCGTGGTCCCGTCGATATTCACCACGCGGACCGCCACGAGGCCCGGGGAGTGCGGGGGCGTGAGCACATAGAGCACCCCGGCGCTCGCGACGGTCACTTGGACCGCTTCGCTCCCACCGAAGAACACCCGCGAGTCCTCACGGAATCCGCCACCGTGAATCTCGACGAGGTCGAAGCCCTTCGGAATGCCCACATCGGGGATGATCTCCACCACCTCGAACCCGGCGACGGGATCGAAGGTGGGGGGAGGCGGCGGCGCGAAGGTGTCTTCTTCCTCCGTGGGGCTCTTGATGAAGTCCTCGACGGAGGGAAGCGAGCAGCCGAGCCCCGCCAGCGTCGCGGTCAGTATGACGCCGCGCGTGGTCGTCGTGAGTGCTCGCATGGTACCTCCGGCCCCCAGCCGCCACCGGAGGTTCGAGAAACCTATCGGTTGCAGGTAGACCGAGTCAAACCTCGGCCCGGGCCGTTGGTTGCGCGCGGAAGATCCGGACACTACGCTGCCATGCCCGAAGGGCAACAGTCACTCCCCAGGAGCAACCCGATGGCTATCGATTCGAGTCCCTGCCCGCACTGCCAGCGCCCGAACGCCGCGGGCAGCCGCTTCTGCACGGCATGCGGCCAGAACCTCGAGCCGGTGCAGTTCTGTGCGAAGTGCAACGCCCGGGTCCCGCTGTCGAGCGCGTTCTGCAGCCAGTGCGGCCAGGATCTCGGGGCGAGTCCCGAGGGCGCGCGGGCACAAGGCGTCGTAAGCGAAGGCCAGTGGCTACGGCCCGACGGCGAGTTCATCCGCCGCGTGGACCCGGAAGACTGTCGCAGCTTCCTCGGCACCCGCACGCTGGTCGTCCCCGCGGGCACCGTGGGGCTCGTGGTCGTGGACGGAGTCCTCGAGCGCGTCCTCCCCCCAGGCGAACGCACCACGATTACGCTGTTCGAGCGGATCGCCCGGTTCTTCCACGACCTCACCTCTGGGGGGCCCCGCGACGATCGCACTGCGCTCTTCCTCGTGGACCAGAGGCCGGTTCCCGTCCCGTTCGCAGTGACCACACGCGGCTCCCGAGACGGGCGCAGCCTCGCCACCCAGGTGCTCTGCACCTTCCATCTGCCCCGCGGAGACAAGGCGCGCATGGCCGCGTTCCTCGCCAACGTCGTGGGCGACCGGGCGGGCTTCGCCGCCCAGGACCTCCACGACCTGCTGCGCCCCGAGGTGGGCCGCATCGCCACCCTGCGGCTCGAGAAGCTCCAGGAGGCCGAGCGCTTCAGCTACCCCGAGGCCGAGCGCGCGGTTCGGGACGCCCTCGAAGACAGCCTCGGGCCGCGGTATGGCCTCGCGGTCTCCGTGACGCTGGCGCCAGTCGCCGCCACAGTCAGCTTCAACGTGTGCCTCGGCACCGGACGTGCCCCGCGCGTCCGGGCGTGTGTGGGCTGCGCGCGCGAGCTCCCGAGCGCGCTCATCTTCTGCGATGGGTGCGGTGCGCGGCAGCCCACGGCCATGGCGCCGGAGCGCGCGTGCTCGGCCTGCGGCAGCTCGATCGCAGACGCCCACGGCTTCTGCACCGGCTGCGGCGCGGCGTTCACTGCGCCATCGGCCGCCGCGCAGCCCCTGTTCTCCCGCGACGGCGAGGAGCTCGAGGTGGACCTGGTGGTCCGCGTGGTGGGCGCAAACCCCGACTTCCGCGTGGAGGCGCTCCACGCCGCGTTGGCGGGCGCAGCCGCCGCCTACGTACGAACCGTGGATTTCGGAGTGCTCGCCTCGGCCTCGGGGTTCGCCGGGCTCGCCGGGGCCATGCAAGCAGACCTCGAGCTGGCGCTGGCCGCCTTCGGGCTCAACCTCGGGGCGCTGGACGTGCTCGACCTCCGTACGAAGCACGGCGCCTGGCTGCTCGGCGCTCGGGCCGACCTGGGAAGGGCGCGTGAAGCGCTCGGGCTCGGGCGTGATTGGCTGCAGCAGCGCGCCAGCGAGCTCGACCTCGAGAGCCTGGCTCTGGCGCAGTCTCTGGCGCAGCAGGCGGTGCAGCGCGAGCACCGTCTGGCAGAGGTCCGGGAAGGGCTTGTCGAGGGCCGGCGGGAGGCCGGCCTGCGGCTCGAGGACTCGCTCGCACGGGACACCGCCACTCTGGCGGATCGCGCCGCGCGCGAGGGGCTCGCGGACCGAGCCGCTGCGTTCGATGCCGCGGGTGCCCGTCGAGACGCCTCCACCACGCTCGAGACCCGCCGCGCCCAGCGCGAGGTGGAGTCTGCCGACCGCGCGTACGGCCGCGACGTCGAGGTAGAGGCGCAGGAGCACACGCAGGCTCGCCGGTGGAGCGCGGCGGAGCACGACGCGGGTCTCGAGAGGGCCCGGCTGTCTCTGGAGGCGGAGCGCACCCGACAGGCGATCGAGCTGGATCTCGAGCGGGCTCAGGCCGCGGCCGCGGCCGCACGAGCCGCGAGCGGCGCTGCGTTCGACGACCACGAGCGCCGACGACGCCTGGACGTGGAGACGGCCGACCGCGAGGTGGCTCGACAGACGGAGAAGCTGCGCGCCATGGCCGAGCTCGAGCGGGAGATGGCGGCCGACGACGCGAAGCGTGAGCAGGAGCGGATCGCCGCGTTGAAGGGCCTGGACGCAAAGGCCGCGCTGGCGCTGCAGGCGGTGGAGCTGGCCAAGTCGGAAGGGGGCGCGGCGTTCGCCGACGCGCTCGCGCGCCTCGCGGAGGCAGAGAGCACCGCCTCGCGTCACGCCGACGCCGAACGCCACGCGTCCGAGCTACGGGACCTCATGGCCACGCAAGCGCGCGCCACCGAGGGCACGCTGGGCGCCCAGCTCGAGCGGCTCACCCGGCTCGCCGAGGCGGGCACCCGGGGAGCCTCCGAGTCTGTGGTCACGGGGTCCCTCGCGGCCATGGCCCAAGTCGCGGCGTCGCGGGCCGCGCCCGCGGCAACGGTGGCCGCCGTGAGCGTGCCTTCTGTCGAGACCACGCCGTGCACCGCCTGTGGCGCGGCGCTGCGGCCCGGCGCGCGGTTCTGTGGAGCGTGCGGCGGAGCGCAGCCCGCCTGAGGGCCTAGCGAACCTCCAGGCGGAAGCGCGGATCGTATGAGCTGCGCACGTTCTTCATCACGTCCGGCTCGTGCAGGTCGCGCAGAGTGTAACCAACCGTGACGTGCGGGAAGAACCAGGTGGGATCCCAGGCCTCAGCGGCTCCCCCCTTGCGCACGAAGAGCTGCCAGACCTCCAGCCGGATCCGGCGCAGCCTCATCGAGTCCACGATGACGAAGAAGGTCTCCTCCGTGCGCCCCTCGATCTCCTTGCGGCCCGAGCCCAGCCCCAGAACGACGAGGTCCGAGGACTGAATGTCCTCGGTGCGCGCGATGGCGTCGATCTCGTCCACGCTCAGTTGCTGGCTCAAGACATCGGCGAATTCGGGTGGCGTAATCGTGGTGACGTGTGCCTCACCGCGCGGGTCCCAGCTCTTCTGGTGATCCAGGCGCAAAGCGAGCGCACGCTCGAGGTCGGCGCGCAGAGCCTGAATCGGCGCGTAGGGCACGTTCAGAGCGAGCACGTAGTCGGAGGCGCTCGGTCCCGTGTGCGACACGAACGGCTCCGTGGAGGGATCCAGCGAGCCCGCGAGGTGCAGCTGCAGCGCCACAGTTGCCACGGCATCAGGAGGCGTCACGGTCGTGGCACCCTGTGGGGACTCCGAGCCAGGGGCCGCGATCATCGTGGGCGCTACCGAGTGGCCCGGCAGACCAGCTCGACCCGTCGGTTGAGGGCGCGGCCATCGGCGTTCTCGTTGGACGCCACTGGGCGCGTCTTCCCGTATCCAGCGCTCGTGAGTCGAGCGGCTGGCACGCCGTGGGTCGTAAGCCACGTCATCACGGCCCGCGCGCGCGCCTCGGACAACTTCTGGTTGTCTGCAGCCCCGCCCACGCTATCGGTGTGCCCCTGCACCTCGAGCCCCAGCTCCGGCGCGGCCTGGATCGCGGCGCTCGCTCTCTGCAGCGCCGACGTGGACTCCGCCTTGAGCGTGGCCTTGCCGAAGTCGAAGAGCACCCCGTCGAGCTTCGCCCGGCAGTCCTTCCGGAGCTGCGCGCCCAGGTCGACCGCGCCCGCGTCGGCCACGCGGAAGGAGAGGTCGCCCATGCCGGAGCCGACGACGGCCCAGACGTCCCTGCCGTTCTTCGCGTAGTGCGCGAGGAAGCTGCCCCGCGCCTCGCTTACGATCGTCCACCCGGCCTCGCGCAGCGCCGGGCCGTAGATCTCGGTGACCTGGAGCGGCGAAATATTCTCTGCCGGCCCGGCGTACAGTCGCTCGTGCACGCCCATCGCGAGCACCGTCTCCTCCTGCTCTCCTGGCAGCACCACGCGCAGCGGCACCGCGTCGTAGCCGCCGCTGACCAGCTTGGAACCCGGCAGGGGGGTGAGGTAGGGGATGTCTGCCGGCGCCTTCAGCGCTTCTGGCTTCGAGGCCGGCGGGGGCAGTGTGTGGCGCCGGGTCTGCGCAGCGAGCTCGACCACGGTGAGGCGCATGTCGCTGGGATCCCCGTATCCGATCCGAGCCCACGCCTCCACGGCGCCGGCTCGGTAGCGCATCGTGACCGCGGCGGTCTCGGCGAACGCCACAGTCCAGCCCGGCGCTGGGAACAGGCCCTTCACGATCGACCAGACCTCGGCCCTAGGTGTCTCGGTCGTGAGGCCCGGGGCGTTCGTGTCGCCCACGAAGACGCGACCGCGAACGAGATGCGGCGTGTCACGACCCGCCAGGGGCATCTCGACCTCGGCGAACTCCTGGACCTCGGGGTCATCCACCCGCCACAAGCCCGGAGGACTGCCCAAGTACGCGGGCCAGGCAGGCGGCGCGGCGTTGGCGACGGCCGTGGCGGTCACCAGGCCCAGGACTGTGGCCCAAAGCCAGGGAAACTGCGGTTGCTGATGCGACATGACGCGTCCTCCGAAACGGGCATCCGACTCGAAGCCACCCGGGGGACGCGCGCGAATCTCGAGCTGGGGCCGGGGCAACTGAGCTCCCCGGCCCGGTTCACCTCCGCGCTCTCGCGCTTCGGTGAGATTATCCGTGACATCTCGCGGCGCCCACGCAGCCTCAGGACGGCCCGTCGCGAGTACTTCTCCCTTCCCCCCAAGGGCGTGTCAACCCCCGGTAGGGGAGGGCGCGGGCGCCGCGAGCTCTCCCCACCTAGAGCGAGAAGTTCATCGAGTTCCCCGTCTCGACCTCCACCTTCACCACGCCCACCTGGTCGGTGGCCACGAGCAGTCGATTCGGCTCGACGGGGGAGATGCACCAGGGGCGATGGAGCAGGGTGGAGAACTGTGTGCCGAGGATCGGGCCGCGGATCTGGTTCGTCTCGATGCCGACCGGACCGCCCCAGTTCGCGTTGTTGGTGCCGAGCTGCGAGGAGCCGCCGGGATCGATCGCGCCGTCGGGCTTCTTGTACATCCAGTCCCACGTGTCGCCGGACTCCGGGTCGAAGAGCGACGCCGTCGATGGTGTGCCGGCCTCGTTGCCGCCCGCGATCCAGAGGCCGAAGTGCGGGTAGTAGAAGAACTGGTGCACGCCGACGCCGGGGCCCGTACCGACTTGCGGTGTCTGGCCTGACCACAGGATGGAGCGCTGCCCCGTGGCCACGTTCACTTTGTAGAGACGCTTCGTGAGGAAGTCAGTCGCATAGATGAAGCCGTCCTTGTAGCCGAACCCGCTGTCGAAGCCGGCCGCGACGGTGACGCCCGAGCCTGCGCCCGCGGTGACGTCAAAGAGCAGGTTGCCGGGCTTGGTGCCCGAGCGCGTGATCCACGCGCAGCTCTTGCCGTCCTTGCCGACCCGGATGAAGCCCTCGCCCGCCTGGGGCGCCGTGTTGTCGTTCGTCGCCAGGAGGAAGTTGCCCTGCTCGTCCAGCTCGAAGCCGTGGATCTGGATGTCGACCACCGGGATCCCGCTCGCCACCGGGTTGCCGTTCGGGCAGCTCACGAACTGCGTCAGCTCGTCCGTGCGCTGGTTCCAGACGAGGGTCCGGTCACCCGTGGTGAGGTCGACCTTGTAGATGGAGCGGCTCTTCAGCTCGGGGTTGGTGTCGTCGGGCTGCGAGCCGCCGCCCGGGAGCGAGCTCTCGAAGACATACAGGAAGCCGTCCGGGCCCATCGCCATGTCCTTGATCTCGTCGAAGCGGTTCCCGGCGCCCACATGGACGACGCCGTCGGTCGGCGAGAGGTACGAGCCCGACACCACGCGGCGGTCACCCGTGAGCGGGTCCACGGCCATGATGTAACCCCGTGTGCTGTCGAGGAAATCACCCCAGGTCACGCCGAAGTAGACCTCTTCGCTCAGGTAGTCGGTGGCGCAGCCGTTGATGGCGCCGCTCGAGTGGTCCGAGACCCGCGGACCGTCGCCGAGATGGAAGCCGCCCTGCGCCGCACCGAACGGGGCCGAACAGTACTTGGTGCCTGGCTCGGAGGCGCCCTGCGGACAGCGACAGTCGACCTCGTAGCTGGTCTGGTGCGTCTGATAGTAGATGGCGTCCGGGCCGATGCTGCCGGCGCACTGCATGTCGGGATAAGGGCCGTCCGCCACCTCGAGCGAGCTGATCCCGCCGTTACCCCAGCAGTTGTAGCTCCCGCCGACGTTCTCGCAGAAGCCGTAACAACCGACGGACTCCGGGTTGGCGCACTCGTTGATGTCTGGGCACGCGTTCAGGTCTTTCTGGTACCCGGGGTTGCAGCTGCACTCGAAGGAGCCCAGCGTGTTCGTGCAGATCTGGTTGCAGTTGTCCGTGTTCAGCGCGCACTCGTCCTTGTCCTTGCAGGTGGTCCCATCGCCTTCCCAGCCGGGTAGACACGAACAGGTGAAGCTGCCTGGTTTGTTCGAGCACTTGCCGCCTTGCGCCTCGGGCGCGCAGGTCGAGGTCCCGGCCGTGCACTCGTTGGCGTCCACGCAGGACCCGCTCGGACCGACCTCATAACCCTGTGCACACCCGCAGGTCTTGCCATCGCCGGTGAAGCCTGCCTTGCAGGTGCACTCGAAGGAGCCGGGCTTGTTGACGCACTGGCCGCCGGCCGTGGCGGGTGCGCAGTCGTTCTGGCCGGTCGTGCACTCGTTCACGTCCACGCAGGAGCTCGGACCGACCTCGTAACCCTGTGCACACCCGCAGATCTTGCCATCGCCGGTGAAGCCCGCCTTGCAGGTGCACTCGAAGGAGCCGGGCTTGTTGACGCACTGGCCGCCGGCCGTGGAGGGTGCGCAGTCGTTCTGGCCCGTCGTACACTCGTTCAGGTCCACGCAGGTCCCCGACGAATTCGTGATGTAGCCGGGATCGCAGGTCGTGGGCGCGCACGTCTTGCCGTCGCCTTCGTAGCCGATCTTGCAGACGCAGACGAAGCCGCCTGCCTTGTTCGTGCACGTTCCACCGGTCGCGGCGGGCGCGCAGTCGTTCTGCCCCGTCGTGCACTCGTCGAGGTCGGCGCAGGTGCCGGACGCCGTGAGCGTGGTCCCAGCCGGACAGGCACACGACTTGCCGTCGCCCACGAAGCCTGCCTTGCACTTGCAGACGTGCTTCCCAGGCCCCGTCTTCGTACAGATCCCGCCATCCGCGGCGAGGGCGCAGTCGTTCGCGCCGCTCTGGCAGTTGTCGATCTCTACGCACGCGCCACTGGAGTTCTCGGCGTAACCCGGGTCACACGTCGTCTCGACGCAGGTCTTGCCGTCGCCGACGGTCCCCGCCGCGCACCCGCAGGCGAAGCCGCCCGCCTTGTTGATGCACAGCCCACCGGCCGCCGCGTCGGCGCAATCGTCCTGCCCCTTGGCGCACTCGTCCACGTCCACGCAGGTCCCGGTCGCGCTCAGTTCACGTCCCGGCGGGCACGCGCAGGCTTTGCCATCACCGTCGAAGCCCGGTTCGCAGGCGCAGTAGAAGCCACCGAACTTGTTGACGCACTTGCCGCCCGCGGCGGCGTCGGCGCAGTCGTCTTGCCCGAGCGCGCACTCGTCGGCATCCACGCACGCCCCCGAGTCACCGAGAGACGTCCCCTTCGGACAGGTACACGCGGTGCCGTCACCCTCGAAGCCGGCCTTGCAGCTGCACGAGAAGGACCCGGTGTTGTTCGAGCAGAGTCCGCCGTCTTCGAAGGCCGCGCAGTTGTCGAGCCCCTTCGAGCACTCGTCGATGTCGAGGCAGTTCCCGGCCGCATTCAGCTCGTAGCCGGGGTCACACGTGGCCGCCGTGCACGTCTTTCCGTCGCCGTCGAAGCCGGTGTTGCACTCGCACCGATACGACGCGGGCTCGTTGAAGCACCGCGCGTTGGCGTCGCAGTCGTGGAGCTGCTGGTAGCACTCGTCGATGTCTGAGCAGTTGCCGTTTGTGTCAGGGGAATAACCGGCGTCACACGGGTTCTTGGCGCAGCTGCTCGTCTTCTGATCGAAGACGTAACCGCCGGCGGTGTCACAAACGCAGACGTCGTCGCCGGCCACCTCGCCCACCCCGCACGCATCCCCGTCCGCTACGCACACCTCGCCCTTCGCCGTGAAGCCGACCAGGCAGGCACAGTCGACGGTGCCCGGGATCTGAGCCGCGTTCTGTGGGCACTGAACCGCGGTTGTGGACGTATCGGCAGCGGCTTCGCTGGCCTTCTCGCAACCGACCGCGGCGGCGACTACCACGAGTGGTGCCAAGGGGATCCTGATCATGAGTATGCTCCAATTGCTGGAAAAACAGGGTTTCGGACACAAGTGTCCATGCGCCGGTCGCGCTCGTTGCGGAGACTCTTGCCGAGTTGACGAGACGCTACCGGCGCCAACCGGCGTTCACAAGCGATCACTGTGGGAGTTAAGACGGGGGAGAGAGTCGGACGCTCGGCTACTCGGCCAGGTCCTCGATGGCCTGAGCGCGTTTTCGGTCCACGTCGGCCTCGTGGGCGTTGCCCAAAGCCTCGTGGCAGTCAGCGCGAAAGCGAAGGGCGAGGACGTTGTTGGGATCGATCTCCAGCGCCTGGCCCAGCGGCTCGAGCGCCTCGGCATGCCGCTTCAGCGCGATGAGCACCTCTCCTCGGTTCTGCCACCGCTCCCCGTTCTTCCGGTCGAACACGAGGAGGGTGTCCACATCGGCCAGCGCTTCGTCGAAGCGCCCGGCGCCGTAGTACTGCTTGGAGCGCTGATCCAGCGCGGTGTACGCGTCAATCATCCCTTCTCCGGCCGCGCGGATGGCGTCAATCGCGACGGTGAAGGCAGCGATCGCCTCTTCGCCGCGGCCGAGCACAACCAGCGTCTCCCCACGGTGGCTATGCCACCGCGGATTCTCCGGCGCGAGCTCGATGAGGCCGTCGATGTCCACCAAGGCGTCCGCACGCCGATCGGTCTTGAAGAAGGCTACCGCACGGCTTTCGAGCACCTCGAGCCGTTCCTCCTTCGGCCGATCGCCCATTGCGAGGAGCTTCGACGCGGCGTCGATGACCGCTGCTTGGTCGTTCGACTTCGCGGCGGCCCGGACCGCCTGTAGCAGCGCCAGTGGGCTGCCCGCCTCGGCGCGGCAGGTCTTCAGCACCTCCGCTCCCACCTTGGCCTCTGGGGGCGGCTTCCCGCGCGCGTCGCGCTGCTCGACCAGCCATTCGGCAGACTCCAGCGCCGCGTCGCATTTGTTAGCCATAACGCTGGCCCGCGCGCGGAGCGAGTGCATGCGCAGGCGCCAGCCCTGGGTGGGCTCCACCTTCCAACTGGTCATGCCTAGCCCGTTCAGCGCGCCCGAGGTCGCCTCCTTGTAGTTCTTGGCCTCGAAGTGCACCTCGCCGAGCAGGTAGGAGGCATGGGCGTAGAGGAGGCTCATCGTCGGCCGGGCCAGGTCGATGCGCGCGCCCCCCAAACCCGCGTCCGCGTTCGTGCGGCTCGCCTTTGCGTTCAGCTCCTCGGCGATCCGGTACCAGAGGGCCAGACCTGCATCGAGCCCCTCGCGGCGCGCGGTGTGCACGGCGATGGCGATGCGCGGCCAGAAGTCCGAGCACTGTCCATCCGGGAAGGGCGCGTCGCTGGAGCCAGAGTACATGTCCGGGTTCTGGTAGCGTCCCTTCGCTCCGGTTGCGCTGTCTTCCTGCAGCGCTATCGCTCGGTTGGCCGCCGCCGCAGCCTTGTCCCACTCGCCGAGGTTCAGGTGGGCCCAGGCCTGTACGGCCGCCACCTCGCGACTCCCGGCTACCGACTTGAACCGCGCCGCATCTGCGAGCGCCGCGCGATAGTCGTCCAGCCAGGCGTGAGCGACCGCGCGCATCAAGAAGCAGAGCTCGGTGACGTTGTGTTTGTCCTTCTTCTGCTTGAGGCACTCGGTTGCCGCTTGCACGACCCCGGGGAAGTCTCTGTTCTCCATCCGGACCTGGGCGAGGAAGCGGAAGTAGATCGGGAGCTTCTGCGGTTGTGTCTTGCGCAGGGTGTCTTCGTGGGCCGTGAGGCGCTTCTCCGCCTTGGCCACCTCTCCTTGGTTGCGGAGCAGGTTCAGGATCTCCTTGATCTCGTCGTCCGGCTCGAAGTGGAACACATCCATCGACTCCACACCGCTCTGGACGGCGGCCCTCACCAGCGACTTGATGTACTCGTCGTCGTCACGGGCCGATGCGATGCTGCTGACGGAAAGCGACAAGACTAACGCGCGCCAGAGCGTTCTGGTCATGACTACGGCCTCCAGGAAGTGTGATCTGGAGGCATCGTCGGGGCCAACGGAGGGCCGGTCAATCCCGGTTAAGATGGCGGAGAGATCGAGCCCGTGCTCGGGCTAGGGCAGCGCTTCCTCCACCGTCATGCCCCACTGAGCGCGGAACTGAGCGGCCAGCGTCTCCGTTGGCGTACTGAGTCCGTCCAGCCGGTGTAGCCGTACGGTGCGATCCCAGCTCCCGGCGGCGAGTGTCCTCTCATCGTCCGTGAACGCGAGCGCCGCCACACGCTCTCGTTGCGCGCGGAAGCGGGCATGCATGACGCCCGTAGCCGCGTCCCAGAGATACGTGGTCCCGTCGCGCGCGCCCGCGGCTATCCATCGAGCGGCCGCCGACCACGCGACCTCGACCAGCGGAGACGTCGCCTGCGTCTCCAGAGCGTCCACCCGGTCACCGAGCTCGTCCACCAGCTCGACCCGGTCGAGCGCCGCCAGAGCGTAGGTGGTCGCGTGAGGCGCAATCGCCACGGCGCGCCACGCTACGTCCGAGTTGACCAGTCGAAGGACCGGCGCTTCTCGGAGCGAGAGGTGACGGAGGACGCCCTCCTCGCTGTCGAGGATCGCGACGTGTCGGCCGTCGGGCGTGACGTCGGTGTCGAGCGTCACCACGCTCAGCTCGCTGCGCCAGACCACCTCGCCACCGGGCTCTACCAGCCACAGGGGGCCGAGGTCGGGACCGTAGAGCACTCGACCCCCGCGGACGCTCTCGAGCCCCCGGGCCATCGGCACCGTCGGTTCCTTCGGGAGGGCCTCCACCGCATCGGGGAACCAGAGCGCTCGTGGCAACGACGCCGCGCCCACCAGCACGCGACTGCCGGCGCTCGCGACGCGCTTGACGACGCCGGGCACGCGCATGGCCGCGTCGACGCCCCCATCGAGGACCCGGCGCCGCAGGACCTCGCCCGTAGCGGCGGTGATGAGCTCGGCATCGCCACCCTCAGCGGTCAGAAAGGCGAGGTCCGTCACGCCTCCGCTGGCGTTCAAGACGGCTGGCCCGTTGATCGGGAACACCCACTCGGTGAGCGTCAGCGGGTTCCACGTGAGCAGGGTGGGCGCGCGGCCGCCCCAAGCGCCTGCGCTGGGGTCGGTGACGAAGACCGCTCCTTTGGCGTCCACGATCGGGAGCCGGAGCGCCGACGCGCTCGCGTCGAGGTCCCAAATGAGCACGCCCGGGAGCTCGTCGAAGCCGGCCGCATACCGACCGTCAGGAGAGACGGCCAGCTCCTGCACGAGCCCGCGCGCCCCGCCCAGGATCGGGCCGGCCCACTGTTGCGTGGCCAAGTCCCACCGCGCCAGCTGGCCCTTGCTCGAGCCCAGGATGACCTCCCGCTCACCGCGCCACACCACGCTGTGCGCCTCGAAGCCGTTGCCCCCGACGACGCCGGTCGTCGCCGATTCCCCCGTACGTCCGCAGACATAGCGACCATCGGAGCAGACCGCGAACCACCGCCCGTGCCGCCCGATGGACGCCGCCGGGGTCCCGCAGGGCGCGGCGATGGTCTCTACGAGTCGAACGCCGTCGAAGAGCCGCAGACTCCCGGCAAAGACCTCCACGGCGAGCGTGGCTCCTGGCTCGGCCCGAGCTCCGTGATTGGTCGGTACGAACGCGAGGACCTCGCCGTCAGCGACGCGGGTGGCCTCGAGCGACCCCGTGCCCCGCGCGTTGCTGAGCAGGGTGCCCGTGGCCTCCATCAGGGCAGTGGGCACGTGCTCTCCGAAGCGTAGCCACCGGCGCGTGAGCGGCGCCAGGTCCCAGTAGGTCATCGTGCTGGCACCACGACAGACCACGGCGGGGCGGCGGGTCGACGGCAGCACGTCCAGGCAATCGGGCAGCGCGTACTCCGCGACGGCACGTGGCTTGGCGGCCGCGTCGAGCTCGGCCAGGACGCCGCGCGCGTCGACGGACGGGCCGTGGCGTAGCGCCTCGACGGCCAGCGCGCCGGCCTCTGCGACGTCGAGGCCGTCCCTCCCTGTGACGAGCCGCTGGGCCAGTGCGTCGGACAGCGTCCGGTCGGCCGCGAGAAGGGCCCTCTGCGTCTGCTTCTCGGCGTGCTCCGCCCGAGACGCCGAGGCAAGCGCCGCGTCCCGCTCGGCGGTGGCTCGGTCACGCGCCGCGCGAGTCTCGCTGAAGGCCTGACCGAGCCCGATGGCCAGGGCAGTCAGCGCGACTGCGAGGACGATGAGCGGCGCACGCCACGCCCTCAGGAGCCGCCGAAGCAGCTCGAGGTTGGAGTAGTGATGGGCGGCCACCCGACGACCGTCGAGGTAGGCGCTGAGATCCTCGGCGAGCGCCTTGGCGCTGGAGTAACGCGCGGACGGGTCGGGCGCCGTGGCCCGCCGGACGATGGCGGCGAGCTCGGCGGAGGCGCCACCCGTCCCCGAGAGGCGCTCGACCGAGACCGTGCCTTCGCGCGCCGAGTCCGGGGTCGCATCGCTCCCTCGCGCCGGGAGACCCGAGATGACCTCGAAGAGCGCGAGGCCCATGGCGTAGACGTCCGACCGCGCGTCGGCGGGCCGCCCCTCTGCCTGCTCGGGGGAGAGGTACTGCGGAGTGCCGATGATCGCGCCCCAGGCCGTGAGGCCCTCGGCTGGGAGGGGCGCGGCCACCTGGGCGGTGGGGGAGTCGACTTCGCCCAGGCGACCTGCCAGCCCCCAGTCCATGACGAGGGTCTCTCCGAAGGCCCCGACCATGACGTTGCTGGGCTTGATGTCGCGGTGGACCACCCCGAGCTGGTGAGCGAACGCGAGCGCCTCGCAGGCGTCGCGCACATGGCGGAGCAAGCCGAGCCGCTCCACCGACTCGGCGTTGGCCAGGCAGTCGGCCAGCGAGCGCCCGCGCACGACGCGCATGGTGTAATAGGCCCCTCGGTCAGTGCTCCCGACGTCATAGACCGGGACGATCCCGGGGTGCTCCAGCCGTGCGGTTACGGCTGCTTCGCGAAGGAAGCGCTTCGTGAGCTCGGCCCGATGGGCCTCGTCGCGGGCGTAGACCTCCTTCAGCGCCACCTCCCGCTCGACGTGGCGGTCCCACACGAGGTAGACGCGCCCCATCCCGCCGACGCCGAGCAAGCCTCGTCGTTCGTAGCGACCATCGACCAGGTCGGAGCCGGGTAGTTCCCCGCCTTGAACGAGCTCAGCGGGCCCCTGCGGGGGCGCGACCCCGCTGTAGGCCGGGCTGCTGCGGAAGTCCTCGTTCACGAGCACACGGTGGCCGAAACGGCGCCGAAGGACCAGCCCGACGACGTAGGCACCTCATGCTATGCTCGCCCGATGCACGCCCACGTCCGTGTTCGCTTGCCCGATGGCCAGGAGCACCTGCTCTTCGCGGGTGATGTCATCGGCCGCGGAAGCGGTGTCGCCCTTCGGCTGTCAGACCCTCGGATCTCCGAAGCTCACGCCATGTTGAGCCTCCGGGGCGATTCGCTGCGTTTGTTGGCGCTCCGCGGGCGCTTCTCGCTTGGAGACGACAACAGCGGCGACGTCGAGCTGCGCCGTGGGCAGGCGATTCACCTCGCCCGCGACCTCGCCATCGACATCCTCCATGTGGCCCTACCCGACGCCATTCTCGGCCTAGAGGGCGATGGCCTCGTGCGTCAGGCGCTGACCGCTGTGGCGAGCCTACGGGTTGGCCCCCCGCCGGAGCTGCTCCCCCGTTTTCAGCCGGACGCCGACGCGTCCGTCTGGTCGGAGGGGGACGACTGGACGCTTCGACTGAACGGCGAGGAAGACCGGCCGCTCGTCGCGGGCGACACCTTCGTGGTTGGCGGCGCTACCTTCCGGGCCGTGATGATCCCGCTTGGGCTCGCAGCGCACGCTGGAACCTCGCCGCTCGGCGCGATCGCCGCCCCCCTGCACCTCGTCGTGCGATACGACACCGCGCACATCCATCGTGCGACCGAGCCTGCCCTCGTCCTCGACGGCCTCCTGGCCCGCATCCTGTCCGAGTTGGCGTCGATCGCGGTCCCGGTTTCGTGGGAGTCGCTGGCCCGCGAGCTTTGGCCACAAGAGGACGACCTCGTGCTGCTGCGACGAAAGTGGGACACGAACCTCACGCGGCTCCGTCGCCGACTCCGGGAGGCGCACATCCGCACCGACCTCATCCGGGCGGACGGGCACGGCAACTTCGAGGTCTTCTTGGAGCCGGGAGACCAGGTCGTCGACCAGACCTGAGGCTAGGGCGACGGGACTCGGCCACGAACAGGGCCCGACGTCGGGCGCCGCAGCGCGCACAACGGGGAGTTAAGACGCGGGCGAGAGGCGCGCGCGGCTCGCGGTGGTAGGTTCGGTGTATGGCCATCTCGTCAACGCTGCGCTTGTCCTATTGCCTCGCCCTCACGATTGCGCTGGCGCCGACTCCCGCCCACGCGGATAGGCCGCCCCCAGGATGTGTTCGGCCGGAGCCGGACGCGTATCTCCTCAAGCGGACGTACGTTGGCGGCGAAGGCCTCGTCTTGGGGCGCGAGGTGCGTTGGATCAAGGGGCTGGGCCGCGACGAGAGGAACACTCTGGATCTGGCCACCGGCGAGCTCTGGGAAGGCCTTGCACCGGTTACCGCGTCCCCAGTTGAGGCGCCGCAGGTCGCGGCTGAACCCGAGCCGCCGGCCAAGCCCCTGGTGCGTGTGAAGCGGAACGGGTGGACCCTCGACTGGGTGGCTACCGGTAAGCCCATCGTCAAGGAGCTCCTGGACGCGTGGTCGATCAACGCGTCCCGCACCCATCTCTTGTTGCTCACGGCGGAAGGCGAAGGGCGCGGCTTCTACGTCTACGACGTCAAGACGAGAAAGCGGCTCCGGCGCGAGAGTTGGCCGCGCTCCGCGAGCTTCGGACAGCTCCCGGATGGGGAGCACTACCTCTTCGGGGGAGCGGGCCGAGCGAGCCTGACCGACGCCACGGGCAAGCGAATCGCGGACGTGGGGGATGACCCGGGCTATGACTCTGTGAGCGACGTGGATGGCGTATGGGTTGCGGTCATCAGACTCGATAGCCATCCCGGCGTGCCCCTCCTTCGCTTACTCCACCCTCGCTGCGATGCCGTGGTCGTGCAGAGCCTGTCCACAGGCGAGATCGTGCGGCGGGAGGATCTTCGCGGACTCCGCTCCTCCTCGAAAGCAACAGGCGAGGGGTGCGTCGCGCTCGGCGACGCGGCTGGCCGACTCGTGGTTCTCCCGGGGGTGCACGCGGCAGACGTGGTGGGCCGGGTCGATCTCTCCGCCGAGCCAGCGCTGCAGACGTGGCGACTGCCAACCTGCGCGCCGCATCCCTGAGCGCCTGGTCGTGTAGCGCCAGAGCGGGGCAGCGGCCACGACGCCTCTCCGCATAGCGGCCCCTCACCGGCGCCTGTATGGTCCGGGCCATGTCACTTCTGCTCCTGCTGTCGCTGGCCGTGCGCCCCTTGGAGGCCCCCACGCCACACCTCGACGCGCTCGCGCGGGACCCGGGCGTCGGGGCCGACGCGGCACAGGGGCTGGCGTTGGCCATGGATCGGTGCGACGAGGCCGCGAGCCGGCTCGGCGATCCGGATGAGCTCCGGGAGCAGTGCGGCCCATGGCCCCGCAGCTACGCGGCCACGTTGGCGTGGCGCGTGGCTCGCCTCGCCACACGGTGCGTGGCGCTGTCAGACGTCGGGAGCCCTGACGGGTGCCCCAGTCCGGCGCTGCACCTCGGCAACTCCGGGCCCCCCGTTGAGCGTGACACCCCACGACGCAACGCGGAGTGGCTGGCCCTCTCTGCGGTCCGGGGCGGCCCCGAGGCGCGAGCGCACGCAGCGGCTGCCACGAACCTCCTCTCCGCCGGGACCGGCCCTGAGTCGGCGGCCGACTGGAACACCACCCGACTGGCGCTCTTCGACGCGTGGATCAGCCTTGGCGACCCGGAGGCGGCCCGCCGCGCGCTACACGGCCTCTACAACCACAACTACGCGTTCACGGTCGACGCGCTCGCTACGGCCTCGGCGCGAGCCGCCGAGGCCGGGTACTGGGAGCTGGCAGCCAGCTGGGCAGCTCTCCCCGCGCCAGCACATCTGGCCACTCCCGACGAGTCTCCGCTCCAGCGGGCGCTGGACGGCCGCCCGGGCCTGCACCTGCTCGAGGCGCTACACCGCACGGCGCTGGCTGCGCGCGGGGGCGACGAGGCGCCCCCCAGAGCGGCCTACGCGTCGCTGGCCCTCGAGTGGCTTCGCCACGGTCGGCGCGCAGAGGCGCAGGCTGCGCTCGACGCCGCGGCCCCACGGGAGATTCTGCGGCACGCAGAGACCTTCGACGAGGTGCGCCCCTGGGGCGCGCTCGCCGACGCGCGGCGGGCCGAGGCGCTGCTGGTGCTGGGGGACGCTGACGGGGCGCGGCGCGCATGGGACTGGGCGGCGGTGGCCGCCGTGGAGGAGGCTGACCCGTCAGGCCGCCTGTTCACTCTGGCAATGGTGCTCGGCGACCCGCGCGCCTTGTGGCCCGCCGGGCGACGGGCCGCGCTGGAGGCCGCCGTGGCCCGCGCACTTCGGGCGGGTAGGTAGGGGCGGATCCGGGGGCGATCCGATGTCGTCCCTTTGCAGCGCGCTCAGCCGTTGCGGCCGGCCTCTTTGTCGAGCTCGCCGGTGAGGCCGTCGAACTTCTTGTTCATGTCGGTGACGTACTGCTTCAGGAACTCGGCCTTCACCTGGAGGACCTCCTGCAGCGTGGTGATCGCATACTTGGCGTCGAGGATCTCGCCCTGCATCTCGCGGAGCCGCTCCTGAGCGTCCTTCAATTGCGCGGGATCCTCGCCGTCACCCAGGAGGTCTTCCAGCTCGCTGCCGAGGCTGGTGAGCCCCCCCCAGTGCTTCGTGAAGCCGTCGTTGTAGAGGGCCTCGATCTCCTCGACGCGGCGCTCGACCTCTTTGGCAGACGAGTAGATCTCGCCCAGCTTCAGGCCGATCACCTTGGCCTCCTTGTCCTTGAAGAGCTTGATGCCGTTCTGCAGGTAGACCTGGAACACCTCGTACCGATAGAGCGGCGAGAGGTCGACCGGCCGGAACTTCATGTCCGGCTTCTTCTCCATCTCCTCGAACTTTGCCGCGCACGCCGCGAGCTCCTTTTGCTTGTCCTCGCCGCCTGCCGCCGCTGGGTCGGCCGGTGCTCCCGGTGCCGCTGGCGCCGCGGGCTCCGCTGCAGGCGCCGCCGGCTCCGCCGTGGGGGCTGCGGGCTCTTCCGAGGGCTCTTCCGCCGGCGCCGCCGGGGGCTCCGGCGAGGGCTGCGGGTCCACTGGGTTCGGCGGCGCGAGGTCCGCGGGTCCACCGGGCGCCGTGTTTGCAGCGTCGGCGAACAAGTCGAGGCAGTCGAGGAGGATCACCGCCTCGTCTACGTCTGTGCGGAACCGCTCGAACTCGGCGACGAGCGGGCCAAGGGCCTTCTCGTCCTTGTTGTCTGCCATCGGGCCGAGGTCGTCCTCGAGGGCCTTGGCCTTGCCCTTGTTCGTGGCGATCTCGGTCTTGAAGTCGCCGAGGAGCGACACGTAGTCCTGCTTCTCCTTGCGGTCGTCGACCCAGTTCTGGAGCCACAGGGCGGCGAAGAGCCCGAGTGGGACAAGGACGACGTCGATAGACTTGTCGACCATCAGCTCCTTCCAGTTGATTCCACCCTCGTCCGCCATGGTGTCCTCCCTTTGGCCCAGCGATTTGGACCTGAATTCCAGTGTGTGCGGTCGCGCCCGTCGCGGTCGAGCCGCCGATCGGGCCTCCGTTCGGGGCGCGGACTATGCCACAGCGCCTTCCACTGGCAATGTCGGCCGCATGCCCATCACCGCAACATTCCTCTTGTCTGCGCCAGACCAACCCGGACTGGTCGCCCGCTGCGCCGGCTTCTTCTACGAGCTGGGGCTCAATATCCTCGACTCATCCAACCACGCATCCCGGGTCCCGGGCGGGCGCTTCCACATGCGCGTCGTGGTCGACCTGGACGCCCTGGCCACGCCCAAGGCGCTGGAGCGCCTCGGCGACTCCGCCTCGCGTGGTGCGCTCGAGCTGGCGTTCGGCGCGCTCGCGACCAGCATCGGCGGCGACTGGTCCGTGGGCTATACGGACGCCCCACCGAAGGTCGCTCTCTTGGTTACCCGTGAGAGCTCGTGCCTCTACGATCTGATCCTGCGCCACCGGCAGCGGGAGCTGCCCGGAGACATCGCGCTGGTGATCTCCAATCACGCCGCGCTGGAGGGGGTGGCCGAGAGCTTCCGGTTGCCGTTTTTTACGTTGCCCGTCACCGCCGAGACGAAGCGCGCCCAGGAGAAGAAGGTGCTCGAGCTGCTCGCGCGGCACCACGTCTCGCTGGTGGTGCTCGCCCGCTACATGCAGGTCCTCACCCCCGAGTTCCTCGCGGCGGCCCCGCCCGTGATCAACATCCACCACGGCTTCCTGCCGGCGTTCCAGGGGGCGCGCCCCTATCTCCAGGCCTTCGAGCGCGGCGTGAAGCTCGTGGGCGCCACGGCGCACTACGCCACCGCCGACCTCGACGAGGGC
>SXOO01000117.1 GCA_005776725.1 Pseudomonadota bacterium | reverse complement strand
CGTCGTCATTGCAGTTGACCACGCCGTCGAGGTCGGTGTCCGTGAGATCGAGCTCGCTCGGCGCAAGCCCGGGCGCCAGCTGGGTCCCGCCGCACAGTAGCTCGTCCACGTCGGGCGAGCCGTCGCCGTCGTCGTCCGCGTCGATGGTGTCGCAGGCGCCGTCGCCATCGCTGTCTGCCGGGCTCGCCGCCCCATCGGTGGCGCTCGTGCCGCACGCGAGCTCGTCGGCGTCGGTCCAGCCGTCGTTGTCGTCGTCGTCGTCCACCGGATCGCAGGTCCCGTCCGCGTCGTTGTCCGCGGGCGTCGACGTGAGGTCCTCCGGCAGGGTGCCGCAGCCCAGCTCCTCGAAGCTGGTCCAGCCGTCAGCGTCGGGGTCGGCCTCGGGATCTACCGTGTCGCAGACCCCGTCCTTGTCGGCGTCGGTTGGCGTGGACGACGAGTCCGCGGGCTTCGAGCCGCACAGCGCCTCGTTGGCGTCACTCCAGGTGTCGTCGTCGTCGTCGTCGTCGACTGCGTCGCAGGCGCCGTCGCCGTCGGTGTCCAGCGGCTTCGCGCTGGGCAGCTTTGGCGCCGTGCCGCACGCGGCCTCGGCGGTGTCCTCCCAACCGTCGCCGTCGTCATCGGGATCGACGGCGTCGCAGAGTCCGTCGACATCGCTGTCGGCACCGCCGGCCAGCGGGTTCGAGCTGGCGGAGGTGGGCGACGTGCCGCACTGCTGCTCGAGCGCGTCGGGCCACCCGTCTCCGTCGGTGTCGGCGTCGAGGAAGTCGCAATAACCGTCCAGGTCCGTGTCCGTGGGGGTGCTTGCCGCGACCATGGGGTCGCTGCCACAGAGCTGCTCGCGCGCGTCCGTCCAGCCGTCGTCGTCGTCGTCTTCGTCCTGCCGGTCGCAGATGCCGTCGCTGTCCACATCGTGGTCGGCCGGCTCGTCGTCCGCGTTCTCGGGATCGGTGCCGCACGCCACCTCGAGCCCATTCGACGCATCGTCACCGTCGCGATCCGTGTCGAGCAGGTCGCAGACGCCGTCGGTGTCTTGATTGTGCGCTGCGTCGGTGGGGAGGGCCGCGGAGTCGTTGGGGTCCGAGCCGCACGCGACCTCCTGCGTGTCCGGAGCACCGTCACCGTCGTCATCGGGATCGGCCGAGTCGCACTGCTGGTCTGCGTCGGTGTCTACCGGGACCGAGGTCTTGTCGTTCAGATTGGAGCCACACAGCGCCTCGGTGACGTCGTCGACGCCGTCGCCGTCGTCGTCCACGTCAGCGCAGTTCGGGGCGCCGTCGCTGTCGGGATCAACCGTCGAGCCGCCCGGCGGCTCGTCGTCGGACGCCGTGGGGCTGGTGTTACAGAGGATCTCGATGCGGTTCGGGACGCCGTCGCCGTCGAAGTCCAGCAGCCCACAGAGCGCGCTGGTGGCACAGTTCGAGTCTGCGCAGTCGGTGGCCAGATCGTTGTCGTTGTCTTGGAGGTCGCCGCACTGAGACTCCACGGCGCCACAGGCAGTCTCGGCCGAGTCGAACTCCTTGTTGCAGTCAGCGTCCAAGCCGGCGAGGTCGCAGCGCTTGTCGGCTCCCGGGTAGATCCCATCGTCGTTCTTCGCCCCGGAGGTGAGGGTGCAAGCCGCGAGCTCGGCGAGGTCGGAGGCGCCGTCGCCGTCGTCGTCCGTGTCAGCGCAGTTGAGGGTGAGGTCGCCGTCCGTGTCCTTCACGTCGTCCGTGGAGGGCTGGGACGCGGCGGCCTTCGGGTTGGTCCCGCAGGTGGTCTCGATCGCGTTCGTCGCGCCGTCACCGTCGAAGTCCGTGGCGGCGCACGCGGGCGCCAACACGCAGTCAGAGTCCTCGCAGCCCACCTGACCGTCGGCGTCCGTGTCTTGGCCCGCCAGACAGACCTCGGCGCAGGCGAGCCGCAGGGTCGCCGAGCCCTTGCCCTGGCCGGAGCACGCGGCGACCGCGTCGATCACCAGGCTGTAGCTCTGCCCCTGCGTCACGGCGACCGAGAGGGTTCCCGGGGTGGCGCAAGCCGCCGTGGTGGTGGCGAGCGGGTTCGCGCAGCTCCCGTTCGTGCAGCTGCCCGAGAAGACGAACGCGCCGAACTGGCGCTGGCCCACGTTGGTGAGCGTGAACACCACGGTCTCGGTTCGCGGCGCCACGAAGGTGACCACCGCGTCGTCTCCGTCCGCGCAAGGCAGCTCGTCTGTGACCGGCTCGACCTCGATCGTGGCCCCACACAGAATCGGCACACCGGAGGCGCACGCCTCGCCTGCACACGCCGCAAGCCCGGAGCAGCCGGACTCCGCGCAGTCCGGGATCGTGTCGCAGTCGTCATCCTCGCCGTTCGAGCACGCCGCCGCGCCGGCCTCGGTGGCGCCGGGGTTCACGAACGAGAGGGCGTCATTGCAGTCGAGCTTCTGGACCCCGCCGACCAGCGCGCAGGTCGTGGTGGGGAGCCCACCCGGCACGCCGAAGGTGTCTCCGTCCTGGTCGAGGCAGCCGTCCTTGCAGTCCGGCGTGGCGTCGTTGTCGACGTTGGTGACGCAGTCCGTTGTGCAGGAGGCAGCGCCGGCGTCGCAGTCCACGGCGTCACACAGCCCGTCAGAGTCACCGTCGGCCAGCGCCTCGTCCGTGGTCCCGTCACAGTCGTCGTCCTTCGCATCGCAGGTGAGCTCCGCGCAGGTTCCGGCGAGGCCCGGGCTCCCCAGCTGATTCGGAGCCGCGTCACCGGCGCCGGCGAGGCACCACGCCGTGGCGGCGTCGTTCGTCGCCGCCACGGGAACCCCCTGAAGCTCCAGCGAGCGGCCCTTGGCGCCCGTCCAGGAGCCCAGCTCGCAGTCGAACCCTCTGAAGTCGACGGTGTCGAGGACCGTGGCGGCAGACCGGACGCGTACGAGGTCGCCCGTGGGCGACAGCTCGAAGCCCGGTGCGCTACAGACGACGTCGGCGGAGAGGCCCGACAGCGTGGAGCCCGACGGCAGCACGGCGATGACCGAGCGCCCCCCCATGGGCACAACCGTAGACCGTCCCGGCAGCGTGGCGCAGTGCGTGGCCAGCGCCGCGCGGGCGCCTGTCTCGCGCTCGAGCTCGAGGCCGAGGCCCAGGAGGTCCAGCGGCCCCTTCGACGCGTTGAACAGCTCCACCCACTGCGGACCGTTGGTGAACGGCGCGTGGATCTCCGTGAGGACCAGGGCGCCCGGTTCGATCGCGCAGGTCGCGGAGCAGCCGTCGTTCGACGCGGTGTTCTGGTCGTCGCACACCTCGCCCGCAGAGACGTTACCGTCGCCGCACGCCGAGCAGTTCACCTCGTCCTCGTCGCCCAGGTTGTCGCAGTCGTTGTCTCCCGCGAGAGCGCAGTTCTCCTGTTGGCCGGGATGCGTTGCCGCGGCCGCGTCGTCGCAGTCCGCGCCCACGCCGTCGCAGAGCGAGACGAAGGCCGCGGCGATCCCCTTGCGACCGTAGGTGTCGGCGTCGCCGTCCACGCAGTGGTCGCAGGCCGCCGGCTCGGCTTCGTAAATCCCGTCAGCGTCGAGGTCGCTCCCGAGCGTGACCGAGTCGATGAACACGCCAGCGTCGGACTCGTTCACCGCGTCGACCGTGTCGTAGAAGAGCGTCACCGCGATCTGGCCCGCGCCGGCAGCCAGCGGGATCTTCGCGGTCGCGAAGCCGGTGGTCTCGGCGTCTGTCTTGAAGGGGACGTCCTTTGCCGGCGTGGTGGCGTTACAGCTGTTGGCCCCGACGTTGATGCAGACGCCGAAGACATCACGTCCCACGGTGTCTACCCCGGAGAGGCGATAGCGCACGAACAGCGTGGGCGCGGGGATCCCAGGGGGGACGTCGAGGGTGCGGGAGAGCGTGGCGCGGATGTACGGCCGGTTCAGGTTGACGACGTCGAGGTCGGCCACCGTGGCGATCCCCTTGTCAGCCCCCGCCGCGCCCGTGACGAAGGTCTGAGTGGAGGGGGTTTCATCCGGGTCGTTGTCTTGCGCGGTGAAGCCGCCGAAGCCGCGGTCCAGGGAGAAGCCCGAGGCGCACTCATTGCAGTCGAGCGAGCCGACGCAGACCGCATCAGCGCAGTCGATGAGGCTGTTCTGGTTGTCGTCGATCCCGTTGGCGCAATCCTCGATGCCGCACGCGACCTCGTCGAAGCCGTCGGCGAGACCGTTGCAGTCCTCGTCGCCGGGGACGCCGCACAGCTCCGTGCCGCCGGGCTTTACGGTGTTGTCTCGGTCGTCGCAATCCGGCGTCGCGAGGTTGGGGCAGGGACCGGGGCTCGCGGCGTGTACGAAGGTGTCACCGTCTTCGTCCCAGCACCGGTCGCACTCCGCGTAGGTGCCGTCCGCGGTGCTGTCACCATCGGCGTTTGATACCAGGCGGATCCGATCGATCGACAGACCCGGGAAGCCGCCGGGCGAGCTCTCAGCGATGGTGTCGTAGACCAGGGTGACGTTCACGGTCGTGCCTGCCTTCGCGCGGAGATCCACGCGGCGGACCTCGAGCCCCGGGGCTGCCGTGTTGGCGCCGGTCTCGTCGGCGAGGCCCAGGGACTGCCCGGTGCAGGTGGGGTTGTCGAGGCACACGACGAACCGGTTGAAGGCGGGGTTGGCGTTGCCCTGCAGGCGATAGGTGATCTCGAGCTCGGGCTTGGGTCCGCCGGCCGCCACCGTGGGGACCGTGACCGTGGTGTTGAGGCGGGCGATGAAGCGACCTGACGGCACGTTGCCAGCGCCAGCGGTCTTGAAGCCTTTGTCCGCGCCAGGAACTCCGAGGGTCACGTAGCTGAAGTTGGCGTCGGGCACGAAGGGGCCCGTGCCCGTGACGAACGTCCAGTCGCGATCGCAGCGGGTGACGGTCCGGGTGTGGGTCGCGGAGGCCGTGACGGCAGCTCCAGTGACGCCCTTGGCGTCGTCCGTGACGGAGACGGTGAGGGCGAGCGCCCCTGCCGGGACCGCGGCGGTGAGCGCCAGCGGGATCGTGTGGGTCAATACGGCGCCGGGCGAAGCGAGCGCGGTGTTGGCCGTACAGGGGGTGCCGGCCGCCGCGCCGGCGGCGCAAGACCAGGGCGCCGTGCCCTGGAAGGTGGTCCCTGTCGGCACGATGAACGAGTGCACGAGGTTCTGCAGGATCTGATTGCCCCCCGCCGTGGTCGTGGCGGTGACTGTAATCGTGGAGCCCGGCGCGGCCGCGGCGCCATCGTCACCCAGCGCAATGGCCAAGGTCCCGCCGCCGGTCACCGCCAGCTGCACCTGGCTGGAGTTGTTGTTGGCCACCGGATCCGTCCCCTGCGTCCCGTCGTCGGTGGCGGAGGTGTTGGCCTTGAAGAAGCGGACTCCGGCCGTGTAGGGCGTGGGGAGCGTGACCGAGAAGGTGCTGGCCACCGGGTTCAGGTCCAAGATCGAGATTTGCCGAGTGCAGGTGACCTTCCCGGCCGACGGGGCGCCACAGCTCCACCCGGCCGCCGACGCGCTGGCGGCAGCCTCGAAGACCACGCTCGCGTTGACGAACGCGGCCTCCTGATTGCCTGGGTTGTCGATGGTCACGCTGACCGAGACGTTCCCTCCCGGGGCTGGCGTGGAGCTCGAGGTGGTGGTGGTGCGCACGTCGGGCTGCGCCGTAAGCGCCGTGTTGACCAACTCGGTGTCGATGGACTGAGGGCCGTTCTTGCCGTCATCGGTGATCTTGGCCGTGAACGAGGTCGTGCTGACGTCCTTCACCAGGAAGGCGTCGAACTTGAACGAGATGATCGCTGACGACGTCTTCTTCGCGTCGAGCTTGCCGGCGTGCGGCAGGGTGCACTTCGTCGCATCGCAGGTCCACAGGGCCGTCGTGGCGGGATCGTCGAAGATGGCGTTGGCTGGAATGGTGGCTTCGTAGATCACGCCCGTCGCGTCTTGCTTCCCCTTGTTCTCGATATTGATGGTGTAGGAGCGCGACGTCCCGGGCGTGGCTGCGCCCGCGGCCTGGGTTACGGTGTTGATGACCACCTCTGGTTTCGCGTCTACCGTAAACGTGATCGACTTCGCGGCGTCCCCGCCCTCTGGCGTGGACCGGCTGTGGGTGGCGGTGACGTCGACCTGAACCAACTCCACGCCGGCGGAGGTGGGATCTACGGCCGCGAGCGCGAGCGCGAAGGTGCTGCTGCCGTTCACGTTGAGAGGGTTCACCGTGCGGGTGCACGTCCACGTCTCCGCGGCGAGGTTACAGCTCCAGCCTGTCCCGCTGGGTGTCAGGGCCGCCGGGACGCTCGCCGTGAGCACTACGTTGGCCGCGTGCTGCGTGCCGACGTTCTCCACCTCGACGTTCATGGACCCCGAAGCGCCGGCTGTAATCGTGGGCGTGGTGGTCGTCAGCGTCAGCGCCAGCGACGCGCTCGCATCCACAGCCACCGTGTCACTGGAGGTGTTGGTCGCGTTGGTCTCCGACGAGCTGGCGGTCACGTTGCCCGTGACGCTGGCGCTCTCCGTGCCGGCGGGGACGGGCGCCGTGGGCACCAGCTGGAACGTGAGCGCGCTATTGCCCGTAGGCAGAGACGCCCGCGTGCAGGTGGCCGGTGCCGTGCCAGTGCACGTCCAGCCTGTGCCCGCAGGGCTGGACAGGGTGAGGGCGGCCTGTGGGGTGATCGTGGCCGATAGGTTGCTCGCGGCGCTGGGCCCCGCGTTCGTCACGGTGAGCGTGCACGAGGCGGGAACAGCCGCCGAAGCCGCCGCGGGACAGTCCACCACGGTCGACAGCTCCGCGACCGCGACGATGGTGAGCGACGTAGAGGCGGTGTTGTTCCCCGCGACACTGTCGCCGGCCACAGTCACCACGCCAGAAAGCGGGATCGAGGTCCCTCCGAAGGCGGCGTTCACCGTCAGGATGAGCTGCGGTGCCGCGCTCGCGCTGGCGGCGAGGGACGCCGTGGTGGTGGTGCAGACGGTGTTCGGCCCAGAGGGAACACAGGTGAAGCCTGGGTTCGAGCCAGCCTTCGGCGCAGCGCCCGGCTCGATCGTGATGGCAACGGTGGCGGTCTTCGGTGAGTTCCCGAGGTTCTTCACCGTCGCGGTGACGGTGGAGTCCTCCCCGGGCTTCTTGGCAGTCGCGGCCAGACTGACGAACTGAAAGTCGACGGTCTCCAGAACGCAGCTCGATCCGATGAGCACTCGCGTGGGGCCGCAGGTTGCGCAGGCGTTGGGCCCGGCGCCGTTACAGGTGGCGCAGGTCGTGTCGCAGGCGCTGCAAGCGCCGCCCCCGGCAGGGTAGAAGCCCGGTGTGCAGCTGCACGCCGAGCCGACGGGGCTGCACGAGTAGTTGGCGCCGATGAGTAGGCAGTCCGCGGAGCAGCCGTCATTGGCGGTGATGTTGCCGTCGTCGCACACCTCGCTCCCGTCGAGCTGTCCGTTGCCGCACAGCGAGGCGGTGGCGCCGCACCCTGGGCCAGGGAGCCCGTCGCTGGCGGGAGTACAGTTGCATCCCTTGAGCCTGAAGGTGGCGATCTTCCCGGCGAACGCGGTCCCGCTGACGAATGTGGCCGGGAAGTTGGATGCGAAGGGGTGATTGACGAAGACAATGTTGCCGTCCGCCGCCGAGGCCACCACAGTGGCATCGGCCCCTGGCCCAAACGGCTTCACCAGCAGGGTGACCCAGATGACACCGGCAGGCAGTTGTATGCCGCGCGCCTCGCGCACGCCGTCGTGGTTGGCGTCGACGAACACGTCGACCAGTTGCTCGCCGTCGATCACGCGAAACGCTGCCGTCTCGCCCAGCAGAGCGCCCGGCGCGCCCGAGGCGTCGGCGTAGATCGCAGCCCTCGCTTCGCCCTTGTTCGCTGCGCCGAAGACCCCGAGCTGTTGCAGCGTGAAAGCGCTCGCCACAGTCACCTTGTAGGCGAGGAGGCTGTCTGCGCCCAGAGCGCTCGTACCCCCGTTGGCGGTGGTGAACCCAGCCGCGGCCCCGGGAGCACAGTTGAGCGGACAGTTCGCCTGGCAGAGGCAGGTTGCCCCAGAGCAGCTCCAGCCGGGCTCGACGTTGCACTGCGACGAGCAACCGTCGTTGGAATCCGTGTCCCCGTCGTCGCAGCCCTCCGTGCCGGAGATCGATCCGTTGCCGCAAACGATGGGTGTGCCCGTGGTGAAGGACTTGATGAAGACGTCGTGGTCCTGGGTCGCGCCGGTGTCCGTGTCGCCATGCCAGATCGCTGTCCACCGGTTCCGATCGCCGTCGTAGACGATGTCGGCGAGCAGCGCGGGCGTCTCCAGGCCCGCGTTGGGGCCCTGGAAGCTGATTCGAAAGTCCGTGCCGATCTCGGTCCCGTCCGCGTCGACCTGCTGCCCGAAGACCTCGAACTCGTCGTTGATTGCGGCATCGACCGTGTTGTCTCCCTGCCACACCACCACATACTCGTCGTCCACGGAGCTGTACGCGATGCCGGAGACTATGGCGGTGAGCCCTGCGCCGCCGTTGCTGAGGCGCACCGGGCCGGCTCCGAGCGCGGTTCCCGTGACCGAGACCCGTCGACCGAACACTTCGGCTTCGCCAGCGTCTGCTTCACCGAGGTATGCGACGAAGTACTCGTTCTGGACACTGTTGTAGGCGACGAGGGCGCGGTCCGTGCCGTCGGCTGCGGTGAACAGCGTGAGCTCGGCGCCCACTGCGGCACCCGTCGCGGAGTCCACTCGCCGCGCGCGGACGGATCGCGTGGCGGCAGAGACGGAGTACGTGATCATGAACTCGTTCTGCGTGGGCGCGTAGGCCACGTCGGCGAAGACCCCGGTATTGGTCACGGTAGCGTCTCGGTAGATGGCCTGAGCCGTCCCGGACGCCAGATCGGACGCCATGACTCGGCCCACGACGTCCTGTTGGAAGCCCGCGTCATCTGCCATCCACACCACACACACCCGACCGGTCTCGTGGTCGATGGCGAGACGGGGGGCTAGATCGAGGAGATTGACGTCGGGCTGGGTGCTGAGCTTGACACCCGGCGCTCCGAACCCTCCGTCGTCACGAATGCGGACGCCCCAGATGTCGAAGTCGGTGGTGTGGACCATGACCACGACGTACTCGCGCGTGACCGGATTATAGGCCACCTCGGGGCTCTCGAAGGTATCGCCGATGTGGATGTCCGCGCCGATCGCGGCGAACGCCGAGGTATAGCGCCGGGCCCAGAGCTTCTTGTCGCTGGTGCCGAACACCAGGAGGTACTGGTCCAGGTCCTTGTTGTAGGCCAGCGCCTCGGAGTTTCCCTGGAGGGTGCCGGCCGAGGTGGTGAGCCGGGTGTCCGTGGTCGCTATAGTGGGGTTGGCGCTGGCCTCTCTCGGAGTGGCCAGCGCCACGCACACCAAGGCGGACGCAAGGAAGTGGATCGGGGCGTGTACGGCGTGGTTCGGGCGCATCGGCCGAGTATACGCACCCGCCGCGCCGAACCCAAGGCCGCCCCAGGCCCGAACACCTCCGAGCGGCGGCAGGCTGGCATCGAAGGGGTGCGACGGGTAGCCTCTGCGGGTGATTCGGCTGTCTCAGAGTGTCGTGGTTCCTCTCCTCGCGGCGATACTGCTCGCTGGGTGCTTCGCGCCCGCGGGGCTCGAGGTGGCTTACGAGAACGTCGACTGGCTGATCGGCAAGGAGCTCGAGCGCAGACTGTGTCCCGCGGGACCTCGGCGCGTCGAGTGGGAGCAGGCCATCGATCGGCTCCATCGGTGGCATCGGCGCAAGGAGCTCCCCCGCTACGCCGGCCTCCTTCGGCGCGTCGCGGCGGTGCTCGACCGCGCGCCAACCAAGGCAGACTTGGACAAGCTCGCGCGCGAGGTGGAGCGGGCCGCGACGCGCCTTCGACGACAGGTGGTCGAGCCCGTGTCGCGGCTGCTGGCCAGTCGCGAGGACCGAGAGCTCGAGTGCCTCGAGCGGTCCACCGGCGAGGCGCTGAAGGCCGCGCGGGAGGCGGCGCGCGCGGACGTCACGGGCGCGGAGCAGGCGGCCTCGTTAGTCAGCCGGCTCGAGCCCTTCACCGGCGCCTTCGACGCCGCGCAGAGGGCGCGCATTACGGCCCACTACGCGTCACAGGCGGGCCCGAGCGCGGCCGAGCTCGATCGGCGAGGCCGCGCTGGGGCGGCATTCATCGAGCTCCTTCGTCGGCCGGTGGGCGAGCGCCTGACGGCGCTCAGAGAGATCTTGGACGGGTCGAGGCGTCTCGTCGACGACGCCCCGCGCCCAGCCACGGCGGCGGGCCCGGCTGCGTCCCTGGCGAGCGGGACATCGCTGGTGTGGCAGCTGCTCCAGCTCCTCCGGCCGGAGCAGCGCCAGGCTCTCGCTGAGACCGCGCGCGACCTGGCCACTCGACTGGAGCGCCTGTCGCGCCGACGCTCGGGCTGATCCGCCCGCTGGGGTGATGCTAGAACGGCCTGATGCCGGTGAACCCGCGCCAAGCTTGGCGTTCGCACCAACTTCGACCTCGTGCACCACGCCCACCGAACGGGTCTAGTGACCCTGCCTCCGCTCGACTGAGGGATTACTGCGCGGTCAGCCCGCGCTGGGCACTACGGGCGTGGCCACGAGGGCCACTCGGTGGACGCGGACAGGCAGCGCCTTGCCCTTGACGGGCATATCGGCGCTGTCCGTGAACTCGACCCGCCCCTCCACCGCCACCCGGACAGGCTCCGACACCAGCACGGACTGGGCGCCGGCGGCGCTGCACAGCCGCGCGGCCAGATTCACCACGTCGCCGATCACGGTGTAGTCCTGTCGCCCGGCGGACCCTGTGGCACCGAAGACCACCTCGCCGGCGTTGATGCCGATCCCGATGGTCATGCGGTCCTCGACGGGAGCGTTCTGCACCGCGAGCAACATCTCTCGTGCCGCGGAGATCGCGCGGAACTCCCGATCGTCGCCCTCGAAGATCGCCATCACCTCGTCTCCCACGAACTTGTCCACGTAGCCGCCGAAGCGCTCCACGCAGTCCGTCTGCAGGCCGAGGTAGACGTTGAGGGTGGTGATGACGCGCTCCGGGGGGTGCTGCTCCGAGTAGCTGGTGAAGCCCCGCACATCGCTGAAGAGCACGGCGACCGCGCGACGCACCGGGCCATCCTGCGTGCTGGCGGTGGCGATCGACTCTTGGATCATGCGGCGCGTGTGGTCGCCCACGAAGCGCTCCATCATGAGCTTGCCGCGCAAGCCGGCGATCATGTCGTTCATGTTGCGGGAGAGCTCGCCCACCTCGTCCCCGCTTCTGTGGGCGATGTTCACGCTGAGGTCGCCCTCGCCCACGCTGCGCGCGGCGCGTGACACCTCGAGCACGGGCGCCACCAGCACCCGCCGGACGAACACGAAGAGCGCGCCGGCAGACAGCAGCGCGAAGCCGGCGAAGAGCATGCCCGCCCATCGTGTGGTGGACGCTATCGCTGCGTGGACGGGCCGCAGGTCGGCCTGTACCCGGACTACGCCCCGCATCGTGTGGTCCGAGCCATGGCACGCCTGGCACCTCACGTCATTGGGCAGCGGGACCACCGCGGTGAACAGGTCGCCGTCGTTGGCGCTCTCGGACTTGCCGGAGCCCAGCGCGGCGAAGACACGCGGATCGCTGGCGCGAGCGCCACGGCTCACCTTGGGAGCCGGCGGGTAGACCTCGCGCCCTGTGTGGTCGAACAGGTGCACTGCCGCGAGGCTGGGCAGCTCCCGCACCTCCCGCAGGTAGCCGTCCAGCTGATTTCCGCGCTCGGACACCATCAGCTGGATGAGGGACTTCTCGAGGAGCTGGGACGCGGTGTCCACGAGCTGCCGTCCAGAGGCCGCGGTCTCCACCGCGATGACGCCTCGCACGGTGTGGTCTTCGCCATGGCACACGTGACACGCCGGGGCGTTGGGGATCGCGGTCAGGAGGATTCCGTCCACCGTGCGCGAGCCGCTCTCGGCGATCACCTGCTTGGCCACAGTGACCACGCTTGCCGGCACCTCCTTCGGGGCCCCGAAGCTCGGCTTCGCCTCCGGGTCCAGCACGTACGCCTGCTTGACCTCCGGCGTCTCGCGTAGGCGCTCGAGATAACCGACCACCTCGGCGGCCTCACCCGAGAGCATCACGTGCGTGAGCGCTACGTTGACGAAGTCCGACACGAGGCCAGGGCCCGCAGCGGCGGCGAGCTCGACCGCAAGCGCCCCGCGGTGCTCCGCGGGCTCTGAGTGGCACGTCTTGCAGGATTCGTCGTTCTCGAGCGGCCTCATGAGCGCGCCCTCGTCGCGCTTCGGCTGCCCCGTGCGCAACACGTCGCCAGCCGCCTCGCTGGACCCGCCGAGCCGCTTCTCGCGCGGCAGGTACACCTCGAGGCCGTCCTTGTCGTAGACGCGGAGGTCGGCCACGTGGCGGCCCCGCCGAAGGTCCTGCACCAGCTCCTCGGCGAGCACTCCCTTGCCGGTGAGCATCACGTTCTGGATGCCCGTGACCACGCTGGCGGCCACGGCCTCGGAGCGCCCGCGCTCGGCCGTCACCAGATCCTGCGTGCTGCGCGACAGCATCATCGCGCTGAGCCCCCCGAAGCCGACGAGGCTGACGAGCGTCGTAAGCGTGAGGAGCTTGGTGGACAGTTTCATGGGCGAGCATGGTAGCAGGCCACGGATGGCGTGCGTCGCTGCAACGAGGTAACCTCGGCGCGTTTTTGCGACTGGACACGCAGCCCGGTCGCCGGGGGGTCTGGGGGTTGCCCCTCAGGCATGAATTTCGTCTCGGGGGCCGACCCCACAAATGCCGCGTGCCCTCGTCCGGGCGCGGCGCTCATCAGGAGGCACTAGATGGCTGACGAGAAGCGGGTCGCGACACCCTCGGGCAGAAGCGCAGGGATCGGCTGGAGCGGGATCGGGATGCGCTGGGGCGCCGCGTTGCTCCTGGTGCTGATCACCTACAACCCGGTTATGTGGAGCTACTGGCGCTGGATCTCCGACTGGAGCGGCGCCGACCTCGCCTCGAAGGTCTTCGTGGGGCTCATCATCGCCACAGGATACGTCGTGTACTTCCGCGCCACCGCGGGCTCCCTCGGACGCCTCGGGACCGTGTTCTTCGTGGCGATCTTCGGCGGGCTCATGTGGCTGCTGATGAGCAAAGGGATCATCACGGCAGACGCCGCTGACGGATCCACCCTCTGGACGTGGATCTTCCTCATCGGCCTCTCGGTCTATCTGGCGCTCGGCATGACCGGCTCCTTCCTCTGGAAGCGGCTCACCGGCCAGCTCGACATCGCCGACAGCGACGTGGACCACAACCACTCATGACCCGGCGGCTGCTCCTCACGCCGGGGCCACTCACCACGTCCGCCACGGTCAAGGCGGCCATGGGGCGGGACCTCGGCTCGCGCGACGCAGACTTCATCCAGCTTACCGCCTCGATCCGGCGCCGCATCCTCGCCCTTGCTCGGGGGGAGGACGCCGCGCGCTACACAACCGTGCTCCTTCAGGGCAGCGGCACCTTCGTCGTTGAGGCCATGCTCGGCACGTTGGTCCCCCGTGAGGGCGCACTGCTCGTACTCGAAAACGGGGCCTACGGCCGGCGCCTGCGCGAGCTCGCCACGCGGATCGGCAGGCGGGTCGAGTCGCTCTCGTTCGAGGAGACCACCCCCGTCGATCCGGAGACCGTACGCGCGGCGCTCGCGTCACGCCCGCACATCACCCACGTAGCCGTGGTGCAGTGCGAGACTACCACGGGGCTGCTGAACCCGGTCGACGCCGTGGCCGACGTGGTCTACGGGGCGGGGAAGCAGCTGCTGGTAGACGCGATGAGCGCCTTCGGTGCCTTGGCGCCACCGCGTCGCTTCTTGGCGCTGGCAGCGTCCAGCAACAAGTGCCTCGAGGGAGTGCCGGGCGTGGGGTTCTGTGTGGCCCACACCGACGCTCTCGCGGCCGCGAAGGGCAACGCACACTCGGTCAGCCTGGACCTCGAGGCGCAGTGGCGCGGCTTCGAGGCGAACGGGCAGTGGCGCTTCACGCCGCCCACGCACGTGCTCCTGGCGCTGGGACAGGCGCTGGACGAGCTCGAGGCCGAGGGCGGTGTGCCCGCGCGCGGGCGTCGATACGCCGAGAACGCTCGAGTCCTGATCGACGGGATGCGGAGCCTCGGGCTGTCGCCGATCCTGGCCGACGCCGTCCAGGCCCCGATCATCGTCACGTTCGCGTCACCCGCGCACCCGCGCTTCGCCTTCCCAGCGTTCTATGACGCGCTGGCGTCGCGCGGCTTCGTCATCTATCCCGGCAAGCTCACCGAGGCAGAGACCTTCCGGGTCGGGTGCATCGGGCGGCTGGACGCCACCGACATCCAACGGGCCGTCGCCGCGGTGCGCGAGGTGCTCGGGGAGCTGGAGGTTACGCTGTGATCACGACCGTGTGCTTCGACTGGGCCGGCACGATCATCGACTGGGGGTCCATGGCCCCCGCCTTGGCCTTCCAGCGCGTGTTCGCGGCTCACGCCATCCCGATCACCGAGGCCGAGGCGCGGGGGCCCATGGGCACCTCGAAGCGCGACCATATCGCGGCCGTGCTCGCGGATCCCGGAGTCAGCGCCCGGTTCCTCGCGGCGCGCGGGCGCCTCCCCGACGACCGCGACGTGGACGATCTCTACGCGCGATTCCTGCCGGCGCAGGCCGAGGCGATCGAGGCCGCCGCCGTGCTCGTCCCTGGCGTACCGCACCTGGCCGACGCCCTGCGCAGCCGCCGCGTTCGCATCGGCACGTCCACCGGCTATACCGCCGAGCTCGACGCGCTGAACCGCGCGGCTGCAAAGTCACAGG
This sequence comes from Pseudomonadota bacterium, assembly GCA_005776725.1. Lineage (GTDB taxonomy): Bacteria > Myxococcota_A > UBA9042 > SXOO01. The sequence continues at coordinate 22,773 of SXOO01000117.1, read as the reverse complement.
GCTTCACGCCCGACGCGTTCACGGCCGGCTCGCTGGTGTCGCGCGGGCGCCCCGCCCCCGACATGCTCTGGCGCCTGGCGATGGAGCTCGGTGCACCTGCAGCCTCCGCGTGTGTGGCCGTGGACGACACCCCCGTGGGTATCGTGGCGGCGCGGAACGCCGGCATGTGGGCGGTGGGCGTCGTCGACAGCGGCAACGAGCTGGGCCTGGGCCCCGCGGCCTTCGCGGCCGCGACCCCCGAGACCTTGGAGCCGCGCCGTGCGCGCGCGGCCGAGCGGCTCTTGTCAGCCGGCGCCCACCTCGTGGTGCCCACTGTTGCACAGCTCCCCGACGCGCTGCGCGCCTTCGAGTGGCGCCTCGAGCAGGGTGAGCGCCCGTGAGCCGGCGCCTCACCGCCTGGCTCGAGCGGCAGCCCGCGCCCGTCTTCGCGGCCTGGGCAATCCTCGCTGCGTTCAGCACCTACTTCTGTATGTACGCGTTCCGGAAGCCGTTCGCCGCGGCGGCGGTCCCGGGCGAGGCCACGCTCCTCGGCAGCGCGGTGAAGCTCAAGATCCTCTACGTGGTGAGCCAGGTCATCGGCTACACCCTGTCAAAGTTCATGGGGATCAAGGTGGTCTCGGAGGCCTCGGCCGCCGGCCGTGCCCGCGCGATCGTGGGGCTCATCGGCGCCGCGTGGCTGGCGCTGCTGCTGTTCGCGATCTTGCCCGCGCCCTGGAACGCGCTCGCCATGTTCCTGAACGGGATCCCGCTCGGCATGGTGTGGGGCCTGGTCTTCGGCTTCCTCGAGGGCCGTCGCCTCACCGAGGTCCTCGGGGCCGGCCTCTCCGCCAGCTACATCATCGCCAGCGGCGTGGTGAAGTCGGCGGGAGTGGAGACCATGGCCCAGGGCATCCCCGATGTCTGGATGCCGTTCGTCGTGGGCGCGTTCTTCGTGCCGCTCACCTTGGTCTCGGTCTGGATGCTGAAGGTGCTGCCCCCCCCGAACGCGGAGGACGAGCGGCTCCGCGTGCGGCGGGAGCCCATGGACGGGGCCGCGCGGAAGGCGTTCATCCTGCGCTTCGGCCTGGGCGTGTTCGCGCTCACCGCGTCGCACACGATCATGACGGCCTACCGCGACTTCCGGGACAACTTCGCCGCGGATATCTGGAAGGAGCTCGGCTACGGGGGCGAGCCCTCGAAGCTGGCCACCACCGAGCTCTGGGTGGCTTTCGGGGTGCTGGTGGTGCTGGCGGCGCTGTACGTGATCCGCAGCAACCGGCTGGCCCTGCTCACGGTGCACGCAGTGATGCTGATCGGCTCGCTGCTCGTGGGCATCTCCACCTGGCTCTTCCAGGCGGGGACGATCGGGCCGGAGCTCTGGATGACCCTGGTGGGGCTTGGCCTCTACACCGCCTACGTGCCCTTCGGCTCGATGCTGTTCGACCGCCTGATCGCCGCGGCGGGCACCGTGGCCAACGCGGGCTTCCTCATCTATCTCTGCGACGCGTTCGGCTATCTCGGCAGCGTCGGCGTGCTGCTCTACAAGAACTTTGGCCACGGTGGCTCCACCTGGCTCTCGTTCTTCACGTCGTTCAGCTATCTGTCGGCCGCGATCTGCGCCGGTCTGTTCGTGGTGAGCCTCGTCTACTTCTACGTCCGCATCCCGGCGCGCCAAGAGTGAACCCCCACCTCGACGAGCTCGTCGCGCTCCACACCCTGGAGCGCATCGAGGAGAACCTGTTCCGGGGCCAGAGTCAGGACCTGGGCTGGGGGACGGTGTTCGGCGGCCAGGTGCTCGGACAGGCGCTCTCCGCCGCGTGGCGGACCATCCCGGAGGACCGCGCGGTTCACTCGCTGCACGCCTACTTCCTCAGGCCCGGCGACGTGCGCGCACCCATCGTCTACGACGTCGACCGGATCCGCGACGGCGGGTCCTTCACCACGCGCCGGGTGGTGGCGATCCAGGCGGGCCGGCCCATCTTCAACCTGGCGGCCTCGTTCCAGCAGCTCGAGGCGGGGTTCGAGCATCAGGACGCCATGCCCGAGGTGCCCCCGCCCGAGGCGCTCCCCACGGAGGCCGAGCGCCTGGCTCGCTATGGCGAACGGCTCCCCAGGCTGCTTCGCCAGCGCGCTGACGGCGGGAGCCCCTTCGAGCACCGCCTCGTCGTCGCCCCAGACTGGGACCAAACGCTCGACGACCTCGTCGCTCCCCCTTCGAAGCCGCCGTATCGCTCGGTGTGGTTCCGCGCCGCTGGGGCGTTGTCGGACGCGGCCTGGCTGCACGCCGCCCTCCTCGCCTACGCGTCGGACTTCATGTTCCTGGGCACGTCACTGCTCCCGCACGGCGTCACCTGGCTCACGCCGGGTATGCAGGTGGCCAGCATCGACCACGTGATGTGGTACCACCAGCCGGCGCGCGTGGATGACTGGCTGCTTTACAGTATGGACAGCCCCGCCGCTCACGGGGCTCGGGGCCTAGTGCGCGGGCGGATCTTCACGCGGCAGGGAGCGCTGGTCGCCACGGTGGCCCAAGAGGGCCTGATCCGTCGGCGGCCGCCGCCGGGCTAAACCTCAGGGCGGATCGTCGAGGGAGGCATGTGCGCTGTAGGCCCCCGCGCGGGTCGCGCCGGAGCCCACAAGGGCCGTGAGCCCAACGGTGGTGCGCGCGACCACACCGGCGCCGGCGCGCACCAGCGCCGCTACGGGCGCCCCCACCGACACCACGGAGCCCTCCAGGGCCCCAGCAGACGTGCGACGGCTCACCGAGCCTGCGAGGTCGCCCAGCCAGAAGCCCGGGCCGACCCTGGGGGCCACCGCCGCGCCCGCCACGCCCAGATCTGCCGAGAAGCCGCCGTCGGTCGCGCGCACGCGCCGGACCTCCCCGTCTACCAACAAATAGAGCGCCGAAGACTGGTCATCGCGGGCCGCGCCAGTGAGGGGCCCTCCCACCGCGGTGCGAACAACGCCGTCTGGGCTGAGCCACGCGAGCCGACCCGCGGGCTCCAGTCCCAGCCCCACCTCGAAGAGCCGGCTCCCCGGGGCGAGCCCTTGGATCGGGGTGCCAGCCGACGCTCCCATGACGGTGCGCGCGAGGAGCGAGCCGTCCGCACGTAGCTCCACGATGCCGTTGGGCCCCAGCGCCGCGTCGCGAGCCGTCGAGGCCACCACCCACACGATCCCAGAGGCGTCGCCGCTCACGAGCGCGCCGTCGGTTCGGGCACCCACGAACGCCTCGCGTCGGCCGTGCAACGTCGCGAGCGGCGTGGTGGGCCAGGTCGCGAGTACCGCCAGGCCCTCGCTCAGGAGCTCGAGCCCCCCGGTGGAGAGCGCGGCCACGGTGAGCGACGGGCAGGTGGGCGTGTGCCGGCAGACGCCCCCGTTGCAGGTGTCTGAGGTGCACGGGTCGGCGTCGTCACACTCGCCGGCCCCTCCGCAGCACGCGTCCGAGTCCGCCACGCACTCTCCGGCGGCGCAGCTCGCGGCCGGGTGACAAACATCTCCGTCGTCACACGGCGCTCCGTCGGAGAGCAGGTCCGGGAGGCACACGCCGGAGCTGGGGTCGCAGGCCGCGCCCACGCAGCCGGACGGCGCGGGGCAGATCACCGCGACCACGCCGATGCAGCTGCCGGTGGCGCACCGGTCGTCGGCAGTGCAGCTGTCGGCGTCGTCGCAGAGGGTGCCCGTAGGCGCGGGCGCCGTGGCGCAGCCGGCCGATGGGGTGCAGGCGGCGATCAGGCAGGGATCGCTCGGGGGCGGGCAGGTGAGCGTGCTGGTGCCGAGGCACGCGCCGCTCTTGCAAGCGCTGGACAGAGTGCAGCCGTCTGCGTCGTCACACGCCGTCCCGTCGGGCGCGAGCCCCGCCGAGCACTCCCCGGTGCTGGGTTCGCAGGCAGCAGGGAGGCACGTGGTGCTGGCGCACGTCTTCGGGGCGCCGCTGGTGCACCCGAGGGCGCCGCAGACGTCGCCCACGGTACAACGGTCGCCGTCCTCGCACGCCGTGCCGGTGGGCGCCGGCGTGGTGGTGCAGCCGGTGACCGGGTGGCAGAACGCGAGCTCGCAGGGCCCCGCGACGCAGCTCTCCGGCCCGGCGCATAGCCCCGTCGTGCACGTGCTGGCTGTGGTGCAGGGGTCGCCGTCGTCGCACGGGGTCCCGTCCGAGACCGGCGCCTCAACGCACCCGCTCGCCGGGTCGCAAACCGCCGTGGTGCACGGGCCGTGCGCGCACTCGATCGCCTGCCCCCCGGTGCAGCTGCCCAGGGCGCACGCGCCGCCGTGCGCGCAGGGGTCGTCGTCGCACGGCGTGGCGTCTGCCGCAGCCGCTGCGCCGCAGCCGAGCCCCGGCACGCAGACGCCCACCACACAATCACCGGAGGGGTCGAGGCAGCTCACGGACTCGCCGTCGCAGCTCCCGTCCACGCACTGGTCGTTGGCGGTGCACGGGTCCGTGTCGTCACAAGCCGCGCCCGAAGGGGCCGGGATCACGCCGCACGCGCCGGACACCGGGTCGCAGGTGGCGAGCTCGCAGGGGCCCGCAGGACACGCCGACGTGGCGCAGGGGTTGCCGCCCGAGCAGCCCGGGATGACGAGGTGGCGGCAGCCCACGGTGAGATCGCACAGATCCGCGGTGCAGTTGTCGTCGTCGTCGCAGTCGGTGGGCACCCCCACGCACAGCCCGCCCGCGCAGCGGTCGCTGGTGGTGCAGGGGTTGCCGTCCGCGCAACCCAAGGCGTCGGCGGCCGTGGTCTCGCTGCATGCTCCGTCATTGCAATGCGCGACGCGGCAGGGGCCCTGGGCGGTGCACAGCGGCGTGGCGCCTGGGCGACAGAGCCCCCCGATGCAGACGTCGTCGAGGACGCACGGGAGGCCGTCGTCACACGCCGCACCGTCGGCGCCCACGGCCTCGCCACACGCCCCTGTGGCGGGATTGCAAGTCGCGACTCGGCACGCCCCGGCGGGGCAGGGCAGGGCGGACCCGCGGCACGCGCCGTCCCCATCGCACGCGTCGTCCGTGGTGCACGCGGAGCCGTCGTCGCAGGGCCCCACAGGCGCCGGCGCGGTGACACAGCCCCCGGCGCCGGGATCACAGACGCGCACAGTGCACGGGCCGGGAGCGTCGCCACAGTCGATCGGGGTGCCGGTGCACGCCCCTCCGGCGCAGAGGTCGTCGTTGGTACAGGCCGAGCCGTCGTCGCACTGCGCCACGGGCCCCGGCAGGAGCACGCACCCCACGTCGGGCTGGCATGCGGTGACCTGACAGGGGTTCCCGGCGGGACACGTCTTGGCGGAGCCCACGCACGAGCCCTGGGCACAGCGGTCGTCGGTGGTGCAGGCGGAGCCATCGTCGCACGCGGCGCCTGGGTTTCCGGGCAGATAGACGCAGCCGGCCCCTTTGACGCAAGCGTCCGCGGTGCACGGGTCGCCGTCCGAGGGGCACGAGGCGCTGCCTCCGCCCGCGCAGATCCCGCTCGCGCAGCGGTCGACGGGGGTGCACGGGTCGCCGTCGGTGCAAGGTGCGCCAGTGAGCGGCGTGGAGGCGCAGCCGCCCGCGCAGGTCTCCGCCGTGCAGGGGTTGCCGTCGTCGGGGCACGCTACCGGTTGTCCGGGCAGACACTGCGCCTCGGTGCAGGTGCCCGGGCCCGTGCACGGGTCCCCGTCCTCGCACGCGCTGCCGTTCGGGATGGCCGTGGTGGTGCACGCCGCTGTGGCGGGATCACACACCGCGACCTGGCAGGGGGCCGCCTCGGGGCAGACGAGGGGGAGGCCGAGGCACTCCCCCCCACCGCAGGCGTCGGCCGACGTGCAGGGGTTGGAGTCGTCGCATGAGAACCCCTCCGGGCGCGTGGTGATCACGCAGGATCCGCCGACGCAGCGCCGCTCACGGCAGGCCTCACCCAGGGCCTCGCAGGCCACAGGCGCCGCGGGGACGCAGACCCCCGCCGCGCAGGCGTCGCCCATGGTGCAGGCGTCCCCGTCGTCGCAGGGCGAGCTGTCCGCCATGGGCGCGGCGGTGCAGCCGAGCCCCGGCTTACAGGCGGCGGTGGTGCACGGTCCTGCGGCGCACAGCGTGGGGCCGCCGGCGGCACACTGGCCGTCCTTGCACTGATCCCCGGTGGTGCACGGCTCGCCGTCTTCGCACGGGACCCCGGTCGCGGGCGTGCTGACGCAACCCGCCGCCCCGCACGACTCCGTGGTGCACGCGAGGCCGTCGTCGGGGCACTTCAGGGGCTCGCCGGCGCACACACCCACCGCGCACGAGTCACCAACGGTGCACAGGTCGCCGTCGTCACAAGCGCCGCCGTCCGCGACGGGGACCGCGAAGCAGCCGCCGTCCCGCGCGCAGAGATCCAGGGTGCACGCAACGCCGTCGTCGCACGCGAGGTCCGGGCCGGCCACGCACGAGCCCGCGACGCAGGCCCCGGGTAGGGTGCAGGCGTCCCCGTCGTCGCAGGCGACGCCGTCCGCGGCCGGCGGGGCCACGCAGCCCGTGGGGGAGCACCCCTCCAGCGTGCATGGGTTGCCGTCGTTCGGGCAGAGCGGCGCGCCTCGGCAGAGGCCCGCCTGGCAGGCGTCCGCCACGGTGCAGGCGTCGCCGTCGTCGCAGGGGGTGCCCGGCACCACGGGGACCGGGACGCACTCGCCGAAGCTGCACGCCGCGGGCGCGCAGGCGGGGCCCTCGCAGACCACGGCCACGCCGCCGCATGTCCCGGCTTTGCAGAAGTCGTCGACGGTGCAGGGGTCGTTGTCGTCGCATGTCGCGGCGACCGGGCCGTTGACGCACCCGCCATCGAGGGGGTCGCAGGCGGTGGCGATGCAGGCCGATGGGTGCTCCTTGCACTTGGGGCCCCCGCTCACGCAGACCCCTGCTTGGCAGCTGTCGCCCTTGGTGCACGCCTTCCCGTCGTCGCACGCGGCGCCGTCGTCCGCTGACACGACCGTGCACGCGCCCGTAGCGGGATCGCAGAGCGCCACGTCGCACGGGTTCGCCGGCAGGGGGCACGTGGGCGCCAGCGAGGCGCACGCCCCGGCTGCGCACTGGTCTCCGAGGGTGCACGGATCACCGTCGTCGCAAGGCGTCCCCTCGAGCGGCTCGGGGGCGCAGTTGGCCTCACAGCGCTCGGTGGTGCACGGGTTGCCGTCTTCGGGGCACTCGGCGGGCGCGCCGCGGCACGAGCCGCCGAAGCAGGTGTCGCCCGCCGTACAGGCGTCGCCGTCGTCGCATGCGCCCAGGTCGGCCGTGGGGACCGTGCCGCAGACGCCCGAGTCACACGTGGCGAGCCGACAAGGCCCGGCCGTGCACAGCGGGCCGCCGGTGCATGCGCCCGCGAGGCAGCGGTCGTCCGTGGTGCACGCGTCCGCGTCACTGCAGAGCTCGCCCTCGCCAGCCGGTTGGGCCACACACGCGCCCGTGGCCGGGTCGCAGGTGTTCACCTGACAAAGGATCGCGGGGCACAAGACGGCGAAGCTCGGCTCCTCCAGGCAGGTCCCGTCGACGCAGCTCACGCGGCCGCGGCAGCGGTCCTCGCCGAGCAGGTGGGTGCAGTCGTCGTCAACGGTGCAGGTGGTCGGGGCCTCTGGCGCCGGGGTACACGCCCCGAGCGCCCCGAGGGTCAGGAAGCCGACCACGAGGCGCCTCAGCGGATCCCTCCGAGAGCGGAGGGCGGGCAGGAAGAAGGCAGCGTGCACAGTCCGAGCCTACCAGGGGAGCGCGCCGGCGCGCGCGTTTCTCGTCACTCGAGTGGGCGTCGTGTGGCCCAGCGGGGGGATCAACGGCGCTGGAAGAGGCAAGCGGGCGCGTCGCAGCTAGCGTCCATGACGAGCCCGCGCAGCTGCTCCTGTGTCTCTGGCGACAGGCGGGCCCGGTGGGCGTCCCACACCAACCCCGCGCCTCTGGGGGCCTCGACGAAGGCGCCGAGCGCCTCCGTCGGGAGGTACCAGATGTTCGACTCGCCGGTGGCGAGCCGGTCGAAGTAGCCGGCCCACACGTTCCACGCGTAGAGCGGCGCGTCGGGCGACGCCCGGCGCGACTCGAGGACCGCCGCGGCAATCGCCTCCTGCACCGGCGTGAGCGCGAACGGGCGCGCAGAGACCCCCAAGTGCCCCAGCTGTAGGGCCACCACGGCGCCCGCCACCACCCGCCGCGCCCGCGCCCACCATGCGGCCGCCGAGAGCACCACGCACACCCCGGCGCTCGACCAGAGGCCCGTCGACAGCGCCCCCCGCACCCCAGCGGGCGCCAGCGCCACGAGCCGATCGTGGTCGTGCACCAGCGCGACCGCCAGGAGCCCCGCCGTGAAAGCCAGCGCGACCTCGCCCCCCCGCCTACCGAGCGCCACACTCCCCGCCAGCGCCGCCAGCGGCAGCGCCGGGAGCAAGAACCGCGCGTAGCCGCCGCTGGCGTGGTCGTTCTTCCAGTACAGCCAGGTCTGCAGCGCCACCCAGAGCGGCCAGCCAACGGCGACGAGCAGGCCCACCGGCGTGGCCGGCGCGCGCCACAGGATCCGCAGGCCGGCCACCGCCAACACCAGCGTCAGCAGCCCGCTCGCTTCGAGGGATCGAACCGCGAAGAAGGTGGCGCTGCCGGCGCCGTACGCCTCGGGGATCCCGCTGTGCGACGTGAGGTAGATCCGCGCAGGGAGCTCTTCGAAGAACAGGAACGCCGCCGCATTCCACAGCACCGGCCCCACGGCGAGCAGCAGGGCCGGCACCACCCGATCCCCGCCCGGGGGGCGCCTCAACCACGCCAGGGCCAAGAGCCCGAGGGGCGCGATGGCCTCCAGACGCGCGGTGGCCACCAGCGACAGCACGGCCGCCGCCGCTCGCGGTCGACCCCGCGCCAGCAGGTGAACGCCGGCCGCCACGTAGAATGCCGCCGGGGTCTCGGTGAGCGCCGCGACCCCGGCCCGGAAGACCAGTGGCATCGCCAGGTACAGCGCCGCGGCGAGCCACGGGTGGTGCGCCCCGAGCTGGCGCGAAGGACTCACGAGCAGCGCCGCCGTGGCCACGGTGAGCGCCGCCGACAGAACGCGACACGCGGTGAGCCCGGTCTCCACGTCCCCGAGCCACGCGACCAGCGCGTACGGGAGGGTGAATCCCGGGCGCCCCCAGGCGTCGAGGAAGAGGCGGTGATTCGTCCACGCGTCCCGGGCGAACAGGACGTGGGTGAGATCGTCGTCGTGGTACGTGCCCGTCGACAGCAGGCCCAGCACGAGCAGTGCCGCGCCCGCGAGCGCGAGCGTGACCGCGCCTTTGGATCGGGATGAGGCCAGGGGGTTCACGGGCACACTGTGACCGACGGCGCCCTTGAGCGCGATCTTGCCAAGTTGCGCGTCGCTGGACCCTCTGCTAATCGGCGGAGCCCATGAGCCAAGACCCCGCCAACGAGACCGACCGCGAGCCCCGCGGCTTCCCCTACCGCGAGACTGAAGCCAAGTGGCAGCGCTACTGGGAGGAGAACCACACCTTCCGCGCGCTCGACGACTTCACGATGCCCAAGTTCTACGCGCTGGACATGTTCCCGTACCCCAGTGGCGCGGGGCTGCACGTTGGCCACCCGGAGGGCTACACGGCCACCGACATCATCGCGCGGTACAAGTGGGCGCGGGGCTTTAATGTCCTGCACCCCATGGGCTTCGACGCGTTCGGCCTGCCGGCCGAGCAGTACGCGTTGGACACGGGCACCCACCCGGCGATCACCACGCAGCGGAACATCCAGACCTTCACGCGCCAGCTGAAGTCGTTCGGCTTCTCGTACGACTGGGACCGCGTGGTCGACACCACGGATCCCGGCTACTACAAGTGGACGCAGTGGATCTTCCTCCAGCTCTTCAACCGCGGGCTGGCGTTCCAGGCCGAGCAGCCGGTCAACTGGTGCCCCGCCCTCGGCACGGTCCTCGCGAACGAGGAGGTCTCGTCCGACGGGAAGAGCGAGCGCGGCAACCACCCGGTCTATCGCCGGTCGATGCGCCAGTGGGTGCTGCGGATCACCCGCTACGCCGAGCGCCTGTTGAACGACCTCTCGCTGTGTGACTGGCCGGCCGGCACGCTCGAGATGCAGAAGAACTGGATCGGCAAGAGCACGGGCGCCGAGGTCACCTTCCGGGTTGCGGACGGCTCGCCCGGGGCCGGCTCGCCGATCGTGGTGTTCACCACGCGACCCGACACGCTGTTCGGCGCCACCTACATGGTGCTCGCGCCGGAGCACGCGCTCGTGAAGACGCTCACCACCGCCGATCAAGCCGACGCGGTGGCGGCGTACGTGGAGGCCGCGGCGCGTAAGAGCGACATGGCCCGCACGGAGCTCGCCAAGGAGAAGACCGGCGTCTTCACCGGCAGTTACGCGATCAACCCGGTCAGCCAGACTCGGATCCCGATCTGGACGGCGGACTACGTGCTCGCGCACTACGGCACCGGCGCCATCATGGCGGTGCCCGCGCACGACACGCGCGACCTCGAGTTCGCCACCGCGTTCGGGCTGCCCGTGATCGAGGTGGTCCAGGCGCCGGAGGGCACCGCGAACATCGGCTTCACCGGCGACGGCGTAGCGATCAACTCGGGGCGCTTCACCGGCCTCGCAACGCCCGACATGAAGCGCGACATCACGGCGTGGCTCGAGGCCGAGGGGCTCGGGAACGGCACGGTCAACTTCAAGCTGCGCGACTGGCTCTTCAGCCGGCAGCGGTACTGGGGCGAGCCCTTCCCGATCTGGCTCGACGCCCAGGGACAGCCCCACGCGATCCCCGAGTCCGAGCTCCCGGTCCTGCTGCCCGAGGTGGAGGAGTACCGCCCGAACGACCGGGGCGATCCGCCGCTGGCGAACGCCGGCGCCGCGTGGCTGGAGCGCACGCAGCCGAACGGCGAGAAGTGGCACCGGGAGACTAACACCATGCCGCAGTGGGCCGGCTCGTGCTGGTACTACCTGCGCTACATCGACGCGCACAACACCGCCCGGGCCTGGGACGCGGAGAAGGAGAAGTACTGGATGCCGGTCGACCTCTACGTCGGCGGCTCCGAGCACGCGGTGCTCCACCTCCTGTACGCGCGGTTCTGGCACAAGGTGCTCTACGACGCGGGCCACGTGAGCACGCCAGAGCCCTTCCGGAAGCTGGTGCACCAGGGGATGATCCTGGGCGAAGACAACCAGAAGATGTCGAAGTCCCGCGGCAACGTGGTCAACCCCGACGACATGCTGCAGCGCTTCGGCGCCGACGCGTTCCGCCTCTACGAGATGTTCATGGGCCCGCTCGAGGAGGTGAAGCCCTGGAACACGGACGGCCTCAAGGGCACGAAGCGCTTCGTGGATCGCCTCTGGGCGCTCTTCAATCGGGGCATCGTCGAAGCGCCGGCGGAAGACGCGCACCGCCGCCGCCTGCACAAGACCATCAAGAAGGTCACCGACGACATCGAGCGGATGCGCTTCAACACGGCGATCTCCACCATGATGGAGCTGCTCAACGAGTGCGCGCGGCTCGAGGCCCTGCCGCGCGAGATCGCCGAGCCGTTCGCTCAGATCCTGGCGCCGTTCACGCCCCACCTGGCCGAGGAGCTCTGGGAGCTCTGCGGCCACAGCCCGTCGATCGCCAAGGTCCCCTGGCCCGTGTGGGACGAGGCGCTCTGCATCGACAACAGCGTCACATACTCGGTCCAGGTCGCGGGCAAGCTCCGCGGCACCTTCGACGGCCCCCGCGACGCCCCCAGCGCTCAGCTCGAGGCAGAAGCGCTGGCCCTGCCCAACGTGCAGAAGCACCTCGAGGGCAAGACCGTCGTCAAGGTCGTGGTGGTCCCGGGCAAGATGGTCTCGCTGGTCGTAAAATGAGGGTCGCCGGAGCCGTCGCGTTGCTCGCGCTCGCTTGCGGCGAGTCGCCCTCCCGGCTCGCCGGGGTCGTGGTGGCCCAGGGCGAGTGCCACCAGCTCCTGCGCCTGCAGTGCGAGTGCTGTGCGGAGGAGACCTACTGCCTCGACTACGTCGATGACCTGGTCGGCAGCGGCGAGGCGCGCACAGACTCCAGCGAGCTCGAGTGCGCGGCCCGGCGGGCAGAGGCCACGGACGTGGACGCGTGGTGCACAGCCACGTTCACGTCGCAAGAGGCGCAGCGGCGCGCCTGCCAGGGCTTCACCTACCAGCAAGCCCCCGACGTGACCCAGAGCGACGCCGACTGACGAACGACGTGCTCAGAGGGCCCTTCGGGAGCCCCCACGTGCCGTCCCGGCGCCGCGCCGAGAGCATTCCCGGAAGTACCCCTCAAAAAAGTGAACGGTGCGGCCTTGCGGGGGGCCCCTTAGGGTTGGATGCATCTTGGTTTCCCAAAGGAGCTATCCACCATGAAGTCCCTGTCCGCACTTGTTCTTGGTCTCTGCTTCGCCGCCAACGCCTTCGCCGCCGCCGACCTCTCGGTGACGACCACCGCGCCAGCAGGCGTCAAGTACTACGACATCGCGACGTACCGGGTCTCCGTGAAGAACGTGGGCAACACCAGCTCCTCCGGGGGACGCGTGGAGATCGACCTCCCGAAGACCGGGACCAGCCCGCAGGTCTATACGTTGGGCCAGGTCACCGCCGTCCCTGCCGGTTGCACCTTGGCCGCCAGCCGGATCACTTGCACCTTCGGCACCACGAAGAAGGGTGTCACCCGCAACTACGACTTCGGCTTCAAGGCCCCGTACTCGTCGGCGCCGATCGCGCTCACCGCCCGCGTCGTGCCCACTTGGACCGGTGACCCCGCCGCCAACAACCTGACTACGCGCACCCTCGCGCTCTCGGGTCACTCGTTCACCATCCCGGATGGCTACGCCACCGACATCCGCCACTGCACCGGGTCCGCCTCACTCACCTCCTTCTTCGAGTGCACCTTGTTCCCCAGCTCCATCTCGAACCACGGCTCGGTCTTCGCGGCCGGCGGCGTGGTCAACTTCGATGTGGGCGTCGACCCCGCGTACACCGGCGCCTGGCAGCAGCCGGCCGCTGATCAGCTCACGTTCCAGTACTTCGAGAACGGCGTGCTCGTGGCGGAGTTCGACGGGCGCGGCGTCGGCGGTGGCTGCTTCGAGGGCCTGACCCGCTTCTGGGACGCCCCCGGCGTGCTCAGCCCCTACGTCTCGCCCTACGAGGTTTGCCCGCTCTAAGCGGCTTGCAGCCCCGGCTGCCTCCTGAGATCCTGCGTCTCGCCGGCACAGACCCGCGCTAGAGACGCCCATGACCACCCGACGCATCTTCATCAAGACCACTGGGCTCGCCACCCTCGCCACCGCGCTCGGTTGCGGCGACGAGTCAGGAGCCTCCGCCGGCGGTGACGCGCTCTCTGCCGACCTCGGTGGGGGGGACGCCTCCTCGGCAGACACCGCCAGCGAAGACGCGGCCGTCGAAGACACCGCCCCCCTCCCCGAGCTCGAGGACTACGTCTACGACGGACCGCTGGGCCCGGAAGACCTCTTCCAGCACGGCGTGGCCAGCGGCGATCCCCTGGCTACCAGTGTGGTCCTCTGGACCCGCGTCACGCAGCCCGGCGCCGAGCCCGTCCCGGTGTTCTGGGACGTCGCCACCGACCCCGAGTTCACCGCGCGCGTCGCGGCGGGCTGGGGTGAGGCCGCCGGGGGACGCGACTTCACGCTGAAGCTCATCGCCACGGGCCTCGCTCCCGCCACCACGTACTACTACCGCTTCCGCGCCCTCGGCCGCACGGCCCCGCTCGGGCGCACGCGCACCCTGCCGGACGGCCCGACGGAGCGGGTCCGCCTGGCGCTCGGCTCCTGCGCCGAGATCCAGACCGGCTGGTACCACGCGTACGGGCACATGGGCGGCCGCAGCGACCTCGACGCGGTGGTCTTCGTGGGCGACTACCTCTACGAGTACGGCCTGCGGGCCGGGCGCCTCCGCGACACGGCGCCGCCGCACGAGCTCACCACCCTCGAGCATTACCGCACGCGCTACGCGCACTACCGCCGGGAGCCACAGCTCCAAGAGGCCCACCGGCAGCACCCGTGGATCGTAGTCTGGGACGACCACGAGGTGGCGAACAACAGCTGGCGCGCGGGCGACAGCAACGGCGACACCGGCGAGGTCTTCCGGGCCCGTCGAGACGCCGGGGTCGCGGCGTGGCACGAGTGGATGCCCTGCCGCACCGGAGAGCTCGCGCGCGGTGAAGGCGGGGCCAGCGACGCCGGGGTGGCGATCTATCGCCGCTTCGACTTCGGCGATCTGGTGCGCCTCGCGGTCCTCGAGACCCGCCTCTACGGCCGGGACGAGCCCGTGAACGCGAACAACCCGGTGGGCGTGGAGCTCGCCGAGCGGACCCTGCTGGGCCCCCAGCAGGAAGCGTGGCTAGACGCCGAGATCTCGGGCGCCACGCAGCGCTGGGTGGTCCTTGGTCAGCAGATCATGATGGCGCCGCTCACCGATGGGGTGTCTCCCATCAACTACGACCAGTGGGACGGCTACCCGGCCGCCCGGCAGCGCGTACTGGACGCCGCGTCGGCGCGCGCGGACCTGGGTCTCGTGGTGCTCGCGGGCGACATCCACTCCTCGTGGGGCAACGACCTTCCGGGGACCGGATACGACGGCGAGAACGGCGCGGTGGGCGTGGAGTTCGTCACGCCGGGCATCGCCTCCACCTTCCCCACCGGCCTCGAGGCGGTGGTGGACGTGGCGAAGCTCGCGAACCCCCACATCAAGTACGGCGACGTGTCGCACCGCGGCTACGTGGTGGTCGACCTCAGCCGCGACTCTGTCCGCGGGACGTGGTTCCACGTGGCGGACGCGAACCTCGAGCAGTCCGAGGTGGAGCCCGCCGCTACGTTCGTCAGCGACCGCCTCGCGCCCCACCTCTTGCCTGCCGCCACCCCCGACGACGTCGAGGCGGGCCCGGCGCTCGCCCCATGAAGTCCACGCACACCCGAGGAGTCTCCCGATGAAGCTGGCCCTTGGCCTCACCATTAGCCTGTGCTTCGCCGCACAGGCCGCGCGGCCGCCACCCGAAGCGGCGCTCGGCGAGCGCTTCGACGCGATCCAGGCAGACCTGGACGCCATCCGCTTCCTGCTGCCGAAGCTCAAGGGCAAGGCGAAGGTGGCCGCCGAGGCCAAGACGCGCCTCGAGCGCGCGGTGGAAGAGCTCGAAGAGCTCGAACAAGACACTCGAGGGACCGGCACCAAGTGTCCGCCGTGTGCGCCGTGTCCGCCCGCGGGGCCCTGTCCGCCTTGTCCAGCCGTGGCGGTCTGTCCTCCCCCGCCCCCGGAGCCGCCCATGGCGCTGCTCAACGGCGCCTCCACGCTGTGCCTCGGCGTGGCCGGCGTCGACCGCCACCGCGCTGGCGAGGCCGTGCATCTGGCCGTGTGCGTGGGCGAGCGCAACGAGCGGCCCCTGGATCACCAGTGGAGCCTCGCGCCCGCAGACTCTGGCTTCGAGCTCATCCGCAATGAGGTCTCCGGCTTGTGCCTGGGCGTGCGGGGCGTCGATCAAGCCACGCTGGGCGCGGAGGCCGAGGTGTTCGACTGCACCGCCGTCCGAGGCGACGCGCGCCTCGACAATCAGTGGCGGCGCGTGGAGACCGCGCGTGGCGCGTTCCAGCTCCGAAACCGCGTGTCGGGGCTGTGCCTGGGCGTCAAAGGCGGCGACCGCCACGAACCCGGCGCGCTCGCGGTGCTCGACAACTGCGACGCCCCTCGGCGCGGACGCGACACCCTCTGGAGCGTGGTGCCGTACGCCGGAGTCTTCCGCACGGCCGCGATCGAGCGCGGGGTGGCGGAGACGCCTGTCCGCCTGGCGGCCATCACCGCGCCGGACTTCGCGAAGGTGCTCAAGGCGCTCGATGCAGAGTCCTTCGACGCCGAGAAGATGCGCGTGCTCAAGCTGGCCCTGGTGGGGAAGCCGGTCACCGTCGCTCAGGTGAAGGACGTGATCGCCCGCTTCTCGTTCCCGGCCGAGAAGGTCGAGGTGGTCCGGCTGCTCAACGCGACCATCGTCGACAGAGACAACCGCTATCAGCTCCTCGAGTCGTTCACGTTCGACAGCGACAAGTCCGCCGTCGAGGCGATCATCCGGTAGGAGAGGGCGCCCTCCCAAGCAACTGGAGCCCCCGACACCCACAACCCAGGAGACATCATGCGTCCTGTCAGCATCGAGTACTGCGTCGTTTGAAACTACAAGCCCCACGCCGCGCGTGTCGCGGCTGAGATCGAGTCTACGCTCGGGGTGCCGGTAACACTGGTGCCCGGCGAACGCGGAGTGTTCGACGTTCGAGTCGGAGACCGGGTCGTGTTCTCGAAGAAGGCGCTGCAACGTTTCCCAGACCCCAGCGAAGCCCCGGCCCTGGTGAGCGCCGCGCAGAGCTGAGTCCACAACGCGACGAGCCCCGTCCCCACACGGTTTTTCGGTGAGACAGGGGGCGCCGCGTCGGTCATGATGCCTGCATTCATGTCGACGGCCGCGGCGCGCTGCGGCCGATTCGGGCGAGGCGATGTTGCGCTCCCGCCCGATCGAGCTCGACGAAGGGGGCACGATGAACGGACTCCGGTGGATCTTCTCTCGGTCGCTGATCGGTGTGTCACTCGCGGCCACGATGTCGTGTTACGAGGTGGACGCCGACGGGCGCCCGGCCGCCGGTGACGGCACCGGCGAGAGCGGTGGCGCGGCCTCCAGCGGGCAGTGTGTGGAGCAGCAACTCGGCCTCGCGGGGCTCTGTCTCGACGCCGGGATGTGGGCCCTCGAGGCGTTCCAGGCTTGCGCCGATCAGGGGCTGTATCTCGCCCGCTTCTCCCCCGCCGACGAGTGCGGCGTGGGTCTCTTCGAGAGCGCCCACGTGGCGTGCTGCGGAGGCGATGGCCGGCCGGACTCGCCCGACCGTCCCGAGACCACTGAACCCGACCGCCCGCCCCAGGTGCCCAGCGACGACCCGTGCGGCGTCTGTCCCCCCGACGCTCCCTACTGCATGCGCGGGGCCGACGGCCAGCCGAGCTGCTCCAGTGGAGACGCCCCCCCATCGCCGTACCACTGCCCACCTGAAGCCCCGTTCCCGGTCCCGGCGGAGGACGGCACTCTGGCGTGCTCCTCGGATCCAGGCGCTCACCCACCCCCGGCGGGCTGCTCGCCCGACTGTGGCGCCGGCGAGAACTGCGAAGACGGCTGCCAAGGGAGCACCGACCCGGCGTGTTGGACGGAGTGCGACGCCAGCGGAGAGTGCTGGTCCACCTGTGAAGGTTCTGTCGACGACCCCACCTGCCCGCAGGAGTGCGACTCCGCAGGGAACTGCTGGTCCACGTGTGGCGAAGCTCCGAACCCGGGCGTCGAGTGTTGGACCGACTGCGACGCGGCCGGCAACTGCTGGACGAAGTGCAGCGACGGCACCGGCTCGGCCCCGCCCACGCCGCCCGCCCCCGCGCAGACCTGCGAGTGGATGGCTGTCCAGGGCGACCAGTGCCTGCCCTACGACGTGCTGAAGCACCACGCCTACGAGCAGTGCGCGGCGTCCGGGCGCGAGCTTACCCAGATCTACCCCGCCGAAGACTGCCCAGGGGGCTCCACGATCGCGAAGATCGAGTGTTGCGGCGAGGGCGTCTACTAGGCTCGCCCGTACCTGGAGGCGCTCAGCAGGGCTCTGACAAGAGCACCAGAGCGCCCGGCTCGCCCCTCACCGCGTACAGTCCCGCGTCCGCAGGGACCAGCGCCGTCTCCAGCGCACCTAGCGCCAACGTCCCCGCCGGGGTCCACACTTCAGCGGCGCCTAGCGCGGTCACGGCCACACAGCGCCGTGTCTCCCGCTGCGCGCCATCCGCGGTCACCTCGTCGAGCGTGAAGAACGGCCCGTCCACCAGGCGCCCGCGGGGCCGGCCTTCGGCGTCCAGGGCCACCACCGTCGGCCGCAGCGAGAAGTCGATTGCGCGCCGCGAGGCCTCCACGTGCAGCGGGCGGGGCTTACCGTCCAGCCCGAGCCGCCCCCAGTCATCGACCCTGAAGGTGTTGTCCGACGTCTGCTGCACCTCGAGCAAGAGACACCCGGCGCCTATGGCGTGCACGGTGCGCGCCGGCAGATAGACGAAGTCGCCCCGGCGCACCGAGTGTCGCGCCAGCGCGCTCTCCATGCGCCCTTCCACGCGGGCCGCCTCGAACGCCGCCGCGTCCACACCGGGCTCGGTCCCCACGTAGAGCGTGCCGTCAGCCACCACATACCAGCACTCGGTCTTGCCGCCGTCCGCGAGGCCCATCTCCCGCGCCAGCGCGTCGTCCGGGTGCACCTGCACGCTCAAGCGGTCACGCGCGTCGATGAGCTTCACCATCAGCGGGAAGGTGGCGCCGTCGAGCTCCCGGCCCAATAGCGCCGCGCCGTGGTCTCGGGCCAGCTCGCGGAGGGAGCGGCCCGCCAGGGGTCCATGGGCCACCACGCTCATCCCACGGGAGTGATCGGCCAGATCCCACGCCTCGCCCACGGGGCCCGTGGGGACGCCCGATCGCAAGGCCGCGATCCGTTCTCCGCCCCAGACGACCGACTGATAGACCGGGGCGAAACGCAGCGGGGCGCCGAGGCTCACCGCACCGACGCCGAGAAGGACCCTTCACCGGAGCACGTGTCCGGTCCCTCGACCGTGAACTCTCCGGTGATCACGCTGTCGGCGTTGTCGCCGTTAAACGTCCAGGTCCGAAGGACCGGCAAGGCGCCCCGCAAGTCGGTCTCGACGAGCTGCGCGGTGACGCACGTCCCGTGGACCGAGCCGCTGAAGACGACTGTGAAACCGTCGGGCGCGGGGAGGGTGGCGCTGAGCTTCCCATCCGTGTCCTGTGCCACGGCGAACGCCGGCACCTTCATCACGAACGCGCCGGTCTCGAGGGCATCGAGGCTGGCGGGACAGTCGTCGCGCGAGCCCGAACCACCCATGTTCCAGATCCCGGCCACGGCGGCCACCGTGCCCGCCTGGAGGCAGGGGTCTACGAAGTCCACGGGCGTTGAGGTCAACCCATCGACCAGCTCACAGCCGCCGAGAAGCGCGATTGCCACGAAACGTTTCATGGAGGCCACCATCAGAACACGATCCCCAGGTCTACCTGAAAGGTCTGGGGGAAGGAGAGCCCGTGCAGGTCTACGAAGGTCACGTCGTACTCGAACCCGAGCATCATCCGGACGCTGTACGTTCGAAACAGCAGCACGCCCGCGCGGGCGAACGCCCCAAAGCCCCAAGCGTGGTCCTCGGGTTCGGCCTCGTGGACTGTCTGCACGAAGCCGCCAGAGTCTGTCACGGTCTGCACCGTGGCGATGTAGGTCCAGCGGGCCCCCATTCCGCCACCGAAGAACGGCGCGAAGTCCCCGAGCCCTAGGATGTACTGAGCGCTCAGGTCGATGGGCACGGCGTAGTACGTGCGGCGCTCGTCCCGTGAGGTGTCGAACCGGAAGCCCACGCGGGGCTCGATGGAGAAAGCGAGCGCCTCGTACCAAAAGCCCAGGTCGAAGCCCATCCCGAACTGGTGGTCCGCTAGCGCGCTCCCGAACGGCACCACGCCCTTGATGTGGAACGACACGCCGCTGTCGCCGTGGCGACGCGTGGGCGGCCTCTCCTCTGTCTTGGTGATCGCGCCGAGCTCCGCCGTTTCGTTCACGTGCTTGGACGTGGTGAACGCGATCGCCAGGCGCGTGGCCACCGCCTCCAGGTCTTCCACCCGATCGATGGCCATTCGCTCGGAGCGCAGCGTCGCGCCGTCGTCCACGTCAACCACGGCCGCCGTGGCCACCAGCTTCGTGCCCAACGTGCCCAGCGTGAGCGTGACCACGTAGTCCACCCCGGCGCGCTGACCGGCCTGGTGCGCGCACCCCGCGTCGCTGCACGCGCCGGTGATCAGCGTGACCTGTGCACCGCCTCCGAGCTGCCGGGAGAGCTCGGACTGTAGGAGCTCCCGGTAGGTCTGCGCGTCGCTAGCCGCGACCTCGCGGGCGACGGGCTCGAGGATCCCCCACGTATCGGCCTGTGCCACGCCACCGGCGAGCAAGGCCACACACATCAACACGCCAGTTCTCACAGTGCCTCCCACGCGCTACTCCAGCGCCCCAACCACCGCCTCAACGGCTGCAAGAAGCGCTCCCGACGACACGAGCACCCGCGCCGCTTCGATGTCTTCATAAAGAGCCCTGTCGCGCTCGAGGCGCGGCACCAGGGCCCGCAGCGCGGCGTGCGCCGCCTCGATCCCGGGGCCGGCGGTGAGCGGGCGCCTCAGGTCGATGCCCTGAGCGGCGCAGAGCAGCTCGATGCCCAGCACGATCTCCACGTTGGCCAGCGCCTCGCGCGCCTTCACCGCCGCGTGCGTGCCCATGGACACGTGGTCTTCCCGGTTCGCCGAGCTCGGTATGCTGTCCACGCTGGCCGGAGCAGCGAGGCGCTTGTTCTCGCTCACCAGGGCGGCCGCCGTGACCTGAGCGATCATGAACCCGCTGTTGAGGCCCACGTCGGGCGTGAGGAACGCCGGCAGACCCACGTTGAGGTGCGGGTTCACCATCTGCTCGATCCGGCGCTCGCTGATGGACGCAAGCTCCACCACCCCGATCGCCAGGTAGTCCAGCGCGAACGCCACCGGCTGCCCGTGGAAGTTGCCCCCGCTGATGATGTCGCCGTCCGCCAGGACCATGGGGTTGTCCGTGACCGCGTCCACCTCCACGCCCAGCACCTCGGAGACGTGCTCCAAGACGTTACGGACAGCCCCGTGCACCTGCGGGATACACCGGAGGCTGTAGGGGTCTTGCACGCGCTTGCAGTCGCGGTGTGACGCCACGATCCCCGAACCTTCGAGCAGCCGCGTGACGTTGCGCGCCGTGGCCGCCTGGCCGCGAAACGGCCGCACGGCTTGAACCCGCGGGTCGAAGGCCCGCGGCGTGCCCGTGAGCGCCTCGAGCGACATCGCGCCGATGAGGTCGGCCGTCTTCGCCAGGCGGATGGCGCGGTGGAGCACCAATGCTCCAATCCCGGTCATCGCCTGCGTCCCGTTGATGAGGCAGAGGCCCTCTTTGGCCTCCAGGCGGATCGGCACCAGGCCCGCGCGCGCCAGGGCCTCACCGCCGCGCATCCGCTCGCCCCGGTAGGTGGCGTGGCCCTCCCCGATCAACACCAGCGCCAGGTGCGCCAGCGGCGCGAGGTCGCCCGAGGCGCCCACCGAGCCCTTCTCCGGGATCACGGGGTGCACCCCCTCGCGGAGGCACGCGGCCAGGAGGTCGATGAGCTCGGGCCGAACACCGGAGTAGCCGTGCGCCAGCACCTGCGCCCGCAGGAGCATCATGGCGCGGACCTCCGGCTCGGGCAGCGGGTTGCCTACACCGCAGGCGTGGCTGCGAACGAGGTTCTCCTGAAGCTCGCGGATTCGGTCGTGATTGATGCGCACGTCGGCGAGGAAGCCGAAGCCGGTGTCGATGCCGTAACGCGCGTCCACGCCGTGCTCGACGTGGTGGTCGATGTGACGCCGGCAGTCGGCCACGCGCTGACGTGCCGCCGGGCTCAGCGCGGCCGTGGCCCCGTACAGCGCCACCTGGACCACGTCGTCCAGCTTCAGCGGCTCTCCGAGGAGCACGTCATGCGTCATTCAGGGCCTCGTTCGCCGGCGCGGCGGGGTCAAGGGAGGTGGCCGGCGTTCTACCCCTCGGACCCCGGAAGCCGCAAGGGCGCGGGGCGGTGGGCTCGAACGAGCTGAACTGCCTAGAGATGTTGGTCGAGGAGGATGGGGTTGCCATCCGGATCGGTCAGGGTGATGTAGGCCGGGCCAGACGTCGCCGGGTCGGCCTTCTCACCGAGCTCCACGCCCTGCTCGACCAGTTGCTCCTGGATCTTGCGCACATCCGTGAAGCCCGGGATGGCCTTGGCATCCGAGTCCCACCCTGGATTGAACGTGAGCATGTTCTTCTCGAACATGCCCTGGAAGAGCCCGATCAGCGTGGTGCCGCTCTTCAGGATGAGCCAATTGTCTTCCTGCTTGCCGCCGAAGACGGTGAAGCCCAGCTTCTCGTAGAAGGCTCTGGACGCGGCGATGTCCTTCACCGCGAGGCTGATCGAAAATGCACCCAGATTCATCGGGTCCTCCACACGCCGTGCAGGCCGTTGTGATGTGCCCCGCTACGCCAGTTCAAGTGTGACTCCATCGTCTTCCTGTTCTCCCCCAGGGCCATGATCGCGGATGATCTCCACCAACCAGTCGAACACAGTGGGACCAGCGCCACTTTGTGCCGCTTTCAGGTCGGCCGCAACCAAGGCCCGGTTGGAGGGGTGGCATCGAGCCAGGCGGAGCTTCAGCTGTTTGACGGTCTCCGGGTGCCCAAGGCGTAGCCGAGACTCCTCCGAGTGCGTCCACCGGAGTACAAGGCCCCCTTCCGGCGTCCCGAACCCGCCACGCAGAATGTCGCTGAAAGCGTCCAGATTGTGCCCCCAGGAAGCGCCCGGTGTGAGCACTCGGCCGATGACTGCGAAGAGCTCCTCGAGAGTCGAGAAGTGGCGCCCGTCGATCTCGTACACGGTCTCAGTCCGCATGACGTCCTGGCGTTTGGCCGCCATCCATCCGCGCGCCCGCTCGGCGATCCATGGACCCACTCCGACAGCCGACCCCTGTCGCCGATGGCCGCTCCGCCGTCGGCGTGCACAGAAATCCGCGCTTCCTCAGGCCCATCCACACCGATCCCCGAATGCGGAGCGCGTTCATCCTCCCCCCGAACACCCGAAGCTAACCTGCGCGGCGAAGTCGCGTCAGGTTGAGCGACTTGTTCGGCCTCTAGTCGCCCGGGTCCCCGTCTCGACCGCCTGAGCGGCGAGTGCCTTCGGACGCCTGCTCCGGTGCGCATTCAGGATCT
>SXOO01000116.1 GCA_005776725.1 Pseudomonadota bacterium | reverse complement strand
TCGCGGACGATCCGGTCCGCGCGGCGCGCGATGTCCACCTTCTCCCGCGTGACCTCGCCCAACACCCGAACGGCGAGGCCCGGCCCCGGGAACGGCTTGCGCTGGACCACGACTTTCGGGAGCCCGAGCTCGGCCCCGAGCAGGCGCACCTCGTCCTTGAACAGCTCCCACAGCGGCTCGACCAACGAGAAGCCGAGGCGCTCCGGCAAGCCGCCCACGTTGTGGTGGCTCTTGATCGTAACGGACGGTCCCCCGCGAACGGGCACGGACTCGACCACGTCGGGGTAGAGGGTGCCCTGGGCCAGATACTCGATCTTCTGGCCGAGCGTGCTCTCGATGCGGCGCGCGGCGGTCTCGAACAGCTCGATGAAGGTGTGGCCGATGCGCTTGCGCTTGACCTCGGGGTCCTCAACGCCTTCGAGCGCGGAGAAGAACGCGTCCGCGCCGTCGACCACTGTGAGGTCGAGGGCGCCGGCGCCGCTCTGAGCGAAGGCTTCGCGCACGTCCTCGACCTCGCCGTGCCGGAGCAGGCCGTTGTCGACGAGCACGCAGTGCAGGCGCGGTCCGATGGCACGGTGGAGGAGCGCCGCCACCACGGCCGAGTCCACGCCCCCGGAGAGGCCGCAGAGGACGTGGCTGTTGCCCAGCCGCGCCCGCAGCGCTGTGACCGCCTCGTCGACGAACGCTGCCATGGTCCAGCCGGTGCTGAGACCACAGACGTCGTGGACGAAGCGCTTCAGCAGGACTGCGCCGCACGGGGTGTGGACCACCTCGGGGTGGAACTGCACCCCGTAGCGCGGAAGGCTCACGTGCGCCATGGCCGCCACGACGCCGTTCGCCGTGGTGGCCACCGGCCGAAAGCCCTCGGGGAGCGCGGTGAGGCGGTCCCCGTGGCTCATCCACACCGTCTCTTCCCGGAGCCCCTGGAACGGACCTCCTGCGTCGGCCTCGAAGCGCAGCTCCGCCCGCCCGAACTCCCGGTGGGCGCTGCCCTCGACTCGGCCGCCGTGCACCACCGTGAGCAGCTGCATTCCGTAGCAGATGCCGAGCATCGGGACCTCGACCCCGCGGAGCGCCTCCGGATAACCGGGCGCGCCCTCGTCGTAGACGCTGGCCGGCCCGCCGGACAGGATGACGCCGCGCGGTGCCAGTGCCGCCAGCGCAGCCTCTGCTTTCGAGAACGGGTGAATCTCGCAGAACACTCCAGCCTCACGCACCCGGCGGGCGATCAGCTGGGTGGTCTGGCTCCCGAAGTCGAGGATGAGGATGGCGTCCCGCATGTTCAGCGCGCCGCCGCCTTGTCCGCGCGCCGGATCAGGAAGTCGTATCCGATCATGAGCACTGTGGAGACGAGGCCCACGACGATGAACGAGTACCAGACCTGACCAGGGCTGTGGACGGCGAAGAGGTGGTCGCGCAGGGTGGCCGCGGTGGTGACGGTGCCGTCCGGCAGGGTGGGGATCGCCTTGACGGCGTAGTCGACCATGTTGGCCCGCGGCACGACCTCGATGAGGATGGCCTCGTTGCCGGCCTGGACCACCGTGGCGAGCTTCTGGATCCCCACGTCGAGCGCGGTGCCCTCGGGGAGCTTCAGCGCGGTGACGAGGTTCTTCGCGATCTCCTCCATGGTGCCCATGGTGGTGCCGGCGGCCTCGAGTGCCTTGTCGCGCGCAGCCTCTGCGAGCCCCGCGATGCTGGCATGCGTGTTCTGCAGCCACTCGACCCAGCCGCGAGCCGCGGACTCGGCGGCCGGCGTGTCCTGCGTGGCGAGCAGCTTCTTCACGAGGTTGACCTTGTCGCCCTTCGCCTCGTAGACGCCGCCAGCGACGAGGCTACCGAGCACCCAGCCAATGCCGTCCGGCATGTTGGCGTAGCCGAGGAAGAGCGCGCGTTTACCGGGGGGGGCCAGCGACGCCATGTACTCTTGCCGCTTCGGCGACGAGAGCATCTCGCCCACGGTGAAGACCACCACGCCGAGCAGCACGATCCAGACGTTGGCCGAGACCACGAAGAAACCGAAGGCCATGCAGGCGATGAACATCCCGATGATGGTGGAGGTGAGCACACGGACCTTCCCGGACAGCCACGCGAAGATGAACATGGTGAACATGATCATGATGGCGTTGATGTTGAGGAGCCGCTCCTGCGGGATGTTGACCCCGGCGTTGGCCTCCGCGATCCAGCTGTCGATCCCAAAGGCCTCGCCCACCTGACGCTTCAGGACCGTGCTGTCCGTCCAGTCGTCCACGTAGTTCGGCAGCATGTCGAACAGCTGGTGGAAGGCGAACCAGAAGCCGGCTGAGATGAAGATGAAGCCGAGGAGCCGCGGACTGGAGAACAGGTCCCGGATGGAGTCCGTGATCAACTTGCCCACGCCGCGCTCGTCCTTCTCGGAGTGACGCTCGTCCTTCGGGTCGTCGTAGAAGAAGAGCACCAGGATGTTCGAGAGCACGATGAGCGAACACGCGATGAAGACGCTGTGCCAGCGGAAGGGGTCGCTCTCGGGGTAGAGGTCGCGGGTGAAGGCCGGCACATACGCGGAGATCGCGGCGCCGACATTGACCGACTGGTAGAAGAGCCCCCAGCCCATGGACTCGCGCCCCGGGATCTTGGCGATCGAGTGCGCCATGGTCCCCTGGATGCCGGGCTTGAAGAGCCCGGTCCCGGCGGCCAGAAGCTGCGTGCCGAGCACCATGGTCCAGAAGTCGGTGGCGAGCGCCATGCCCGCGTAGCCGAAGGTCTTGAGGAACACCGAGACGGCGATGGTGCGCTTGTATCCGAAGCGATCGGAGAAGCCGCCGGCGAAGGTGGGCAGCCACGACTGCATGGCTCCCCACGCGGCCAGGATCGTCCCCTTCTCCACGTGGGAGAGACCGGGGCCGCCGGCGCTGGTACCGAGCACGAGGTACACGGGCACGATCAGCCGCACGCCGTAGTAGGCCATGCGCTCCATGAGCTCCATGAAGATGCAAAGCCAGAAGACCTTGTCGAAGCCGGTCAACTGCTTCCAAAGTGTCGGTTTTACGGCGATTTCTGACATTCCAGGCCCTTGGTCCAATGTGAAGCCGCGACCCTAGCCGAGCGCGCCTCCGATGTCGAGGCGCAGAACGTCGTGGGCGCCGCGATCGTGGAAGCCTTCTGGACGGTTGCTCAGTCGAGCGCGGGTTCGAGCGCCACCGCCCCGAGGTAGTCGGTGTAGGACAGCTCCAAGAGCTGCGGCGCCCCGGGGAGCGTGGTGTAGAGGGCGCGCGCGAGGTATCGGCGTCGAAACCCCTCGACCCGCTCCGCGAGCGCCCCCGGGTCCCGGCGAAGGCGCCTCGGGAGACCGGGCACGCTGGGCGCACGCGGCAGTGGGAGGAGCCCTTGGGCGTCGCGGCGGAGCGCGCCCTGCCCGCGTCGCAGCACCCAGAGCAGCGTGTGGTGGGTGCTGTTGGCGCCCGCCCACGGATACGGGCGCAGGGAGTAACGCGCGGAGACCGCCGCGAGGACCGAGTCGATGCGTGCCGTCTCCTCTGGGGTGCGCGGTGCGGAGATCGGCACGTACTGCGCGTAGAGGCGCAGGTCGTCACCCTGAGCGTAGCGCACCTCGGCCACGCCGTAGCGCTCGGGGTGCTGGGCGATGAGCGAGCCGCGCTCGAGCCCGAACTGACCCACGATGAAGAGGTCGATGGCCCCCTGCTCCTCGGCCACCCACTCGATGGTCTCGAGCGCCTCGTCCACGGTCTCGTCCGGGTGGTCAGTGAACGCCATCCACTCCGTGGCGATCCCGGCCGCGTGGACTCTTCGATTGACGGCCGTGAGTGTGGCGCGGTCGCAGCCCTTGTCGATGAGCGTGAGGATCCGGTCCGAGCCGCTCTCGATCCCGAATGCCGCCGCGCGAAGGCCCGAGCGGTAGAGCAGCGTGCAGCGCTCGTCCGTGAAGAAGCGCTCGATCTTGAGGTCGCTGGACCACGTGAGCTCCACCCCCTGCTCCACCAGCGCGGTGGCGAGGCGCACGGCGTACGAGGGCGAGAGCACGTCACAGGAGAGATACACGTGCCGCGCCCCGTGGCGTTCGGTCAGCGCACGGAGCTGCGTCGCAGCGACGTCGGGCGGCACCTCGCGGTAGGCCGCAGTGGAGGTCTCCGCCAGCCCGTAGTAGCAGAAGGAGCAACGCCCCCAGTAACAGCCCCGCGTAGGGGCGTAGAGCAGAGTGCGCGACGGCGCCAGGTAGCTGTCGAGGTCGAGATCGTCGTAGTCCGGCGCCGGGCTGTCCTTGGGGAGCAGCGTCCAGCGGGGGCCGAGGACGGGTCCCGCGGGCCCCATCGCGAGCAGGTTGGGCACGGTCCCGAGCTCGCGCCGCCCGGCGACCAGCATGGGGAGGAGTCGCTCCAGCAGCGCCTCGCCTTCGTAGAGGCCGATGGCGTCCACGCGCTCGAGTATCCGAGCCCGTTGCTGGGCGTCGTAGTGCACCACCACCTGGTGGATCGCGGGTCCGCCCAGGGCCGTGAACGCGCCCGGCAGCTCTTCGCGCACCACTTGCACCAAGGCCAGCGCCTCGGGCAGCTGCGACGGAAAGGCCACCGACACGCCCACGAACGGGGTGTGGGCCGGCAGAGCGCGAACCGCAGCGCGATAGAACGCGGCGAGCGGCGAGCGGTGCTCCGTGCAGTAGCTGGCCAGGAGCTCGAAGCTCCAGGGCACCGTGTGGTGCGTGACGTGGTTCCACCCATAACGAAACGGGAAGGCCACGGCGCTCAGGAGCTCGAACACGGCGTCGCTGCGCTGCCGTGCCCACTCGTACTGCTGCGGGTCGTAGAAACGCTCGGAGCGGAGCACCTCGAGCGGCGACGGATCCATGGCCAGGCACAGCTCGGCCGCGCGGCGGGCTCCTGCCAAGACGGTGAGCTCGTGCGCCTCCTCGGCCGACAGAGACGTCGCGCGGTCCAGCGTGGCCAGTCGCTCCCCGAGGCGCTTGACCCAGCCCGCCAGGGCCGCCTCGTCGAAGAGGTGGTGGGCGGCTCGGACGTTGAGATCCAGCACGCGGACCGCGATCCCCTTGGCGCCCAGCCACCCCTTGAGCGTGGGCAGGCTCACATAGGGCTGCGTGGGGTCCGCGAAGGGCGGGTGGACCAGGACAGGGAGCGCGCCGCTCACTCGGACTTCTTGGACAGCCGCACCCTGCGCGCTGCCGCGTCCACGGAGACCTCGAAGTGCGACAGGAACGTATTTCCGAGGAGCCCGTCCACGCCGTCGTCGCGCGACATGGCCGGGACCACGGCGCCCTGCACACCTTCGACCCGCGCACCGCCCAGGGCCACGCTCTCGAGGCGGATGCGCCGCGCCCGGGTGACGCCGCCCGCGGTGCCGACCCAGAAGGTCTCGTTCTCGCGCCAGTCGAGCCCCGCGCGCTCGGCGAACTCGGCGGTGAGCGCGACCATCGACGCTCCGGTGTCGAGGAGGAGGCGGGCGGGCTCGCCGCCGATGACGACGTTCACGATGAGGACGTCGTTGCGGCGATCGAAGGGGACCACCGCCGTCCCACCCTCGATACGCTCCCGGCGACACTTGCCCGTATCCCGCAGGCGTCTGCTTCGGGCGCGGAGCGCCGTCTCGTCGTCCGTGCTGCGGAAGCCGGTGAGATCATCCAGCACGTTGGCGGCGCCGCAGGGATCACTGGACTCGATGCGCCCCGCGAGCCCCTTCGCCGCGTCGATGTTGCCAGGGTCCAGAGCCACGGCCTGCCGCAGATCGGAGAGCCCGCGCTCGTCACCGTTCTCGAGGCGAATGAGCCCGCGTGTGGCGTATCCCTCTGCGTCGGTGGGGTGGTTCGTGACCACGTGCTCGGCCAGCTCGCCCGCGCGTGCCCGGTTACCCGCGACTCGGTGAAGGCGCAGCGCCTCGCGGGTGGTCTCGAGGTCCGGGGGGCAAGAGCCGACCGTGGCGTCGAGGGCGTAGGCCGCTTCGCCGGGGTGGCCCGTGTCGTCCAGGAGCGACGCCAGGTCGCGGGCGTTCTGGCGATTGCAGACGTCCTTCTGAAGCGCCGCGCGCAGCTGCTCTATGGCGGCTCGTTGTTCACCGTAGCGCTCGGCCTCGGCCTTCTCGGCCCGGAGTGACCGGATCGCGGCCCAGCTGCCCAGCGCCGCCACCACCACTGCGGCGACGCCCGCGAGCCAGCCGAGGCGGCGGCGCTTTCGGTAACGCGCGGCGTAGTGCTCGGGGCACAGCGAGTCCCCGGCCAGCGTCCGGGAGCACACGAGGCAGAGGTCTGCGTTGCACTCGATGCAGAGGTCTACGGCCGCGCGATCTGGGTGTCGACGGCAGGCCGACCCTGATGCCCCGCCACGTGACTCGACCGCAGCGTCCACGAGCTACTTGTACTCGACCGAGAGGACCTCGAACGTGCGCTTGCCCTTGGGGGCGTTGAACTTCACCTCGTCGCCCTCTTCCTTGCCCATGAGGGCACGAGCGAGCGGCGCGTCGTACGAGATGAGCCCGAAGGCTGCGTCAGCCTCCTCGCCCCCGACGATCTTGTAGGTGGTCTCTTCGTCAGTGGCAGTGTCGCGCAAGCTCACGGTGGCGCCGAACGCGATCTTGGCGCCGCTCATGGTGGAGGGATCGATGACGTGGGCGCGGGACAGCTTGTCCTCGATCATCACCATCTGCGCCGCGATCATGCCCTGCTTCTCCTTGGCCGCGTGGTACTCCGCGTTTTCGCGAAGATCCCCGTGCCCGCGAGCCTCTTCGATCGCCGCCACCACGGCCGGCCGCTGGACCTCCTTCAGGTCCTTGAGCCACAACCGCAACTTCTGCTGCCCCTCCGGGGTCATGGGCACTCGTTCGCCCGCCATACGCACTCCTGTCGCTCGAAGCAGCACTGCTTGTACATCGCGTTGCCCACCCGCGCCACTGCCGCGAGCCCGCCCGAGTGGATTGGCGCCCGTGCGTCGCGAAGGGCCCGGCGGTGCCGGAGAGCACGCGCAGCTTCGCGCGACGCCTCAGTAGGACTGGAGGGGGCGGACCCCGAGCGGCTCGCGCCGAACTTCTTGGATGGCGCGGGCCACGGCGTCGAAGGCGCGCGCCGTGGTGACGTACGGGATGTCGCCGAAGAGCGCCGTCTCGCGGATCGCAAAGGAGTCGAGCACAGCGACGCGGCCCTCGGTGGTGTTGACCACCAGCTGCACCTTGCCCCGCTTCATGCGCTCGACGATGTGGGGCCCCTTCCCTTCGTGCACCTTCGGGATCCGCTCGGCGGGCACGCCGTTCTCCCGCAGGAACCGCGCCGTACCCTCGGTGGCGAGCACCTCGAAGCCCAGCGAGCGCAGGAGGCGCGCCGGGGCGAGGATCGCCGCTTTGTCACGGGCTGCCACGCTCACGAACACCGCGCCCTCGAGCGGTAGCGCGCTCCCCGTGGCCAGCATCGCCTTCGCGAACGCGAGGGGCCACGTGGTGTCCAGGCCCATGACCTCGCCAGTGGACCGCATCTCAGGGCCCAGGATCACGTCGTTGCCGGGGAAGCGCTTGAACGGCAGCACCACCTCCTTCACGGCGACGTGCCGGGGGTGGACCTCGCTGACGAAGCCCAGCTCCACGAGCGTGGCGCCCGCCTGCACGCGCGCCGCGAGCTTGGCGAGCGGCACGCCGATCGCCTTGCTGACGAAGGGCACGGTGCGGCTGGCCCGGGGGTTGACCTCGATGACGTAGACCTGCCCGTCCTTCACGGCGAACTGCACGTTCACGAGCCCGCGCACCCCGAGGGCCAGCGCGAGCTTGTGCGTGCTGACCCGGATCTCCCGGATCACAGCCGGGTCGAGCGAGTACGGGGGCAGCACCGAGGCGCTGTCGCCGGAGTGGACGCCAGCCTCCTCGACGTGCTCGAGGATGCCGCCCAGGACCACCTGTTGGCCGTCTGCGATCGCGTCGACGTCTACCTCGATGGCGTCCTCGAGGAACGCGTCTACCAGCACCGGGTGGTCTGGAGAGGCCCGCACCGCCGTGGCCATGTAGTGCCGGAGCGACGCGGTGTCGTGGACGATCTCCATCGCGCGCCCGCCCAGCACGTCGCTGGGGCGCACGAGCACCGGAAAGCCGATCCGCTCGGCCAGCGCGGCCGCCTCGTCGGGAGTGGTGGCGAGACCGCCCACCGGCTGGCGCAAGCCGAGCGTCTCGATGAGCGCGTTGAAGCGCGCCCGGTCCTCGGCGCGGTCGATGCTGTCGCTGGAGGTGCCGATAATCGGCACGCCGGCGGCCTCGAGCGCCACGGCGAGGCGCAACGGCGTCTGGCCACCGAACTGCAGGATGACGCCGCGCGGGCGCTCCTTCCGCACGATCTCCAGCACGTCCTCGAACGTGAGCGGCTCGAGGTAGAGCCGGTCGGAGGTGTCG
>SXOO01000115.1 GCA_005776725.1 Pseudomonadota bacterium | reverse complement strand
GGAAGGCGCTCACCGAGGCCCTGGTGGATGAGGTGCAGCTCGTCGGTGACGCCCTGTTCGTCACCAGCGCGGAGCGCCTCGAGGAGGGCATCAGCCGCGGCGTCGCCAACGCGATCCTGGTGAAGCCGAACCAGATTGGCACGCTCACCGAGACCATGGAGACCGTCCAGCTCGCCCAGCGCGCCAGCTACGGGACCATCATGAGCCACAGGAGCGGCGAGACGGAAGACACCACAATCGCCGACCTCGCCGTCGCCATGAACACGGCGCAGATCAAGACCGGCTCCTCCTGCCGAAGCGAGCGCGTCGCCAAGTACAACCAGCTCCTTCGGATCGAAGAAGAGCTCGCCGGGCACGCGGTCTATGCAGGCGGCCTGTTCTCACCCGAGGAGCCTGCCGAGTGACGGACGCAGCACCCGAGGAGGTTCGTTTCGAGAGCGCTGACGGCGTCGCGACGATCACGATCGATCGGCCCGCCCGGCGAAACGCGCTGAACGACACGGTCATCGAGCGCCTCCGCCAAGGCCTCGCCCGGGCTCGGGCGGACGAGGCAGTGCGGGTGGTCATGCTCACCGGCGCCGGCGACCGCGTGTTCTCAGCCGGCGGCGATCTCTCGCCAGGGGCCGGGGGCGGCGGGATTCTTGGGCTCCACCACCGCCGCGGCGGCTTCGCCGAGCTGCTCCTCGAGCTGCGGGAGCTGGGCAAGCCCACGATCGCGCGCGTAAACGGCGACGCGCTCGGCGGCGGCTTCGGGCTGGCGTTGGCGTGCGACCTCACGGTAGCGCGCGAGGACGCGCGCTTCGGGTGCCCGGAGCTGGACGTGGGCCTCTTCCCCATGATGATCAGCGCCATCCTCACCCGGAGCGTGCCCCGCAAGGTCGCGGTGGAGCTCATGCTCACCGGTCGGCGGCTCGACGCGCGCGAGGCGAAGGCGCTCGGAGTCATCAATGACGCCATGGCGCCCGAGGCGCTCGACACCCGCGTCGCCGAGCTGGCCCAAGGGCTCGCCGCCAAGAGCCCCGCCGTGATGCGGCTGGGTCTCGAGGCCCTGCGCCACACGGAGGACATGAGCCTCGAGGAGTCGCTCCGGCACCTGCAGCTCGCGCTCTCGATGAACACACTGGCCGAAGACGCCGCGGAAGGCGTCATGGCCTTTCTCCAGAAACGGCCACCGGTTTGGAAGGGACGATGAGGGTCACCCGCTTTACTTGCGCGGCGCTGGTGTTGGCGCTCCTGGCCTGCTCGAAGGCGCCTGAGACGGCCGCGGAGCCCGCCTCGGCGGAGAGTCCGCGCGCGGAACCGGCCACCCCCTCGCCCGAGCCGAAGAACGCACCGCCGCCTCCGGAAGGGACCTCCGGAGAGCCCACGGCGCCTCCCCCCACTCCGGCCCCGCCCGGGACGGCGCCTCCCACCGCGCCCCCCTCACCGGCGAGCAGCAGCGCGGAGGAGGCGGCCCTCGAGACGGCGTTCCGGGCGCGCGCTTGCATCCTGAGGCGCCAAGATCGGGACGGTGTCGCCGCTCTCGACGTGCAGCACGGGTTCAAGGACTCGGCCGACTTCAGCGCCCGCTTCGCCAAGGCAGCGGCCGCCAACGCCCCCTGGGCCGAGCGCGTCATGGCAGACGCGCTCACAGCGACATGCCCGGTCCCGGGGGGGCCCTGAAGCCCAGGGAGCACGACCGCGACTTAGCCCTGGACCCCGGATTGCACTGGCCGTAGGGTTCGCCTCGGAGCGCGGACGCGCTGGAGGACGGTCATGCTGAAGACGGTGTTTCTAGCGGCGGGCGCCGCTTTGTTCGTAGGGGCGTGTGCGGCGAGCGGCGGCGAAGCCAGCGATGGCACTGATGGCGCAACGCCAGTCCCCGACACTACCGGCGGCAGCGACGGCGACGGTTCCGACTCGAGTGACGGCAGCGACGCCACGGCCGCCGGAGACGGCGGCGACGCCGACACCACCGACACCACCGACTCCAGCGACAGCACGGACGCCACAGACGGTTCGGACGGCACCGACGGTTCGGATGTCACCGACGTCACCGACGCAAGCGACGTCACCGACGCAAGCGACGTCACCGACGCAAGCGACGTCACCGACGCAAGCGACGTCACCGACGCCAGCGACAGCACGGACACCACAGACGTCACCGACGCCAGCGACAGCACGGACGCCACAGACGGCACGGACGCCACGGACGGCACCGATGGCAAGGACGCGAGCGATGGTACGGATGGCGGGGGCACCATCGACGGCTGCGTCATCACCAAGACGGTGAGCTGCGGCCAGACATTCACCCTGTCCAACGCCGGCACCACGTCCAAGTTCGGCGACTACTCCTGCCAGCCTTTCTCCACAGACGACTACTCCGAGGGAGGGGAGCTGGTGTTCGTGTTCGTGCCCACGGCGGACCTCTCGCTCACGGTGTCGGAGACCTCTGCCGACATGGATCTCATGATCTTCGAAGGCGGCTGCGGCGACAGCGCCGGGGAGTGCATCGCCGGCGAGACCAGCTCAGCGCAGATTTCGGTCAAGAGCGGCGAGACCTACGTGATCGTGGTGGACGCCTGGGACGGTGACACCCCGGTCGCCAGCACCACGGTCAGCTTCGACTGCTGCGAGACGACCTGCGTGGGTAAGGCCTGCGGCGAGGACAACGGCTGCGGTGGCACCTGTGGGTGCGCCGCCGACGAGTACTGCGTGGAGGGTTCGTGTCAGACCCTTGGGACAGAGTGCACGCCGATCCAGACCATCGGCTGTGGCGAGTCGCTGACCGGCCTCTCGAACCTGATGGACGGCTCCACGCTCGCGTTCTCTAAGTACTCCTGCCAGAAGTGGTCCAGCGACGACTACGCCGACGCCCCCGAGATCGCGCTCGAGTTCACGACGCCCGAGGATCAAGTGGTCACGGTGACCACCGACGCCAGCGTCGACTTGTTCGTCCTCGCCGACGAAGGCGGCGGCTGCGTCGATTCGCCTACAGGGTGCTTGTTGCAAGGGGCCTCCAAGACCAATTTCCCTGCCACGACGGGGACCACCTACTACCTGGTCTTCGACGATTGGTCGTCGTTCAGCCCGATCGACCCCAGCTTCGACGTGAAGGTCACTTGCTGCACCCCGGTGTGCGACGGCAAGTCATGCGGGGACGACGGGTGCGGTGGCAGCTGCGGTGTGTGCGAGAGCGGCACCTTCTGCATCGAGGGGAGCTGCGAGGTCCTACCCACCGAGTGCAGCCCCGCGCACACCCTGAGCTGCGGTGAGACGCTCACGAAGCTCTCGAACGCCTCTCCCGGCGCCACCTCGGCCTTCTCGAAGTATCCCTGTCAGGACTGGGCCTCGGACAACTATGGCGACGCGCCGGAGCTCACGCTCGGGTTCACGGCACAGTCGGCCAACAAGGTGATCTTCCAACACACCGCCTCCCTGGACCTCATCGTCCTCCAAGACATGGGCAACGGCTGCGAGGCCACGGTCGAGTCCTGCCTCGAGCAGCCGTCCTCGTCCTACACGCTCGAGCCCACCGAAGGCACCACCTACTATCTGGTCTTCGACGAGTGGAGCGCCTCGTCGCCGGTCGACTTCGACTTCTCCGTCACTGCGACCTGCTGCGAGGGCGTGTGCGCTCCGGACCAGTGCGGCACTGACCCCTGCGGCCTCGACTGCGGCGCGTGCCAAGACGGCAGCTATTGCGGCAACAACTTCTGCGCGCCGTTCGAGACCGGCGAGTGGTGCGGCGATGCGTTCGAGCTGGATGAGGCGCCCGTCGCGATCACGGGAGACACGAGCACGGGCGGGCTCGGCTTCACGCTCCCCAGCGGCGTTTGCAGTAACTCGAGCGAGAAAGGCAGCACGTCACGCGATCACGTCTACCGCTTCACTGCGCCTGACACCGCGATCTACACGGTGGGCCTCGTCGGAGAGTTCGACAGCCTCCTGTACGTGACCGAGACCTGTGAGCAACCGGCGGCCAGCAGCTGCCTCGGCTACGACGACAGCTCCAGCGGCAGCCTCGAGGAGCTCACGGTCTCGCTCGACGCGGGTGAGTCCGTCTGGATCGTGGTGGACGGCTACAGCAACTTCAGCGACTTCAGCGGGCAGTACGAGCTCACGATCTCGGCGCCTTGCTTCCCGACGTGCGACGCCGGCGCGTGCGGCGGCGACGACGGGTGCGGCGGGACCTGCAAGTGCGGCGACGGCGAGAACTGCGTGAACAAGTTTTGTGAGCCGAAAGGACCCGGCGAGTCGTGCGGCGACGCCGTCCCGCTCGATCTCAATGTGACCGTCGAGGGCACCACCAAGGTTGGTTCCAGCCTGACCTCGCTCACCAAGGCGTGCGGTCCCCAGGCCGAGAGCGGGGGCGGAGCGTCTACCGACCGGGTCTTCGTGTTCGAGGCCGGTGAGGCCGGTGTCTACACCGTGAACGTGGAGGGCTTCGACGCCCTCGTCTACGTGACCACCTCGTGTGAAGACCCGAGCGGCAGCTGCCTCGCCGCGGAAGACGCGAGCGGCGTGAGCGAGACGGTGAAGGTGCAGTTGGAGAACGGGCAGTCCGTCTTCATCTTCGTGGACGGCTGGTCCAACACCAGCAACGTCACCGGCGACTTCCAGATCACGGTGACCGGAGTCTGCATCCCGACCTGCGAGGACGGGGTTCAGGGCGACCTCTGCGGCGACGACGTGTCGGGTTGTGGCACACCGTGCGAGTGCGCCGATCAGCACACTTGCGTGAGCGGCGGCACCTGCCAGGGAGCTCCTGAGAACGACACCTGTGACGGCGTCATCGACCTCGGCGCGGTGCCCGTGGCGATCAGCGGGTCCACCGAGGCCGCCACGGACGACTACTTCACGTGCACCGACGACACCACCTTCAGCGGTCCCTGGGGCCAGAGCCACCCCGACGTGGTCTACTCGTTCACCCCGCAGGTCTCCGGTACCTACGTCTTCGGGCTGCCGACCGCCCCCGACGACGAGCCCACCATCCTCTATCTCGCCACCTCGTGTCCGCCCACGGACGGGTGCATCGGCGCCGAGGACCTCTTCTACGACGGCGAGGCGCCGTTCGACCTCGTCGGCGGGACCACCTACTACGTCGTCGTCGATGGCTGGGGCGGCTCCGGGCCGTTTGACCTCACGGTCACGCTCGACAACTGAGGTTCTCGAGGACCAGGGCTGCGGGCCCTCCCACGAACGACCCTACGGGCGACGCGCCACACCGGAAGGCGCCTCGGGTAGGCGCGGCGCCTCGAGCGGCCCGACCAGGCGCACGAAGGTATAGCCCCTCGTCACGAGGCTGTTGAGCAGCGTCGGGAGCAGCGCCGCCACTCGGTAGTTCGTGTCGTGTACCACCACCACACCGTGGCCGAGCTGCTCGCCAGGCCGGCGCGAATACGCGAGAGAGCGCTCGATCCTCGCCAGCACCTCTTCGGCGGTAAGGGCCTGAAAGCCGGGTCGCCGGGGGTCCTTGTCCTTGGCGTCGTCACTGGTGATGTTCCAGTGGAGATTCACGAGGCCGGCGCGGCTCACCTCAGCGAGCACTTCCCCGTCCCAGTGGCCCTCCCCGTACGGCAGACGAAACAGCGGCGACTCCACGTCCAGCGCGCCCCGAAGCGCCTCCCGCCCACGGAGCAGCTCCCTGCGGCGCGCCCGCGCCGTGACGACCCCACGGGTGAAGGAGGGGTGCGAGAAGCTGTGGGTCCCGATCACGTGCCCCTCCGCAATGAGGCCTTTGAGCTCGGCGATCGCCCAGGGAGCCTTCGGGCCGAAGACGCGCGTCCCGGGGATGAAGAAGTGCCCGTAGACCCCGCACGCCCCGAGCACCGCCCGGATCTTCGGTGTGGCGCGTTCGTCGGGCCCGTCGTCGAACGTGAACGCGATGTGTCCCTCGGGTAGGCCCGCGTCTGGCGGGAGCACGCGGTACGCCCGCCCGCGATGGCGCCGCCACTCGACCACGTCGGCGAGGGGTACGTCGACCCGCCGCCCCTTCGCACAAACCTCGAGGAGCTCCAGGTCGCGCGGAGAGAGCGTGCGGGTCCTCCCGGGCGGGACGGGCCCGAGCCCGAGGAGCACCGCCACCACGGGCAGGAGGCTGGTCACGGCGATCCTGTCGAGAGGCCGGCGCCGGGTCGGGGTGGAAGCCGACTCGGCGGCTCCTCGCCCTGCCTCGAGATCGCCGGACCGACCAACCGCACGAAGGTGTAGCCCTCGGCGACGAGGTGGCCGAGCAATGCGGGGAGCATGAGCGCCGTGCGGTAGTTGGTGTCGTGGAACGTGACGATGCCGTGCCCGAGGCGCTCCCCAGCGCGCCGCGATCGCTCCAGCGAGCGCATGACCTGCGCCTGAAGGCGCGCCGGCGAGAGCCCCTGAAACCCGGGGGCCCGCGTGTCCAGGTCGCGGGTGTCTCCGCTCCTGAGGTTCCAGTGCATGTTGACGAGACCCATCTCCCAGACCGCGAGGAGCACCACCGAGTCATCGGCGCCGTCCCCGTAAGGCAAGCGAAAGAGGTCCACTGGCGCCCCGAGCGCCCGCCGAAGGTGCTCGTGTCCCCGCTGGATCTCGCGGTGCCGCTGCTTCCGGAACAGCAGCTGCCGACTGAACGAGGGGTGGCGGTGGCTGTGGCTCCCCACGACGTGCCCCTCGGCGACCAGTCCTGTCACCTCGGTGCGCGCCCAAGCCCCGCCCGGGCCCACGAGCCGGGTGCCCGGCACGAAGAAGTGGGCGCGGATCCCGCACGCCGCGAGCACCGCGCGGATGCGAGGCGTCGCGCGCCGGTCCGGCCCGTCGTCGAAGCTGAGCAAGAGGTGTCCCTCTGGCAGCCCTCCGTCGTCCGGCAGCCACAGGTAGGGGTCCGCCCGGGGGCCGGCGGCCTCGCCAACGTCCCCGCCGCCCAAACGGCGCCAGCGCAGTTGGCCCGCGAGCGGTATGTCCCGAGTCGGGGCGGGCCGCTCCGAGCACACCCGGAGCTGCTCGAGGTCCGAGGCGCCGAGCGACCGCTGGCGCCCGGGAGGCGGCGCGAGGAGAAGCGTCCAGACGATGAGCGCACTCAGCACCCAGAAGGGTTCGCATGATTGACCGCCCACGGCAAAAACCGAGGACTTCCGGCCCCGGTCCCCGCCTTCTCTAACCCTTCAAGAGCGGGCGCAGGACGCCTGCCAGGGCGTCCGTGGCCTCGAGGTGGCAGGCGTGTCCGCCCGGCAGCACGTGAACCGCCCAGCCGGGATGCCGGCCGGCCCACTGCCGCGCGAGCGCCGTGAACTTGGTGTCGTCGGCGCCTGTAACGAGGCTGACGCTCAGCTCCGGCGCGGGCAGATCGAGGAGCGCCGGCTGCTCCGCCGTGCCGGCGACGCGGAGCGAGGCAGCGAGCGCCGCGCCGGACGCGGGACCCAGGCGGCGGCGGGCGAGCCGTCGGCTTCGCCAGGGCTCGGGCTGTGAGGCCTGGCTCCTCAGCAGCGGTGAAGCCGAGAACGCCTCTAGAAACGCCGCGGGATCCACCTCTGCGGCGTCGGCCAGGCGAGCGTCGTCAGCGCGCCGCTGGGCCCGCTCGGCGTCGCTGAGGAGCCCGGGATGCGCGCCGACGAGCACGAGGTGCGCCGAGGCGGGGAGCAAGCCGCGGAAGGCCGCGAGCGCGGCGATCCGCCCACCCATCGAGTAACCCAGCACCACGACGCGAGGCGCACCAGTCGGCGTACGGGACCCGCCGAGGCGCGCCGCCACGAGCTCTCCGAGGCGCCCGGCCTGCGCGTCGAGGAGATACTCGCTCTCGGGCGCATCCGCCCGCCGCCCGTGACCTGCGAGCTCTGGCGCCAGCACTTCGATCCCCGACAGACGCTCGGCGAGGGCCTCGAAGTCTCGTCCATCGCCTCCGAAGCCGTGCAGCGCCACGAGCGGAGGCCCCCTGCCCTGCCAGACCCACGCGGCCATCGCGGGATCGTAGACCGGGTCGTGGGGCGGCGCAGGCGCTCCCACTCGGGTCTCACCGGCCCCCCCGCGGGCCGAGCTGCCGGAACCCCTCGCAGAGCATCGCAGCGCTCGCGGCGGCGACGTTCAGCGACTGCACGGCCGAGGTGCCCGGGACGACGAGGCGCGCGTCTGCCCCCTGCACGATCTCGCCGCGGACGCCGTGGGCCTCGGAGCCGAGCACCAGCACCGTGCGAGGGGGGAACTTCACGTCAAAGATCGAGGTGGCGCCGTGACTCGAGGTGGCGAAGACGGCCCACCCCGCCGCGTGAAGGTGCTCGAGGGCTCCGAGTAGGGAGGCCTCGACCACGTCGACCGCCTCGGCGGCCCCTTCGGCGACGCGGATCGCTGCCGGTGAGTCGAGTCCCGGCGAGCCCGGCTCGATGAGGAGGTAAGGCACCCCGAAGTGCGCCGCGCCTCGAGCGATGGCGCCAACGTTGTGCGGGTTGTCCACCCCGTCCAGCGCGAGGACCCAGAGCGGCCCCCGCACGCCCCGCCCCGCGCGCAGCACGTTGTCGAGCGTGGCCCTCGGCCGCTCGCGCACCACGGCGCACACGCCCTCGTGGTGGTCGGTGCCCGCCACGCGGGCCAGCTCCTCCGCTTCCACGCGGTGGTAGACGCGCCGCCGCTGCGCGAGGCCCGAGAGCATGGCCCCGAGGTCGCGGGCCCTCTCCGCGTCCACGTAGACGCGGATCACGGCGTCCGGGCGGCGCTGCCACACGGCCAGGACCGCGCGTACGCCAGAGATCTTGATTTCGTCTGGCCGCAGACGGTGGGTCTGTTGCGTCACTGGGAGCGCCTCTCATGCTGATCCGGCCGGGGCCGGGTGCCGGGTGTCTCTCTCGGGCGGTCGCGGAGAAGCGACAGCCGCCGTATCAGGTCGCCGGCGCTCGCGGCCCAGGCGTCGAGCAGCCCCGCCTCGCGCATCGCCTCGCGCAGCGCGGACGCACGCACGACTCGACCGACTGCGTCTGACGCCACGAGGAGCCGCGTGCCGTCGCCGGCGTCCACCTCCTCGCGCGCCAGCAGCTCGGCCGCCGCCAGTACGCACGCGTCGTCTTCTTCGACCCGCTCGTCGTCTCGCGCGGTTCGGAGCCGCGCATCCAGCGCCTCGATCCCGCCTTCGTCGAGCTCGGCCAGGAGCTCGATCGCGGCGCTGTTGTCGAACGCTCCGACTCCCCAGAGGTGCATCAGGGGGCCCCCTGGACCATCAGCGTGACCTCGTTCTTGTCGTGGGCCAGGTGCTTGCACCGCACGCTCGTATAACCCGCCCGAGTCGCGCACTCGACGGCGCGGTCGATGAGGGCCCGCTCAGGCTGCCCGCGCATCTTCAGGTGGAACACCGCGCGCCGATACCAGCGCGCTGCCGTCCACCGCTCGAACAGCGCCGCGCTCTTCTCCGGCTCGGCGATGATGTCGCACACGAGCCAATCGACCGGCGCCTCCGGCTCGTAGGTGAAGCCGTCGCGCCGGGCATGCGTAAAACCTGGCCGCTCGAGGATCGACGGATGCATCGCCCCCTTGTCCACGCCGAGCACCAGGGCTCCGTGCTCGAGCAATACCCAAGACCACCCGCCGGGTGATGCCCCGAGGTCGACGACCCGCTCGCCCGGGAGCGGCGCGTGACGCAACCACGCCAAAGCCTCGGTGAGCTTCCGGTAGGCCAGCGATGGCGGGCGCTTGTCCGCGAGTACCGGGACGCGCCCAGCTGCGAACGGCGATGGCCACAAGGCGCCACAGCCCAGCTGCCGAGGCGCCGACAGGCTCACCAGCGCCTGATCGCGGTGAGTGAGGAGCACCTGTAGCCGCGCCGATGAGGGCGAGTCGCCCAGCACCTTGAAGAGGCCAGTGCGGCGCCCGCGGACCTCCTCCCGGAGTACGCCGTCGAGGAGGCTGGCGCGACGGGCCAGCTCACCGGGCGCCGACTCCACGGGGGCATCGCTGGTGATCACGTCGAGACGCCACGTCATCTGGGCCTTGAGCGCCGGCCAGACCGCGTCCAAAGCGTCGCGGGCGAGGCCGCGGATGCTCTCTCCCGAGATTCGCCGCGCGTTGGGGAGCACCTGCCTCCCATAGACCGGATCGGGTGGCCCGTCGGCCGCGGGCGTGGTGACCACGCCGGGCACGAGGACCCGTCCACCGAGCTCGTCCGCGAGCACTGACTCGAAACCAGGGGCGCAGAGGAAGGCGTGCATCGGCGC
>SXOO01000114.1 GCA_005776725.1 Pseudomonadota bacterium | reverse complement strand
CGCCGGCGACGATCTCGGACGCCGAAGCGGACCCCTCGTTCACCAGCACCACCAGCGGGAGCTCGCCGTGCGTGCCCCCGCGCGTGGCGACGCGCTCCTCGCGGACGCGGTTGCCCGACCCCACCGTGGTGACGATCACCCCGTCAGACAGAAACAGGTCGCTCACCTCGATGGCTTGCTCGAGGAGGCCCCCGGGGTTGTCGCGAAGGTCCAGCACCAGGCCCCTCAGAGGCGCCCCGTTCTCGGCCAGCTCCTCCGCCAGCAGGCGGGAGACCGCCGCCTCGAGGTCCTCCGCGGTGGACTCCTGGAACGCCTTGACGCGGATGTGTCCGACGGCGCCCTCGAGGCGCGCGGAGGTGACTGACGCCAGCTGGATGTTCTCGCGCACGATGCGCAGCTTCTTGGGCTGAGCGAAGCCCTTCCGGTCGATCCACAAGGTCACGGCGGTGCCCGGTCGACCGCGCAGGCGCTCCACCGCGTCTGACAGCGACATGTTCACCGTGGACTCGCCCTCGATCTGCACGATGACGTCGCCCGAGTTGATCCCAGCCCGCCGGGCCGGCGTCCCGTCCATGACGCTCTCCACGACGAGCCGCCCGTCCTTGGTGCCCAACACGATCCCCAGCCCTCCGAACTGCCCGGTCGTGCCCATCTTCATGTCCTGGTAGACGCTGGGCGTCAGCAGCGTGGAGTGCGGGTCCAGCGTGTCGAGCATGCCGTTGACCGCCGCGTACTCCACCTGCTTCGGGTCCACGCTCGAGCTGCGCAGCTCGGGCCCCACGAACGCGAAGATGTCGAGCAGCTTCCAGCTGAGGGCGTACAGGTCGTTGACGCGGGAGAGGTCGAAGCGCCGCTCGTTCTCGCCCACCCGAATGAGCGTTTGGGTCACGCGCCCCTTGCCGTCGCGCACCACGTCCGCCACGAACTCGGGCACCCGCCGCTCGACCTGGTCCAGCGCCGCGACGAGCATGGCGCTCGCGCTGATTCGATCGGGGTCTACGTAGTTGGAGCGGACGTAACCCACACAGCGGGTGAGGACGCGCAACCGCGACAGGTCCCACCCCTCTTTGACCGCCAGCGTTCGTGCGGGATCGAAGTGGCGGCCGCGGTTGCCAAAGTCGGCGAGTCCCAGCAGCGCCCCCACGGCCACGAAGCACGCGATCGCCAGCGCGACTCGCCGCCGCCCTAGTGGCGGCTGCGCTGGACCTACCTGCTCTCTTGACCAATCGAAGCGCTGAACGGGACGTCGCATGGCACCTCCGCGTGGGGCATGAACGCACGCCGCATGCGCTCCGATCCACGGCGCGGTCGCGTTGTCTTCACGAGAGGCCAAACACTGGATTCAGCGCTGGCCCCCACGCGGCCGCTCAGGCGGCTTTCGCCTTCGCTTTCACGGCCTTGGGGGCCTTTGCCGCGCCGGCGGGCTTCGGCAGCGGGGCGGGCTTCTTCTTCACCTCGGCGGCGGGCTTCTTCGTGGGCTCTTCCTTCTTGGCCACCGGCGGTGGCGCGGCCACGGCGGCCTTTTGCCCTTGAAGGACGAAGCCCTCCGCGCCGAACGTGCGGCCGAGGGAGGCCGTGTCGTGCAGCGCCTCGGTCAGGTCGTCTGCGGTGCGGTCGACCAGCAGCGCGGCGTCGGGGTCCTTCGAGACCACCTCGGCCAGCGCGCCGACGACATCCAGGATTGCCTCGATCTCAGCCGCAGCCGCCTCGGCCTTCTCGGAGAGGTCGTTCTTCTGCTGGTTGGTGAGCGAGAGCCGGGTGGCCAGGTCGCCCTTCTGCATGAACTCCTGCTCGGCGAGCGTGTCGCGCAGCTGCTCCGACAGCGCCTCCAAGCCCCGAGCCAGCTGGGCCGCGCCGCTGGCGCCCCCGTTGGCGCCCTGGATCGCCGCTTGGAGCGGCTCCGAGCACGACTTGAAGGTCTCGAGCTTCGGCACGGCCAGCTGCTGAGCCGACGACTTCTGCGGCGTGGCTTTGGCCTTCGGCTTCAACGACTCAGCGCCCCTGGCGAAGC
The DNA here is from genome assembly GCA_005776725.1 of Pseudomonadota bacterium. GTDB lineage: Bacteria > Myxococcota_A > UBA9042 > SXOO01. The sequence goes on along the minus strand of SXOO01000114.1, from coordinate 21,483 downwards.
CCGCACCGGCACCGGCGGGCTTGACCTTGGCGCCAGCCTTGTCCTTGGCTTTGGTCTCGATGAGGCTCTTCTTCTTGTCGTCGTGGATCTTCGGCATGGGTCTCTCCCCGGCAGCTACGGCCTTTGGCAGTCTGTCTCTTCTTCGGCTGCCTCGCAACCCGGTCCTAGACGCGCACCACCCGAACGGACGGCGGCTCGTCGTCGCGCCCGCTCTCTAGCACCACGAGGCGATCGTCGGCCTGGAACAGCCCCTGGCGCACCGCCTCTGCGAGGCTCTTGGCCACGAGCTCGCCCTTGCCCGGCGGGATACGTAGCGGCACGAGACCCCAGTACAGGCTGAGGCGCCTCCAGGTGGCGTCATCGGGGCAGAACGCGACCACTGGTCTGCGCGCCCGACGTTCGCTCAGGAGCTGCGCGCGGGTCCCAGCCGCCGGTCCTGCGCGGTCGAAGACCACCATTCCCGCCACGTCCAGCTTCTCTGCCAGGAGGGCCGCCACCTCGCTGAGGGCGATCTCGGCGTCATCCCCACCCAGCACGAGGCGCTCGTCCAGCTGCGAGTTCCGCATGTACGGGCAGTTCTCGGCCTCCACGGCGATTCGCAGCATCTCGCTCACGGCTTGCACCGGGTAGGCGCCAATGGAGGTCTCGGCCGAGAGCATGATGGCGTCGCTACCGTCGAAGATGGCGTTGGCGACGTCGCTGGACTCGGCTCGTGTGGGAACCGGTGAGCTGATCATCGACTCGAGCATCTGCGTCGCTGTGATCACGAGCTTGCCGTAGGCGTTGGCGCGCGCGACCAGGTGCTTCTGGACCACCGGCAGGCGCTCCGTGCTGATCTCGATCCCGAGATCACCGCGAGCCACCATGATCCCGTCGGCCTCCTTCAGGATCTCGTCGATCGCCGAGACGGCTTCGGGTCGCTCAATCTTGGCGATGATCGGCACCCGCTTCCCGGCGCGCGCGATCAGGCGCCGCAGGGACCGGACGTCCTCGGCCGACCGCACGAAGCTCAGCGCCACGAAGTCGACCTCGTTCTCCAACGCCCAGTCGAGGTCGCTGCGGTCCTTCTCCGTGAGCGACGGGGCCGATACGTAGACGCCGGGCAGGTTGAGACCCTTCCGGCTCGTGACGGGCCCGCCGACCGCGACGCGACAGTGGATGTCGCGACCGTCGACGCGGTCGACCACGAGGCGCAGCTTGCCGTCGTCGACCAGGATGGGGTCGCCGGGTTTGACGTCGAGGTGCAGGTGTTCGTAGCTGGTGCCCACCCGCTGGGCGGTGCCGGCGGCGCAGGGCGCCGTGGTGATCACCACCGCGTCACCCTCGGTCCAGTGCACCGGGGCCAGGAAGTCGCCGAGCCGGATCTTCGGCCCCTGCAGGTCCGCCAACACGCCGATGGGGCGCTCCGTCGTGGCGCTCACCCTCCGCACGAGCTCGAGGCGCGCAAGGTGGCGGGCGTGGTCCCCGTGGCTCATGTTGAGCCGCGCGACGTTCATGCCAGCATGGCAGAGCGCGGTGAGGACGTCCTCGCTGTCGGTGGCAGGGCCGAGCGTGGCCACGATCTTGGTGCGTTTGCGGCCGCGTCGGGTGAGCCCTGCAGCGGAGACGCTTGGGCGGCCAAAGAAGGTAGACAGAAGATCGACGGACGAGATGGGGGGCCTCACCAGAAGCACGCGCCGGGCGAGCTTCGTCCGGAGGTGTGGGATCAGCTGCGAGGTGCGTGGAACGGTCCCCAGGTCTCCGGCGGACGATGGGGTGTCCCACCGTGCCTCAGAGGCCACCCGCCATTAGATGAAGCGGAGGAGATCCACTGCGATGGGCGCGATACCCACCTCGAGCTCCGTGCGCTCACCTTGAGCGTCACCACCGTACTGGTACGGCATGGGACGGCTGAACTCCAGCTTGACGCGCTTCACGTGCCAATCGAACAGGCCGGCGCCGTGGTAGGTGCCCTTCCAGATCGCCGGCAGGTTCGCCACCGCCCGGGTGACGCCCATGCCGACCATGCGCAGCTGGAAGTACCCCGGACGGCTGAGGCCGTGCGGCAGCACGGTCATGCCGTGGCCGTAGAAAGGGCAGGTGCCGAAGATCGTGGTCGTGGTGGGGCCCTCGTAGAGCACCTCGCCGCGCCCGTAGGCCTTCACGGGCTCGCCGCCCTGGAGGATGTACGCCGTGTCGCCCAGGTTCGTGATGCGAACCTCGGTGCGCGGCGCACCGCCGCTGAAGGTCGAGCGCAGGCGCCGAGCGCACGTGCGACCGAAGAACGCCGCGAAGTAACCGCCCACGTTCTGGACCAGGGGCTTCACCCAGGGGTTCTGGCCGATCCCGTGCTTGATCGCCATGTAGTCGTTGAGGATCTCGGCGTCGATCCCGAGCCCCGCGAACGGGAAGCGCGCGCCCTCTGCCTGCACGAGGGGCAGCGCCTGGAAGTCGCGGGTGCGGGTGTGCACGAACGACTGGAGGTCGGTCTCGTAGTTGGGCGAGCTGACGATCGACGCCACGGCGTTGCCCGTGCCCAGGTGCAGCACGCCGACCTTGGCGGGGAGCACCGCGCTGCTCGACTTCGTCGTGTCGGCGTAGTCGTTCACGAACTTGATGAACGTCCCGTCACCGCCGCCCGTGAAGACCGTGGAGTACCCACGGCTGGCGATCGTGTTCACGATGTCGCGCGACTCGTCAGCGGAGTGCGAATAGAACAGGTGGTCTGGCGAGACGATGCGCTCGACGCGGCGCCGGACCTCAGGGGTCACTCGGCGAGCGTTGGCGTTGAGCATCACGGCGAAGTCTTGACCGAGCATCGTTTCCTCGACGCGGGCAGTTGGCGCCCGCTACGTGGCACGATTAGTAAGCAATAATCAGGCCAGCAAGTTGTGACCTGTTGAATCAATGCGTTACAGTCGAGTCGACCTGTGGGTGCGAAGCGACGCACGCGCCGTTTGGCGAGCCAGCGGCCTGGATTGGGAAGCGCCGTGCGCAGCAGGCAGCGCCGCGCGGAGGGCGCTCCGCCGGCGACTAACGCCCCGCGGCGAGCCGCCGAGCCACTCGCGCCACCTTCTCCCGACCGAGCTCCCAGAGGAGCGTCGAGCCTCCTGTGGTGGGCCCGGCCAAGGCATGAGCCGCCTCCAGGGCGTCCAAGCCCGCTTCAACGCCGAGGTGACGGGCCACCCAGTTGCGCCCCGAATCCGCGAGGACCTCTCGCTGCTCGGGTGACGCGAGGAGGGCGTCCAGGAGCCGCGCCAACGTCTCCGGACCGCCAGTCCCTGTCGGCACGTGTCGCCCACCGAAGTTGAACGCGGCGATCCGGGGCAGCGATTCGTCACTCACCACCCCGCCCACCCCATGTGGACCCACAGCTACGCAGGCGCGGCGTGACGCGAGGCCCTCGATCAGGGTGCGCCCTGCCGCCAGCCACACGTGACAGCGCTGCAGCACCTCCCGGATCTCGCGGACCTGGCCCACGAACTGGACGCCCGGCGGTGCGCGCTGCCGCAGCTCGGTGAGCCCCGGCCCGTCTCCGGCGACCAGCAGCTGGACCGGACGCGTCTCGAGGCGCGCGAACGCGTCCAGCACGAGCCGCGCCACGGGGATGAGCCGCCCCTCGAGGCGGCTGGCGAACCCGAGGACCGCCGGCTGGGGCGGGGTGGGCAGCGGCTGAAAGCGCCGCAGATCGATGCGCCCGCGCGCGACTAGGACACGGCCCGCGCCTCGCAGCGCGGCGTCGGCCGCGAACTCCGGGGCAACGCTGGTTATCACCCCGTCGCGGAACGCCTGGCCGGGCGAGAGCGGGCCCAGGATCGCGTGAACCCACGGGATGCCCAAAGGTTCACAGACGGTCCGCGCGAGAAGGTGCGTCCCGTATTGGAAGGTCTGGACGCGGTCCGGGCGCTCGGCCCTCAGCAGGCCCCAGAGCCTCGCCGCGTTCGCGGGCGTGGCTTGTTCGAGGAGGCCGCCAAGGCGCTCGGTGCGCGGCAGCTCGCGGGTCTCGAAGCCCTCTGCCGCAAGGTCTGTGAGCCACGTCCCCGCGGGTGCCACGAGCGTTACGCAGTGGCCGCGCTCGCGGAGGCCGCGGGCCCACGTAGCGATTGAGTGGGGCGCGCCCCCGCGCCACTCGGCGTGCGAGTGGAGGAAGAGCAGCTTCACCCGGTGGGCGCGCTGAGGCCGGTGAGCGGGATCGCGACCCCGTCGCGCCAGCGCGCGATGCCGCCGTGGAGGGGGCGCAGCGGGATGTCGGGGTTCGGCAGGAAGTGGAGGCTCACGAGGAAGAGGTCTCGCCGAGCCGCGGCCACCAGCCGAGGGGCCGGGTCCTCGAGGAGCTCGAGGTACGCCAGGAGCCGCTCGTGCTCGGACTCTGGGGTGCCGCGCATCAGCTCGCGGCGGCTTCCCCGCTGCGGTAGCGGGAACAGCGTCGTTGCCGGCAGGAGGCCGCGCGTCCGGTGCGGGCGGAGCGTAAACGCGGCGTGGTAAGGATCGGGGAGGAGGTGTCGGCGGATGTTCAGGGATGAGCCGCCCAGCCGCTGGCGAAACAGCAGCTCCCGCCCGAGCTGCGCAGACGGCACACCGAGGGCATCGGCCACCGCCTCGAGGACCTCGCTCACGAACGGTGGTCGCCGCCCAAGGCCCTGAAAGGCCAGTGGATCCACGCGGATCCGCAGCTCGCGGAGCGCCACGCGCCCCGTCCCCATGCCGTGGAGGAGCACCGGCAGCTGTTCCACGGCGTCGAGATCGTGGAACGCGAGCACACCGGTGGCAGGCAGCGCCAGCTGGGTCGGTGGAGCGGAGCGGCCGACCTCGACGAGCATCGCGTCGGCGGTTCGCCCCGGGCTCCCCGAGGCCACGCGAAAGCCGGCCTCGCCGAGCGAGCCGTCGGGTGTGACCACGGCGGTGGCCGCCGGGACGTCTTGGCCCGGCTCGGCGTGGACCTCGAACACGCTCTCGAGCCACTCCGGCGGCGTGCTCAGGAGCGCCTCGTAGAGCGTGCCGTCGGGGTCGAGGAGGATGCGCTGGCGGTCCAGGTGGGTGAGCGTGGCGCGGCCCTCGTCTATCGCCAGCTCGCCTGCGGGGTCGTGTCGCAGCTGGCGCGGTCGCCGCCGCTCCGAGCCCAACAGCACCTCCACACAGGGGGTGACCTCGCGCGTGATCCGGTCCTTCCCGCTCATCGGGAGGGAGCTTGCGCCCTCGAGGAGCCCAGGGCAAGCGCGGCTTGACCGAGCCCGGACCCCCGGTATCCTCGCCCGGTGACTCGCTTTCCCGCTCCGGATCCCGCCCTGTGAAGCGCCGCGCGTTCCTCGGGGCAGCCGCGGCCGCCGGTACCACGGCCGCCTTCGTAGCGGCCCTGCGCGAGTCGCTCGAGATCACCTTCGACCACGGCCCGGGTTGGCCGCTTCAGACCCGCCAGCTCACGCTCTTTCGCGGAGCGCTCGAAGAGTCGACGGAGGCGCACCTCACGCTGCGGCTCTACGGACCCAACGGCGAGACGTTCACGTTCCGTGACGAGCGCCTGGCGCTGGTGTCGCCGCTCGTATCGCTCGACGTACAGCTCGCCTATGCCCACCCGAGGCTCGTACCCGGCACGTGGCGCTACGTCGCGAGGGTCGAAGCCGCGGGGCAGCTCGCTGAGGCCGCGCTGGCGTACGAGCTGCACCCCTTCGTGTTCGGGGTCTGAGCGTGCGCTTCACCCTTCTCCTGTTCGCGCTCTGCTTCACCGCGGGCGCGGCCAGCGGCAAGCCCAAGAAGGGGAAGCCGGATCCCGACGAAGAGCGCGCCGAGCGAGAGCGGCTCCAGCTGGCGATCCAGCAGGAAGCTCCGGCGCTCCTCGACTGGTTTCAGACCTTCTTCGAGCCAAAGCTCAAGATCACCGCGGTCGACACGTCGAGGGCGCCCGAGCTGCGCTTCCGCTTCTCGCTGCTGGGGTGGGACCAGGCCATGCGCAACGCGGCGCCGGTGCCCGACCTCGACAAGGCCATCCTCGAGGGCGAGGTGTTCCTTGCAACGGGCGAGGAGAAGCGCCCGAAGTCCCTCGTCACCTTTGGCGAGGGCGGCGCCTCGGCAAAGGAGGGGCCCGCTGCGCGCATCGTCCCCATGGACAAGGCGGGGATCCCCCTCGACGTGGTGGTGATCGCAGCCGGGCACGCGGGCTACAAGGGGATCGACGCGCTCGAAGAGAGCCACAAGAAGGCGCTGGGCAAGCTGCTGACAGGCCTCGAGGGCGCGCGGGTCAACCTCATCTGGCACGGGCCCTTGCTCTACACCTATCGCGCGCTCGAGGGGATGGATGGGGGGCTCGCGCGCTTCGACGAGGAGGCGCGGGGGTGCGAGGGCGCGAGGTTGCGCTGGCGGATCGACTCCACCGCCGAGCCGAAGGAGGGGGAGGCCGCGGCGCCGCTCCCGCCGTGTGGACTCCTGGAGGGCGTCGGCGGCACGATCGCCACGGCCGTGGGCGACGGCAGCGAGAAGAACCCGGGGATGCCGTTTCGCGGGCGACACTCGCGCCTCTTCGACATCTACAAGCTCTCGGACGCGTGCGCCGAGCTGGACGTCAGCTCCACCGCGATCCGCAACCTCAACCTCGACGCGGTCGCTGACGTGGTAATCGACAAAGGGGCCTTCGAGGAGGGGCTCCGGCTCCTGGCCACCTACGGGCGGCCCGAGGCGCGTAAGGAGCTGATCGTGCTGGGCGACGGGCGCGACGGCTACATCGACGACGAACAGATCTGCCGCGATCGGCTCACCGACGGGCTCTGCGGCGCGCGCGCGAAGGACCTCAAGGGGAAATCAGCGGTAGAGGCGGTCCGCGCCTGCGTACAGGCCGAGCTGGATCGGCGCAGCACCACTTTCCAAGAGCGCTTCGCGGCCAAGGTGCCCACCTGGATTGGCCTCATGCGGGCACTGGACATCCGCGTCCACGCGATCGGCTACAACATGCAGGGCACGGACGGCGCCGTGGTGAGCCACGGCTTCGAGCGCGAGCGCCTCGAGCTCCTGGCCCTCCAGACCGGCGGGACCTACCGCGAGGTGGTCAACCGGCCCGTGGACGCGGTGAACGCGGTGGATCTCTTGCTCGCCGAGCTGGCCCAGGAGCGGGTGGTCATGGTGGCGGCCGACCTCCCGGCCGAGTCCCGCGGGGTGGCGAAGTTCTCCCTCACTCTGGGCGGTGACGCCTTCGAGGGCCTCGTGCTCGAGAGCCAGGAGTGGACCTTCGGGACGGGGCCGCGCCCGTCCGGCTGGCGTTTCTGGCTCGAGAAGAAGGACCGCTGGCTACGGCACAAGGTCGGGATGCCCTGGTACTGGTTCTGTGTGGTGGGGTTCTGCCTCCTCGGGCTCTTCCTCCTCTGGATGTTCTGGAAGCTCGTGAAGGCCATCTTCCTGAAGCTGTTCGGCGGCGTCCTGAAGGCTGGCAAGGACGCGGCGGGCAAGGCCAAGGGGGCCGCGAAGGGCGCTCAGGATGCCGCGAAGAAGGCGGGCTCGGGCGTGGCGGGGGCCGCGGGAAAAGCAGGCAAGGGCGCGCTGGACGCGGCCAAGAAGAGCGCCCCGAAGGCGCCGAAGTGAGGGACTAGGCGATGCCGCCGTTCGTAGACGAGGAGGTCGAACTCAGCGATCAGGAGCGGGCCCGCGCTTGGGACGACGGCCTGTCCAACAACATCATCATCTGCGGCAAGCCTTATCCGCTCACCAAGGACTCGAACTCCGGGTTCCTGCGGGTGCGCAACTTCGTCGACGACCCGTCACTCGACTTCATCAAGTTCCTCACCGCGCGAGGGTATGACCAGACGCTGATCCCGGTGCGAAAGCGCAAGGGGGATCCGCAGACCCCGGATGACCTCAAGAAGGCGATCCAGTTCTGCGTGCTCCACACAGACCTCACGAAGCACGCCCGGGGCACATTCGACGCCCTCTGGTCGCACCAGCCCAACCCGCTGTCTTCGCACTTCTGCATCAACTGGAACGGCATCATCTATCAATACGCGGATGTGCAGTTCAAGACGTCGCACGCTGGCGACACGAACGACATCACAATCGGGATCGACATGAACCACCGGCTCGTCAACATCCGAGCCGACTACAACCGGGACGACGCCAAAGCGGCAGACAAACTCCGCGCGAAGTACATGAAGCTCACCAAGGAGAAGCTGCTGGAGGCGCGCGAGGCGAAGGGCCTCCCGCCGCTCACGCCCGAGCAGCTGAAGCGCGAGCTCGAGAAGTACGAGCAAGAGCGCCCCGTGGAGATGAAGATCCAGACAGGGCTCCTCAAGACCTGGGGCTACGCCCCCATTCAGTACGAGTCCCTGATCCTGCTCTTGAAGCTGTTCGTGCGGGAGATAGACCTCGCCAAGTCGTTCCCCATGGGGCCCAACGGCAAGGTGGTCGGCGAGCTGCTCGTCGAGGACGACGTGAAGAAGCTGAAGGGCTTCGTGGCGCACTGGCACCTCTGCGACAGCCGCTGGGATCCTGGTCCCGCGTTCGACTGGGAGCGCGTCCTCGCCGGGCTGCAGAACGAGTACAACTCCTTCCCGGTGAACTGGGACGAGTCCATGCAGCTCCAGGGCAAGGACGCCGTGAAGGCGCACGAAGCCGCGTACGAGCTGATCCGAAGCACCGAGATGGCGGCTCAGGGCGGAACGTATCCCATTGGTCCGAACCAGACGTGGCACGGCGGCGTACACATCTTCCCGCCACAGAAGAACCCACAAGACCCGCAGGCCTACCCGGTGCAGGCCATGTTCGATGGCACCGTGGTGGCTGCGCACTTCGAGCCGAACGCCCGCGAGCTGGGGCACAACAACTTCGTCCTGCTGAAACACGCCATCGACCTGCCGAAGCGCAAGGGCGAGGTCGCCGAGGACGGCACCATCGCCACCACGAAGCTCGAGTTCTACTCGCTCTACATGCACCTCGCGCCGTTCCCAGAGGCGAAGGAGGGGCTCACCAAGGACGCCGCCGAGGCCATCGCGGGCAAGCACGAGAAGCTCACGTGGCTGAAGCGGCTCTTCGAGCTCGAGTCGTCCAAGGCCAAGGACGGACCGGACGCGGTAGACAAGGCGCTCGAGGCCTTCGAGGCCGAGCTCCTGGCGCAACGCAGGGCCTTCGACGAGAAGGTGGAGCGGGGTGAGGTGCCCACCGACGTGCCTGGGGCCGCGATGCGCGTGCCGAAGGACGTGTACGAGGCCGCGAAGGTGCCGCCGGCGTATCTGACGGTGGGCTCGGGCTCTGGCGCGCTGGAGAAGGGCGACAAGGTCGCCGCGCTCCTCATCGACGGAAAGGGCGTCAAGGTCTCGGCGGGAGAGTGGCTCGGGTTCACGGGGCTCATGCCGGCGCGCTCCAGCGAGCTGCGGCTGGGCGACAGCGAGGTCCCGCTGATCCCCGGCGTCCACGTGGAGGTGTTCGCCACGGAAGAGATGGTCAACCTCATCGACCTCGAGCTGCACGCAGAGGCCTTCCGCACACCGCAGCGCGCGCGCGGCGCGGACCTGGTGGTGAAGACCGAAGACATCCTCATGATGTTCCGCCAGCAGGAGGCGGCCACGGTGGCCCCTTACGGAAAGGTCCAGCTCTGGCCGGAGCGGCGCCTCGATCCGGACTCCATCGTTCAGTTCTTCATGCGCGAGCCCGAGCGCGACGCCAAGACCGGCAAGGTCAGCTCCGCGGACGTGATCGAGGCGTACCGCGAGCAGCTCCGACGCTCGATCACCTACCACGTGAGCGAGTGGTCCGATCAGGTCGACTGGGTGCGCAGCCTGCTCGGGGAGGGAACGTGGGACAAGGAGGTCACCAGCACGGACTTCAAGCGCTACCTGGACGCCACAGGGCTCTTCTCCCAGGAGATCCGCCGCTTTCTTCCCTTCGTCTGGCTCACCGGCGACCTGGCGAAGCAGCTGGATCTGACGAGCAACGGCAAGAAGTGGGACGGGCGCTTCTACTACTTCCACCCCATCCACTTCCTCATGTGGGTCACCTATTCGGCGGTTCGCCGCAACCGCGTCTTCCGCACCAGCCTGTCGCTGGCTGAGCTGCGCGAGAACCAGAAGCGCTCGGCGGTGACCCAGAAGCTCGGCAAGGCGGGCCGTACGGCGATCTACGAGAGCCCGGGCGCCTGGCAGCGCTTCCTGGCGGACCTCGACAACACCGTGATCAAGCAGGGCCTCAAGGGCTTCGACGAGAAGACGATCCGGAAGAACGAAGCGAAGAAGGCCGAGTTCGAGCTGTTCAAGAAGAAGATCGTCGATCTAGCCACGGGGGTGCTCGAGCTCGACGACCACGACCACGATGCGCCAGAGACCTATCTGGAGCCGCCGATGGCGTCGAACCCGAAGGAGGTGCTGAAGAGCCTCTTCGAGGCGCCCGGCAAGAACACCTGGCAGCTCATTCGCCGCGAGGCGAAGCCACCCGAGTAGCTGGCTAGGGCTCGCCCAGCTGGTCCTTGAGGTGGCGGAACAGCTTCGGCAGCTCCTTCCGTTGGGCCATCGCGCGGATCTCCTCCGGGATGTCTGCCTTCGGCTGCGTGCGCGCTCGATACACCACGCGGGTGCGCTTGCCGTCGGTGTGTGGCGTGAGGGTCCACGTGCCCTCGTTGACCACGAAGTCCCCCTCCACGAACTTCCACTTGCGCTGCCACTTCTTACCGGGCGTCACGGTGAGGGTGGCCTCATTGACGGACTTGAGGTCGTCGAGGGGCCAGGGCATCGAGACCACCGTGCGGCAGCGGATCTTGCCGCCGCTCCGCGAGATCTCCTTCGACTCCTTGATGCGCAACATCGTGGTTGTGTACTTGTTGCAGTCGCTCACGAGGCCCCAGACCGCGTCAGGCTTCGAGTCGAACAGGGCCGAAACCTGGACCTCGGCCACCTTGCCCTTGTTGCGGACCTCGACAACCGTCTCGCCCGCCTCGAGTCGCGCGTCGCGCGCGTCGTCGGCGCCCGCGACACCGGCACACAGCCCCACTGCCCCGAAAAGCCACCTGTAGACACTGCGCATGGGCCCTCCCGTGAGGCGGCCAGCGTGCCAGCCGGTCCCCTCGCTGTCGAGGCGCCGCCCCGGGGTTCGAGTGCGCGCTCTGGACGCCTCGACGGGTACTTCGGTGGTTCACGTGGTTCACGTGTCACTGCCTTTACGCGGGGTGGGCCGGCGACTACTCTGCGCCGCCGTGGAGGTAGACCATGCAGCATGAGGCGTCTCGGTCAGAATGTGAGGTCATGGCGGAAGCATCGCGGCCACGTTCAGTGACGTCGCTCGTTCTCCTTCTCTCTGCGCTCCTCCTGGGCTGCAGCGCCAAGGGTGGGCGCAAGGGCTCGGATGCGACCGGCGCCGATGGCAGCGACGGCTCCGCCGCGGCTGACGCCACGGATGGGACCACGCCCGGGCCTGGCGACGGATCGGATGCGGTCGATAACACGGACGGGGCCGAGGCGGCAGACCTCGCGGATGCCTCCGACAGCACCGATGCCGCGGACGCCACCGACACAAGCGACACCACCGACGCAGTCGATTCGGTCGATGCGGAGGACGCTACAGACGCCGCCGACACCGCGGACACCGCGGACACCACGGACACAACGGATGGCTCCGACGCCGCGGACGCTGCGGATGGCTCCGACATGACGGACGTTGCCGACGCGACTGACGGGCTCGACGTCGCCGATGGCACCGATGTGACGGACAGCACCGACGGCGCTGACACGACCGACGGCGCTGACACGACCGTCGGCGCTGACACGACGGACGGCACCGACACCACGGACGGCACCGATACCACGGACGGCACCGATACCACGGACGGCTCCGACGGGACCGATACCGCGGACGGCTCCGATAGCACCGACGGCACGTTCGTCGGGTGCGAGGCCCCGTCCGATGAGGCGGCCCTTGCGCTCCCCGGGGCCGCTCAGGCGTTCTACGAGTGTGGTTTGGGCGAGTGCCTCACTGGCGGTGTGGGCTGCATGGCGACCTGCCTCGGCGGCCTCATCGGGATCACCCCGCAGTGCGGCGAGTGTGCCAGCGAGCTGCTCAGCTGTGCCGTCAGCTCTTGCACGGGCCCCTGCGTCGGCGGGATCGGCGCCTGCTTCGACTGCCTCGTGCCGTCTTGCGGGTCGCTCTTCGAGGACTGCGCGGGCGTGCCGCTCCCGGTGCCCCCTTGCCAGCCCAGCTGCCTTGCCAACTCCTGCGGCGACGACGGCTGCGGCGGTTCTTGCGGCACTTGCGCTGCTGGGACCGTCTGCACCACGGGGATCTGCGTTCCCGAGCCGCTGGTTTGCGGCAAACCAGGGGTGCCAATTTGCTCCAGCTCCGATCCGTGCGAGTGCGTTGGTTGTGAGAACGACGGGGTGTGCGACACCTCTGACGACTGCGTATGCCCGGACTGCGCCGGTAACAGCGACTGCGCCAACGGTTCCGCGTGCAAGACTGACGGCCTGTGTTGGGTCCCGAGCGAGGGATGCAGCTGCCCAGACTGTGCGCAGCACCCGGCCTGCCAGCTCTGCGTTCCCAACTGCGGGAGCAATACGTGCGGCGACGACGGCTGCGGCGGGTCGTGTGGGGACTGCGCGAGCGGCCTCGTCTGTGACGCGGGCACCTGCGTCGCCACTGGAAGCTTGCAGTGTCACAACAGCAGCGCCACCTGCAGTCAGCCGGCGAGCTCCTGCGCCTGTAGGGGTTGTAACGACAACGGGCTCTGCGAGGGAGACGACGACTGCGTGTGCGCGGACTGCCAGACAGACGCGTACTGCGCCGATCCCAACGCGTGCGTCGCGGATGGCCTCTGCGATCCCTACAACGAGGGCTGTGTCTGCAGCGACTGCTACAAGCACCCGCTGTGTGAAGTGACCTCGTGTACGCCCGACTGCCTCGCCAATTCCTGTGGCGACGACGGCTGCGGTGGCACCTGCGGTGACTGTGGGACCACCGCGTCGTGCGTAGACGGTGTCTGCCTTCAGGGGGCGTGCACGAATCCGGCGGACCTCCCCATCGCTACCGACCCCAATGTGGTCGCCAAGGTGTTCCCCTGCGGGCCCCAGTGTCTCATCGACGCGAATTGCCTGACCGGGTGCGTCAGCATGCAGACCAACGCCAGCGCCCCTTGCAGTGGGTGCTTCGCGAGTCTCGTCTCGTGCACCATCAACAACTGCTTCCAGTTCTGCAGCAGCGGCTTCAACGATGGCTGCCGAACCTGCGCGAAGGCCGCGTGCGCCAGCAGCTTCACGAACTGCGCGGGCGTTCCGGCGCCGTTCTGAGGAGGGTTCGACTCATGATTCGCCTGCAAGTTCTCCTGTTTGTCTCGCTCGCCGCTTGCGGCGAGATCAAGGTCGCCAGTACTCCCCTCGGAGCGACCGGCGACTCGTGCACCAAGGCTGCCGACTGCGCCTCACCGAACCGCTGCGTCGCGAACGTCTGCCAGGTCCCCGCGGAGCCGGTCTCCGACGGTGGCGACGGGGTCACTGACGGCACGGTCGACTCCGCAGGCGGCGCCGAGGCGGTTGATGCTGCGGACGGCGCTGACTCGGGCGCTGTCGTGGACCCGGCGAACCCGTGCGGCCTCGGGGAGTGCGCAGCCGGGTGGCTCGATGACGGCGTCTGCGAGAAGGAGTGCAACTGCGAGGCGCTCGCCTTCGACAACGGGTCCTGCCAGAACCTCTGCACGTCGCCAGACAACACGGCGGTGTGGAAGGTCGACGGCTTCCCGCCGATCCCAGGGGCATGCTGGCAGCAGTGCGCCGACGCCGGAGACCCGGAGCTCCAGACCTGCACTGCGACGTGTCTGCAAACGAACGGCCTCGCGGTGGAGTGCTCCACGTGCTTCGCGGCATACACGGACTGCATGGCCGCGAACTGTGACCCGAGCTGCCTCCCAACCCCGGGTACCCCGGACTGCGAGACGTGCTCCACCACATACTGCTGGCAGGCGTTCTACAACTGCTCCGGGGCGATCTGAGAGTGCGAGGGCTTCGCGGCGTCGGACTCGGCCTCTCCTTGCTAGTGCTGGGTGCGTGCGGGACCGACGGCTCCTCCGGGGGCGCGGAGAGCGACGCGTCGCACGGCAACCCCGACTCTGGCCCCGTGGGAGTCCCCGGCGAGGGTGACTCCCAAGGTCCCGGAGGCGATCCCTCCGACACGGCGGGGGAAGTGATCGCCGGCTCCGGCGAGGGTGACTCCCAAGGTCCCGGAGGCGATCCCTCCGACACCGCTGGGGGAGCGATCGCCGGCCCCGGCGATGGCGACTTCGTGATCGCGCCGCCGTACATCCCGGCGCCCGAGACGCTCCCGAACGACCAGGTCCCCGTGGGCGTGCTCTCTGACTTCACGATGGACTCTGCCGACAGCCTGGTCTTTCCCGTGGACGTCGCCACCGGACAGCCCTTCAACCGGGCGGTGTCCGTCTACGTCCCCAGCCAGTACGTGGCTGGCACCGCCGCGCCGTTCATGGTGGTGCAGGACGGGATCACCTTCTTCGCCGGCACCATGGTCCCCGTCCTGGACAACCTGATCGCGGCGGGGGAGCTACCCGCGATGGTCGCTATCTTCGTCGAGCCGGGACCGGACGGCGGCACCCCGGACGGCGAGCGCAGCTTCGAGTACGACAGCGTGTCCGAGGCGTATGTGAACTTCGTGGAGCAGGAGCTGCTGCCCCGCGTGGAGGCGGAGACCGGCGTTCAGCTCACCGACGACCCCGAGGGGCGCGGCGCCATGGGTGGCAGCTCCGGTGGGGCGGCCGCGTTCACGATGGGCTGGCACCGGCCTGACAGCTTTCGTCGGATCCTGACGATCTCGGGGTCGTTCTGCGACCTTCAGCCCAACACAGCGCACCCCGCGGGCGCGTGGGAGTACCACGACCATCTCATCGCAGAGACTGTGCTGCAGCCGCTCCGCGTGACGCTGCTGGTGAGCGAGAACGACCTCAACTGGAACTCGGACGAGAGCACCCGGCGCGACTGGGAGGCTGCGAACCGCGCCATGGCGGCTGCCCTCGCCGCCAAGGGTTACGCCTACCGGTTCGTCTTCGCGGAGGGGGCCGACCACGTGGACTGGAACGTCCTCCAGACCACGCTGCCCGACACGCTGCGCTGGTTGTGGCAGGGCTACCCGGCTTCGTGAGCACCCTTCGAGGGTAGGCCGCCGCGTCTAGAGCCTCACTTGCTCGGCGGCTGGAATATACCGGCGGCTCCGGCAGCGGCCGAGCGCGGCTTGGCGGTGGGCGAGGACGGCGGGGTGGGCGCTTGGGGCATTGCCGGCGGTGGCCCGCCGAGGCCGGTGGCATACACAGTGCTCGCGTAAGACCCTCCACAGGTCTTCGATCGGTCGCCGGTGCAGGGCATGTTGCAGTTCGTGGCCTTGCCGAACTTCCCGTAGGAGTTGCCGCACAGACAGCTCTGCGAATACTGAACGCCTGCGTACGCGAAGCCCTTGGCCGCGCAGGTCGCGATGCAGCTCGACGGCGTGTTGGTGTTGCTGCGCACGAGGTAGCCGTCGAGGTCGTAGGGGCTGTTGGGGCAGCGAAAACACCCGAGGCGGGTACCCGCGGTCACCTTCGTCGTCGCGGCAGCGCCCCTTCCCGCCCCGCACATATCAACCCCCGCCAGGGCCGCGGCCGTCTCGCAACACAACCCGGAGCGGATGATCTCCTGATCGACCCCCTGCCCGGCGCCGTTCTGCCGCGCCACGCTCATCGTGTTGGTGCGGCGGTCTCTCAGCGCGGCGTAGTCCGAACAACATACGTTCAAGAAGCGCGCGCCGGTCCGGAGCGCGTCCGCGTCTGCCGTGGCCTCTGCGAACGTGCATCCGTCGCGACACGCGGAGCCCGTGGTGACCAGCTGGAACATATTCAACCCGCCCACTGGGAGCTCGTCGGCGACCACCATCCACTCCTCGCGCGTGGCGGGACAATCCGCGATGCGTTCGAAGACGTGGAAACGCCCGTCGCGCAGCTGTGCGGTCGCGTTGGTCGCCCCAAGGAGGAATACCACCCAGAGTGTCTTGCTCATGGCCACGAGTCTGCCCCCGCCGGCTCCAGCACCGCAACCACACCGAGGCAGCCAACGGCCGCTGATAGGCGGAAATTCCCTGGTGCTAGTGGGCCTCGGGGCTCAGCCGGGGCAGCCGAAGCCCGTCCAGAAGCGAAGGAAACGAGCGGAGCGGTCCGGCACGAAGCCCATCCCGCAGTCGACCATCTCCTGCTCGCCCTCTGGTATCCCCTCGATGTGCTCGCCGCACCCGCCGCCGTTCACCCAGTGGCTTCCCGGGACGCGGGCAGTGACCACTCGCTCCCGGGCCGCCGCGGCGAGGCGCTGGCGGACTGCTACTTCTTCGCCGCGTTCGTGGTTCAGCCAGGCGGCGCGGCGATCGACCACCATCAGCGGCGCGGTGGCGATGGCCTCACCTGCGAGGAGCGCTTTGTGAGCGTCTGACAGCCCCTCTACGCTCCGCTTCGCGCGGCTCGCGGCGCCGGGCGCTAGGGCGGCCTTCAAGAGCTTGGTGAGGGCCAGGATCCGCCGATCGATCGCGGCGTCGAGTGCGACGTTGTCGCCGCCGCCTTTGGAGAACTTCGCATGCTGCAGCGCGACGTGGTGCGCCGTGGTCGCGCCATCGAACAACCAGAAGAGCGCTGGCTCGGGAGCCGGGTTTCCCGTGAGGAGCTGGAGCTCGGCGGCGCTTGCGCAAGCCAGCTCGACTTCAGCCAGGAGCGCCAGCGCCGTGTCGCCGCCGTGGTTCAGCCACTCTCCGAAGGCGGCGCCGCGGTGGTACGCCTCCGTGGCGTCGCTGGGGATCGCCAACACGAGCAGGGGCTTACGTGTCTCTTCGGCGCGCCGCCGCAGGTCGCGCAGCTGGCGCTGCCGCTCTGCGGGCGAGGAGCAGGTCGAGCGGCCGGCGAGCGCCACGCGGGAGAAGAAGGGCGCCAGCAGGAGCGCGGCGGCACCACCCATAAAGTCACGACGCGTGGACACAGCTCACCTCGAGCATCCCCGAGCAGGGCGGGGGGTGTTCATGTTGACGGCCAGGCACGAGGCCTTCGGCCGACTCGGCTCCCGCGCCGGCCTCACGGGCGCGGCGTGTGCGCCAGCACTGCCGGCGTGGCGCTCTGAACGTGGCCGCGCGCCAAAGGATCTCGGAGCGCGAGCGTCTGGGCCCCCTTGGCCCCCTTGGCCCCCTTGGCCCCCTTGGCCCCCTGCCGTCTGGCGGCCAACAGGCCCAGCGCCCCGAGGAGCCACCCGGGAGGCGCGGCCCTGAGGCCCAGCCCACAGCTGCCCGCCGCCTCCGCGACCTGCTCTTCCGGCGCGGTGGCCACCCAGTGCTCCGGGAAGAGGCGGTCGGCGGGCAGATCCGCGTCAGCGGCAAGATCCAACCAGCGCGCGCGGCACGACGCGCTCGCGGCCTCATCGAGGCCGTCGAGTCGTGGTCCGAGCAGGAGGCCCGCGTGGAGCCACGGCGCGCCCAGCCCCTCGGCCTCGACGTGGTGTAGTGCGTCGAGTCGACAGACGAACGTGAAGGCGCCGTCCGGTGAGGCGCCGATGCAGCTGAGGCGGGGCGTAGATGGCGGAGCGATCGGCGCGGGGCTCTCGGGATCGTCTTCGGCGCCCAGGTCGCGGATCTGGCCGGCCACGACCGCGAGCACGCGGCCGCCCGCGACGACGGGACCCGTGATCGGGTCTCCGGAGCTCAGAGTCGGGACGAGCGAATCGCCGTCGATTCGGTCGAGGCGGTGGAGGTGGCCAGCGCTACCGACTACCCAGATCGCTCCAGCCTCGACCAGGCGCGGGTTGGCCCGGTAGTCGACTTGGCTCGCGAGGCGCGTGCGCTGGCCGTCCGCGTGGACCTCGTCCAACGAGAAGACCCCTTCGGCCTCGGTAGCCACCAGGACTCGCCCTTTGCCCGTGACGAGGACGGCATCCGGCGGCGGGCTCGACGTCGGTGAGATTAGCCGCGCGGGCGCCGAGCCGGCCGGGATTCCGAGCAGGTCTCCCTGGGCGCTCAGTGCCACGACCTCGGTCCCCGGAGCCAGATCGCGCCACGCGCTGTCTTCCAGCCCATCGGGGAGGAGCACGACTTCGGGCACGACGGCGTCTCCCGTGAAACGGAAGATGCCCGCTGTAGAGGCCACCACCAGGGCGCCATCCGCGGCCGCGACGAGCGGCGTGGCGAGGCCACCCCAACGCTCTGGACAGATGAACTCGAGAGCATCCCCTTCGAACCGCGCGAGGCCTCGCGACAGGCGCACCCAGTCGGGCCGGTCACTCACCCAACTGCCGACGCCCGTGACGTCGACGTCGCCGCCGTGTGCGAGCGCGAGCGCCGCGATGCTGGGGACGAGGAGCAGCTACTTCACCGCGCAGGTGAGCACGGCCGGGTCGCCCGTGATGAGCGGCGCGACATAGACGCCAACGGTCCCTCCGGGCTCGCCGGCGGCAGCGTCGCGGGCCGCGGGGCACGTGAACTCGACCGTGACCTCGCCGTCGGCCGCCGTGCCGGTCCCGAGCGCCTCGAGGTATGTGCAGGGGAGCGCGCCCAGCTTCCCGCTGGCCTCACAGACTCGCACCGCCACCGGGCGGGTGGCGGAGGCGCCGTTGCAGCCAAGGACGACCTTCGCGCCGGGGGTGCACGCCGTGACGGCGTCGGGGGCCTTGAAGCCGCAGTTTCGCTTCGGTCCGAGCTGGCCGCGCTTGCACTCTGACGTGACGAGACCGCCGGTGCCCTGCGGTAGCGTGACGCTGGAAGTGACCGTGTTGTTGTCGGCCGCGCCCTCGGTCTCGTTGCAAGCGATCCGGCTCTCGGTCTCACCGGCTTCGTTCTTGAACTCCGTCTCCTCGAACAATACGGCGCCCGAAGCGTCGGTCTTTGGCGTGCCCTCACAGAGGAACTTGTCCGCGTTGACATGGAAGCCGAGGTCCGACGTGTAAGGCGCGGAGCTCGTGTCGATCGTGGTCACGTCCACCCACTGGCAGTCGAGGCCGGCGATGTAGTCGTCACCCCACCCTGCGGCGGTCCCCTGGAACTGGCACGTGTACGGGTGATGGAACGGCGTGTCCTCGTTGTTGTAGTAGCGCCACGTGGACTCGAGGCAGAAGGCGCGCTTGCTGCCGAGGTGCTGGTCCCCGTCGCCGTAGGTGAACTTGCCGTAGTGGTTGAAGTGCATGTGGCCGTGGCACTCGCTGAGGCTGACCATTCGGTTCAGCACGGGGGCGCTGCCCTCGCTCACGTCGCCGATCGCAGAGTCCTTTGCACCCAGGTTCTGCACGGTGGCGGTGAACTGGAGGAGGCGCCGCCACCCGGCCGCGCCCACGCAGCCCTCGGAGATCGCGCAGGAGTCGGGGGCGAAGTAGCGATAGACGAGGCGGTTCTCAGCCACGCCCTCGGGCATCGCCCGGAGCTCCGCCACGTCGGGGATCTGCGAGCCGACGCGGGCCGCGTCCGCCACGCTCGCATCCCATGCGAGCCGCTCGAAGCGCACCGTGGTCTCTACCGAGCCCACGTGGTTCTTGAGCGCGTCGACGCACGACTCGTCGGGCACCGGGTAGCTCAGGTGGCACCCGTCGGCCTCGACCAGCACGCCGCCCGCACAATCGTGGTCATAGAACGAGCGCGCGTTCTCGGTGTCTACGCTGTTGGGCGGGAAGTCGGCCTCGTTCATACACGCATAGCCGGTGCGCTCGAGGATGTGCTCGGGATCCACGGGGAGAACGAAGCTCTCCTCGACCGAGGTGCCCGGCCCGGTGAGGCGAGCGTCTGCATTCACGGCGTCGTGCGCCGGACCGAGGAGCGTGCTGGTGAACGTATAGTCCACCGCGACTAGGCTGTGCCCGTCGATTGTGCGGACCTCAGCGGGGCCGGCAAGGACCACCTTCCACGTCTCCACGGGCGGCAGCGGCAGGATCCCCTTGCCCTCCTCGGGCTCGAAGTAGAGGTTGCGGAACACCAGACGGTAGCTGGTGGTCTCGATCTGCTTGTGGGCGCGCTGCTCCCAGTATGTGGTGGGCTTGGCCAGGAGGTCGTCGATCACGCGCTGGCGGGCCGCCTCGGGAATCTCGTCCAGCAGCACGCCGACGGTGCTGGTCATCGAGAGCGCCAGGAGGGCCCCCGGGTCGGTGGTGGCCGTGGTGTCGTCGCCGACAGCGACGTCCGGGGCCGTGGTCACGTCCGTGGTGGTGGGCGTGGTG
Organism: Pseudomonadota bacterium; assembly: GCA_005776725.1. Lineage (GTDB taxonomy): Bacteria > Myxococcota_A > UBA9042 > SXOO01. Next base: position 1,351 of record SXOO01000114.1, on the reverse strand, counting down.
CCTTCGTCCGAGCTGTTGCAGGCGATGGCGAGCGAAAGTACTGCGAGGCGATGAATGCGCATGGCCGCGTGATGTAATGCCGACCGCCATCGCGGTCAAGCACGCTACGGCGTCACCGCCGTCACCGGCGTCACCCGGCGTCACCCGGCGTCACCCGGCGTCACATCCGGGCGGCTCGTGCCGGGAGCCCGGCCGCAACACCTGATACGCTCGGACGCCCTGGTCAGGGGGCCGGCCTCGACCTACGGCTCGGCGGAGGCACGCCGCGCCGGTGGTTCCGGCACAGAGCCCGGGCTCGGGCGGCGCCAGCGGCGGTCCCGCGCCATGTTCCCGTGCGCGGTGGACCAATGTGTGGGGTTCGGCATTCGCAGGCCTTCGAGCTTCCGCGAGTGGACGCCTTTCTTTGTCACATAAATCACTTGGTCGTCGCGGGGCATCGCCGGGAACGTGTGCTCGACGCTCTCACCGTGTCCGAGGAAGGTCCGTCGGGTGGCAAGAGCGACGGCCTTGCCCGTCGCGTCGATACCTTCGCGGAAGCCTGCGATCACCAAGCCCACCTTTGCGAGAGGGCCCGTCGATACGGGCTTGGTCCCTTCGGTGTTGCCGATCCCCACGCCCAGTGCCCAGATCTCGCCGTCGGACGACACCGTCGGTGTGGCGACCTCATCGTAGCCCACGCTGGGGAGTGCGCCGTGCCTGACCCAGCGATCGGGCACGCGCCACACCGAGATTTCGCCTCCGGCTCCGTAGACATTGACGAACGCCCCGTCGGCTAGGGCGACGGAGGGCCCGTAGCCCGGCGCGACGAAGAACGCACTCCAGCTCAGGGCGACGCTCAGGTCCGGGGCCAGGATCGTGAGGCCGGATTTCCCGCCGTGGAGCACCGTCTCGCCCCGCGGGGTGACGAAGATCGGGAGGGACGCGTGGCCTGCAGGGAGGGAGATCTCGCGCAGGATCTCCAGCGACTCGTAGTCGAACTCGACGAGTCGGTTGAAGGCGCTCACGAGGAGCACGCGGTCCTCCACGATGACCGGTACGCCCCAGGTCTGATAGGCCTTCCAGTTGGCCTTGTATGCCTCAGAGGGGATCACTGGTGGCCCGAGCTCTGACTGGTAGTGCACCATTACGCACTCGGGCGAGAGCTTCATGAGCATCCCATAACCAGACACAGAGAGCATGTTACCGTCAGAGCCAACAGCCATTGCAAGCAGTTGCGGCCCAGGGTGCAAACCCATCTTCCACGGGGTGTTGTTCAGCACCCCGGTCCGGTGGTTGTAGCAATGCACGGAGGCGCCGTAGACTGTCGACTCCTCCCCAACGTAAGAGTCGTCACACGAGTGCACGAAGACGG
>SXOO01000113.1 GCA_005776725.1 Pseudomonadota bacterium | reverse complement strand
GGGACTCCTCCTTCGCGGGGGCCTCCTCCTTCGCGGGGGCCTCCTCCTTCGCGGGGGCCTCTTCCTTCGCGGGGGACTCCTCCTTCGCGGGGGCCTCCTCCTTCGCGGGGGCCTCCTTCTTCGCGGGGGCCTCCTCCTTCGCGGGGGCCTCCTCCTTCGCGGGGGCCTCCTCCTTCGCGGGGGCCTCTTCCTTCGCGGGGGCCTCCTCCTTCGCCGGGGTCTCTTCCTTCGCGGGGGCCTCCTTCGTCTCGGCCGGAGCTTCGTCAGGGGGCGGTGCGTCCGTCGGCGCCGGCGTGTCCCTTCGAGCGGGTGGCTCCTCCGCCGGCCGGGCGCTCTCTGTCTCTGCGGGGCCTCGAGTCTCGTCGGGCGGAGCTTCAGGCGGCGTGGCCGCGAGCAGGAGCGGGACGGCCAGCGCAGCCGCGGGGACGCGCAGCCAGCGCCACCCGGTTCGCAGGTTCAGGTCGAGGGGCGTTCGCAGCGTCGTCATGAGACTCCGGAGGGACGGGGTGCCGCAACAGCATAGAACGCCTCGGCCGCAAACCAAAGTAGGCTGCCTGGCAGGGACAGGTCTGGTCCCTTTTCGTTCAGTGGGGCGACAGGGAGTCGGTCTTGGACCGTGTTCTCCAGGAGCGGCCGCGGGGTTCCCTGTACCTCGGTACGGGAGTGTTGCAGCTCGGCGGATGGCCTTGGGTAGGGCGGATATTCTGATGCAGGCGGGAGGTGGACGAGACGGCGAGGCTCGGCCGCCACAGCGTCATGGGGCACCGCGAGCGAAAGCCGTGGAGGACCTCGAGGTGGCGGTGACCAGAGCGTCTTTCAGGAGCACGAAGAGGCGGTGCCAGAGCGTCCGGTGGCTCTTCTCCACGCGGAGCGTGACCGCACGATGGACCGCGCGGATGTTGTAGGCGCGGCGTCGGAGCAGCGCGACGGCGAGCATTCCTTGGCTCGTCGAGCCAGTGGTAGTCGTCTGCGCCGAAGACGATGTCCCAGGTGCCGTGGTTCGGTTCCCCCACGGCCTCACGGCCGCGGCCGCAGCTCCTCGTGGCCGTGGACATCGTCCCGCGGAGTTCCGGCCATGCGCGCTCGTGCAGCGTCCAGGGCTCGTCCCTGCGGGACTGTCTCGCGGCGTGACCACTGCGTTTTCCTTTGGGAACCGGAGTGGGTCGGCCGCCGAGCTCTCGCACACCGCGTTACCCCAACCCCCTGCCATAGCGCGCCCAGCTCGCCCCCCCCAGGGACTCAAGGCGCGCCAACGCTGCGGCCTTGTTCGCCTTCCACCACCACGGCGCGCGGCGTGGGACCCCAGCCTCCGCGGTGCCGGGCAGAGGTCCGCGTTCGGAGAAGCGAATCCGAGCCGCCGGGCCGGGGCGGCGCTGGACCGAACCGTGCCCCCGCACCTATAGTCACCGCCTCAATGGATCGCCTCGAGTTCATGCGCGCAGTGCAGTCCGGCCGACGCGCCTTCCCCGGTGTGGACCTGCGCGGCCTGCGCATGTCGGGCCACTCTTTGGAGGTGCTCGACCTCAGCTACGCCAACCTGGAGGGGGCATCGCTCATCGCGGGGCGGTTCCTCGATGTGCGCTTCGTCGGCGTCCGCTTCGACTCGGCGTGCCTCCGCAATGCGCTGTTCCGTCAGTGCGACCTCTCCCAGGCCACGTTCTTCGACTGCGAGCTCACCGGCGCGGACTTCACGGGCACCATCCTCAGCGGCGCCGATCTTTCGGGCGCCCTGAACCTCGGCGAAGCGGCGCTGGGTTCGTGCGTGCTTGAGAGGGCCTGCCTCGCGGGCCAGATCCTGCCCGACATCCACTTCATTGGCGCCAACCTCACCGAGGCCGACCTGGCAGACACGGAGCTGGTCGGCGCGCACCTGCGCACCGCGCGGCTCGATCGGGCGTCGCTGAACCGAGCGGACTTGCGGCGCGCCGACCTGCGCGATGTGTCGCTCAGAGGCGCTGACCTACGCGAGGCCGATCTGCGAGAGGTCAACGGCGAACGCGCCGACTTCCGCGGCGCGGACCTCCGAGGCGCGAAGGTCCATCGCGCCCTCTTGTCGGGCGCCGACTTCCGCGGAGCCCGGCTCGACGGCGTGGACCTCTCGAGCGTCGGCACCGTCGGCGCGCAATTCGACGACTAGCCCGGCCCTGACCCGCGCTCGCGCCGGAAGGCGTGACGACGCGCGACAAGGGGGAACCCAGCTCAGCCGAGCTCGAGGATCACCGGGGCGTGGTCGGACGGGACCAGCTCGCCCCGCTTCTTCCGATCGTCTCGCGAGACGCTCGCGCCCTTCACGCGATCGCGCAGCGGCGGCGTGACCCAGATGTGGTCGATGCGCATGCCCTGGTTGAACCGGAAGGCGCCCCCGCGATAGTCCCAGAAGGAGTAGGTCCCGGCCGGCAGGAACGGCTCACACACGTCTTCGAGGCCGAAACGCCTGAGGGCCTCGAGTCTCTGGTGTTCCTCGGGGTGGAAGCTGGGCACGCCGGCCAACCCCACGGGGTCGTAGAGGTCACGCGCAGCTGGCGCCACGTTGTAGTCCCCCAAGAGCACCAGCGCCTCCTCGGGGGAGAAGCGCGCGCTGAGCCAGGCCACCAGGGCGTCGAAGAACGCCAGCTTGTACGGGAACTTCGGTGACTCGACGGATTGCCCCTGCGGGCAGTAGACGTCCACCACGGTGAGCCCCAGCGTCCGGACGGCGAGCAGCCGCGCCTCGATCTCCTCGGCGCCGGGCACCTCGAGGCCGCGCTGCAGCTCCTCGATCGGACCCTTCGAGGCGATCAGCACTCCGTTCCACTGCGGCTGCCCGAAGACCGCCAAGTGGTACCCGCGCGACTCGAACAGCTCGCGAGGCACCTTGTGGGTCTCGAGCTTCAGCTCCTGCAGCGCCAGGACATCGGGCTGGACGCGGTCCAGGAAGCCTGACACGTACTCCTGCCGGACGTTCAGGCTGTTGACGTTCCACGTGACCAGCTTCACTTGCCCGCCTGTTTCAGGTCGAAGGTGACCTCCTTGCCGCCGATGCTACAGGTGGCCTTGCCTCCCTGAAGCTGGCACTCCACCTTGGTGTTGCTCCCGCGCACCGAGAGCTTGCCCGGGAGCCCGGCCACGTCCACGACGTAGGACCCCTGGGGGATCTCTACCAAGACCTCGATCAGACCCTTGGTCCCGATCCGCAACTTCATGGGGTCGTAGTCGAGCGGGATCCCGTTGATCGTTGAGCGCGAGACGTCGAGCTCGAAGATGAACCCCTTCGACACGTCGTAGTAGGCGCTGGTCTTGGCTGCGAGCATCACCTTGTCGGCGATGCACGACGAGAAGGTGAGCAGCACGTCGCCCGCCTTGAGCGCGGCCTTCGAAGGCAGGATGCCCGGTGCGTCGATGCGCACCTCGCCGAACAGGAAGTCGAGGTTAGGTGTGTCCACGCTGGGCCCGGGGCAAGAGAGCCGGATATAGGCGTTGGAGCTGGTGACGGTGAGCGGCGCCTCGAGGGTCCCCGTGGTGTTCCCGTCGCCGGTGTCCAAGACCTTCGCCAGCATGCCGCCCACTCCCTTGGCGGCGAACTTCAGGGACTGAGAGAGGTCCTCCCCCAGGAGCGCGAGCACGGTCTCTTGGGTGATCTCCCCGGTGGGCTCGGTGAACTCGGCGTTCAGCGCCGCGGGATCAAAGGCCTTGAAGCGGGTGAGCGTGACCTCGCCCGCGCCGCAGGCGGCGAAGCCCAACACAGCGGCGAACCCGGCGAATACGCGACTTCGGGGCACCATCAGAACCTCCAGTACAGGTCGAGGTTGGGCAGCACGTAGCTGAGCCGCTGATTCAGAAAGCGCATCCCATAGACCACCCCGAGCCTCAGGTGGGTGGGGCCCCATCGCATCTCGGTGGCTGCGTAGACGGTGAAGAGCCCTTTCACGTCGATCTTCTCGTAGGCCGAGACCTCGGCGCCCACGACCGTGCCGTCCTTGACCTCGGACTCGCTCGTGGCCTTCACCAGAGCCTTCGCATACACGGGCACATAGGCGCCCAGAAGGATCGCCACCTTCTCCACGATGTAGAAGGCCACCTTCGGGTGGAGGAAGACCTCTCGGGAGGAGAAGGCCCCCGAGCCCGAAACGCCGGAGGTCTCGGCCGTGCCGTAGACGGCGGAGTGCAGATAGCCGACGTCGAGGTGAGCGTCGAACCACGAGGTGATGGGGTAGCTGGTGTTGATCGACACAGGCACGAAGATCGTGTCGATGTCCCCGAAGTCTTCTCGCGACTCCTCGTCGAGCCAATAGAAGAGCGTTGGGTTCGTCCACTTGATGCCGACGCGGGCCCCGAGGCCGAAGTGCTTGCGGTCCAGGAAGTTCCACTCGAGGTCTGCGTTGATGAGCGGCGCGACGTCGTGCCCGATGTTGGTGGACACCTGCCCCCCGTACGGGAGCCCCACCTCCAGCGGGATTGAGAGCCCCACGTCATCGATGGTCCGTCCCACGAAGCCTAGCCCCGTGCGCACCTCGCCGGGGCGCAGCGTGTACGCCGAGAAGTCCGTGATCCGGCCCTCGGGGCTGGTGTAGGCCGTTGCGCTCAAGCAGCCGGGCAGCAGCGCGAGGCTCAGCAGCGTGGTGATGAGGAGTTTCAGAGACACAGTGGAGCCACCTTTCGCTCGTTACTCACCCAGATAAACCCGCTGAACCCGCTCGTCTGTCAACAGCGACGACGACGACCCGCTGAGCACGATCTCGCCGGTCTCGAGAACGTAGCCGCGGTGTGCGAGACGGAGGGCCGTGCGGGCGTTCTGCTCCACGAGGAGCACCGTGACGCCGCCGCGATTCAGCTCGCGCACCACCTCGAAGATCCGAGCGACGATGAGGGGAGCGAGGCCGAGCGAGGGCTCATCGAGGAGCAGGAGGGAAGGCCGCGACATGAGCGCTCGCGCCACCGCCAGCATCTGCTGTTCGCCTCCCGAGAGCGTGCCGCCCGCCTGGTGTTTGCGCTCACCGAGGATGGGAAACATCGCGAACATGCGCTCGAGGTCGGACGCCACGCCCGCAGGGTCCCGCCGGGTGAATGCGCCGAGCTCCAGGTTCTCGAGCACTGTCATGCGGGGGAAGATCTTCCGCCCCTCGGGGGAGTGGGCCATGCCGCGGCGCACCAGCATGTCAGGGGGCACCCCGACGATGGACTCGCCCTTGAACACGATCTCGCCGGCGCGGGCAGGTACCACGCCGCAGATCGTGTTGAGCGTGGTGGTCTTGCCCGCGCCGTTCCCGCCGATCAGGGTGACGATCTCGCCTTCGGCGACCTCGATCGACAGGTCCTTCAGCACCTCGATCCGGCCGTAGCCCGAGCGGACTCCCTGGAGGCGAAGCATCATCCGAGCTCTTCCTTCCCAAGGTAAGCTTCGATCACCTTAGGGTTCTGGCGGACGGCCTCGGGTGTGCCTTCGGCGATCTTTCGGCCGTACTCGAGCACGGTGATGTGGTCGCTGATCCCCATGACCACACGCATGTGGTGCTCGATGAGCACGACGGTGGTGCCGGCGTCGCGGATGTCCTTGATGAGCTGCATGAGCGACACCGTCTCCGGCGGCGTCATGCCGGCGGCCGGCTCGTCGAGGAGGAGCAGCTTAGGCCGCGTTGCCAGGGCCCGCGCGATCTCGAGCCGGCGCTGGTTCCCGTACGAGAGGTTCTTGGCCACCTCCCCGCGCTCTTCCCCAAGGCCAACGAAGTCGAGCAGCCGCTGACCCTCGACGCCGGCCGCGTCCTCCGCGCCGCGCTGCGCCCGGCTGAAGGCGCCGCTGGCGGCGATGCGAACGAGCCACGCGAAGACAAGGGCGAGGCCGATGACGAACAGCAGGCCCGAGAGCTCTGCGCCAGCCCACTCGAGGCGCGTGGCCACAGCCACGGACGCGAACCACGCCATGAGCCCCAGGGGGATCGCCACTCCCTCCAGCGCGCCTGTCTCATTTCGGAGGCGCCGGTCCATGCCAGCGAGCACGTTCTCGAGCACGGTCATGTCGGGGACGAGCCGGATGTTCTGGAAGGTGCGGGCGATGCCTCGCTCGGCGATCACCGCGGGCGTGCGGCGCGTCTGGCGGAAGATGGCGTAACCGCCCAGGGCTCCGAGCACCGTCGCCACGATGAACGAAAGGAGCCGGGTCCGGCGGGCGGACGCAGCGGCAGCGGCTATCTCGGGCGGTGGCGCCGCACGCACGCCGGCGAGGAGCCCTTCCGCCTCCTCGCGGGACTTTGCGCGCGCGAGGACCGTTTTTCCGTCGAAGCTGAGCACCCGAAAGCGCCCCTGCGCCTGCTCGATGCGGGGCTCGGCCATGAGGCCGTCGACCAGCGCGTCTGCCGCCTGATCGAAGGCGAAGCCCTTCTCGCGGCCGCCGAACGGCGCCTTGACCACGCCAGCCCAGAGGTGGTCGATGTTCGTGACGAACAGCAGCGCCATGAGCCCCACGGAGAGGCCAATCGCCGCCCAGCGTCCCAGGTCGGCGCGCCGCAGCGGGCGCTCGAGCGAGCGCCCCGAGAGCGTGTTCTGACCCTCGGTGGGGTCGTATATCCCGGTGACCGCGTTGAAGACCGTGGTCTTGCCGGCGCCGT
>SXOO01000112.1 GCA_005776725.1 Pseudomonadota bacterium | reverse complement strand
TCGCCAACTTCGCCAGCCTCGGCATCCAGCTCGGGGGGATCGGCGCTTTGGCGCCGTCTCGCCGGAAGGACCTCGCCGAGTTGGGCCTCATCGCCATGGTCGGCGGCACGATCGCTACGCTCATGGCCGCAACCATCGTTGGAATCATCCTATGAGTACTCTTTCGCTCTACGACAAGGTCATGGCCACGCGGGACGCGCTCAGGGAGCGGATCGGCGATCGATCGCCCGTGATGGCCCTCATCCTCGGTAGCGGCCTCGGCGCGATCGCCGACGCCGCGGAAGACGCAGCCGTCGTCTCGTACGACGACCTCGAGCACATCCCGCGCTCCACCGTGCCCGGGCACGCCGGCCAGTTCGTCTGCGGAAAGATCGCCGGCGTCGAGTGCATCATCATGAGCGGGCGAACCCACTTCTACGAAGGGCACGACCTCTCGGAGCTCACGGTGGGGGTTCGTGCGATGATCGCGCTCGGCGCGCGTGGGGTCCTGGTCACCAACGCCGCGGGCGGGATCCACACCGAGTACCGCCCAGGCGATCTCATGTGCATCACCGACCACATGAATCTTCAGTGGGTGAACCCCCTGCGGGGGCCAAACGACGACCGCCTCGGGCAGCGCTTCGTGGACATGTCGCTCGCTTACGACCGCGAGCTTCGCCGCATCCTGGCCAAGGAAGCTGCGGCGAAGAAGCTCACGTTGCACATGGGGGTGTACGCGGCGATCTCAGGGCCGAGCTACGAGACGCCGGCCGAGATCAAGGCCATGCGCACGCTCGGAGCCGACGCGGTGGGCATGAGCACGGTCCACGAGGTGATCGCGGCGCGGCACCAGGGCGCCCGCGTCATCGGCGTGTCGCTGATCTCCAACCTGGCCGCGGGCATCGAAGACGCGGCACTGAGTCACGAAGAGGTCACGCTCACCGCGAATCGCACCGCGTCGCGGACCATCGAGCTGCTGACGGCGTTCATCCCGAAGGCCGCGAAGGAGCTGGCGAAGAAGCCGCGCAACCCAGCGCGCTGAGCTGGAGCGAAGAAGGCTCGGCGGGGGCGCCAGCCTCGCCGCAAGCGCTGCCGCGCCCGCGACCACCGCGCTGAAACGCGACTCCTCGGTAGCAGCCACCGCGCCGCTGAAGTAAGCGGCGCCCCTGAGCTCGCCCTCGGTGTGGTTCGGGGCCAACGGTGAGTCGACCGGCACTGGAAGGAGGGTTCGGTGCCGCTCGAGGCGAACTCAGGGGACGCCGCCATATCTCATTGGGTTAGCAGCCGACGTGCCACCCGATAACAGCTCGTAATATCAATATGTTACACCGACTCCCGCCACGGATGCCGCAATCCCGTGCGGCCCCGTGCGCGCGAGGCCGCAAAGCTTGCGGGACGGAACGCCGCTCAGCCGCGTCCCGTGAGGCGCCATGCGGGACGGGATAGCGGTTGACCGAACACAGGCCCGAGCGTAGGGTCCGCGCCGCTCTCCCCCGAGGGCACGAGGAGGAAGAAGATGCCGCGTCTCCTTTCCGCCGGACGCACGTTCTCCGGACGCTCCGCGCTCACCGTCAAACGCGATGTGCTCACCTACTGGCACTCGAACCAGCAGGACCTCGGCCTCTCGCTGCGGCAGTTCCTGTCGTGTTGTCGAAAGAGCGGTGACGGCCTCACGGTCACCTTCCTCGGCGGCGCCGGCGCGACGCCCGCGGGCGTGTACGGCGCTGCGCGTTCGGTGTCAGCACGCTGATCTCCGCGTCCCGGATCCCCCCGCTCACGGGGCTCCTCGCTTTTCTCTGGTTCGTCGGCCGCGCCACGCCCCATGCCGCTTGGCTCGACTCGAGCGAGCTGACGGCGGGCGCCCACAGCCTCGGCGTGGTCCACCCGCCCGGTCACCCCGTCTGGCTCCTCCTCGCCCGCCTCTACGCGTTCCTACCCCTTGGCTCGGTCCCCTTCCGGGTCGCGCTGTTGTCGGCGACGTGTGGCGCCCTGACCGTCTGGCTCGCCGCGCGGCTCGCGGCGCGCCTCGCGGCAAGCGCGGGTCCGGTGGCTCAGGGGCTAGCGGCGGCGACGGCGGCCTTCCTCGCCGCGGGGTCCACCGCGATGCTGGGGGAGGCAACGCGCCCTGAGGTCTACGCCCTCAACGCCGCGTTGGTCCTCTTCGCGGTGGATCGGGCGCTGTCACACCTCGAGAGCGGGAAACCCGGTGACCTCGCGGTGGCCGGCGTCGCGGCTGGGCTGGGCCTCGGGAACCACCACTACCTGGTCGTGTTCGCTGCGCCCGCGTTGTTCCTTGCGGCCAGGCACCTCAGAGATCTGAGAGGACCCATGGTCACTGGGGGCCTGGCCCTGGTCGCATACGCTGCGCTGCCCGTGCGGGCGCTCACACAACCCGTGATTAATTGGGGTGATCCCAGCACGCCCGGCCGCTTTTTCGACGTGCTCACCGCCAAGACCTTCCAAGTGTCGGTGAGCGCCGAGACGCGAGGCGCGCCCATCCTGGACAACCTGGCCACGGCGCTCGGTATGTGGGCCGACGCGGCGGGTCCCGTCACGATCGCCTTCGGCCTCTCGGCCGCGGTGCTCGGGTTGCTGCGGCAGACGCGGGTCGCGGCGGTCTTGTTGGCCCTCCTCGCGGGCAGCCTCGCGACGAAGGTGCTCATGTTCATCGATCCGGAGAACCCCGACGACTACGGCTACTTCGCGGTGGGGATCACCGTCACCTGCGCGCTCGCCGCGGCGCTACCCGCCCTGCTCGGCCTGGGCTCGGGCGGCGCCGCCAGCGTTTCGCCCACCTCGGGTGCAGCGCAAGGTGTTGTTTCTGCCGGCACTTCCCGCTGCGGCGCCGTGCGCTGGGCGGTGGTGACGCCGCTCCTGCTCCTCGGGGGAGGCCTTGGCCTACCTGGCCGACTGGAGGCGACACAGCGGTCGAGCGACACCAGCGCTGCGACCGTTGGAGCTGAGCTGCTCGAACCCCTCGCCCCGGACGCCATCGCCTTCGTCGACTACTTCCAGTTCTACTTCCAGACTTGGTACGCCCAGCTTGTCGAGGGTGTGCGGCCCGACGCCGTCGTCGTCCAGGTCAGCTTCGACACCCGGAGGGGCGACGCGTCCATTCGTAGGTGGCGTGCTGAAGCGCCAGCGCTCGCCCCGGTGCTGGACGCGGCGCTCACTCACCCGGAGTCCTTCCCGCGCGCGGAGGTGCTAGCGCTGGCCACGAAGCGCCCGGTCTTCCTGGAGGTCACTCTCGAGGACCTGGTGCCCGCGGGCCGCCTCGAGTCCCATGGGGTCCTCCGGCGCGTGGTCCCAAGCCCCACGCACGAGAGCGCCGCGCGGCGCCTTGACGCCGCAGCGTGGGAGCGCGCGTTGCCGCGGCGCCCCGGTCCAGACGCCCGACGCCTCGTTGACCTCACGCACTTCAATCAGGCCGTGCTGGCGCTTCGGCAGGGGATGCCGCGCCTCGCTGAGGACTCTCTCACGCGCTGGGCGCAGCTGGGTCATACGCTGCCTCCAGAACCGCTGCTCTCGCTGGCGGAGGCGCTGTCGGAGCCCGGGCGTCCCGGCGCACCGGAGCGGGCAGCTGCTTTTCTCGCGCAGCTGGGGACGCCCCTCGAGACAGCCACGCCTTCCACAGTATTGGCGGCGCTTCGAACATTGCAGGCACCGGACCGATGACGTAGGTTACGCGCGCCGTGGAGCATCCGGCGCACAGAAGTGCCCATAGTAGCCACAGTGGCCCAAGAGCCCGACCTCAACGCCCCCAAGTAGGGCCTCTACCAAGGAGTCTCCCATCAACCCCAAGCTCCAGAACTTTGCCCCTCCGGCCGAGCGACGCCACCGTATCAACCGCGAGATCCGCGCCTATTCAGTGCGCGTGATCGGCGACAACGGCGATCAGCTCGGGATCATGGATCCGCGTGACGCGTTCGATCTGGCCCGCGAGCGCGGCTTCGACCTCGTCGAGGTGGCCCCGGACGCCAAGCCGCCAGTCTGCAAGATCATGGACTACGGCCGCTTCAAGTACGAAGAGTCGAAGCGCAACGCGCCCAAGCCCAAGTCCGAGCTCAAGACGATCACGCTCCGCCCGAAGACAGGCGAGCACGACCTCGAGACGAAGCTCAACCAGGCCCGACGGTTCTTGTACCGCGGCGACAAGGTCCGCTTCGAGGTCCGGATGAAGGGCCGCGAGAAGTCGCGCCCCGAGATGTGGGCTGCGCAGCTCAACGAGCTCATTCAGAAGCTCTCCGACATCTCTACGGTCACCCAGCGCCCGCAGCCCGACGGCAAGGGCATCGCCGCGATCGTGGAGCCGCTGAAGCACATCATCAAGAAGCCCACGCCGAAGGCTGACGGCACGCCCGAGGACGAAGACGAACCGGACGAGCCCGACGACGACGACGACGACGACGACGACACGCCGGCGTGATCGTCCGCGACCTCGTGCGCCGCAAAGCGCCGAGGTCGTGTCGCCGCGGGCCGGACCGGCCCCCGCGGCCCGCCACACCAGAGCCCCAGAGACAGTCACAGTAGGCCCTAGCCCATACCACCCGGTCTTCGCCGCTCAGTATTCGTGGGTAACCGTCACCGACAGCGTGTAGGCGAAGCCTGAGTGTTCGAGGTCGCCCACGGGATCGCGGAGATCCGACTTTCGCACCACGCGTCGCGCCAACACTGAGAACATGTTCCCGATATCGAGGCTGATCGGCTTCGGATGAACCGCCAACGGGTCCATGAAGGTGAACCGCGCGCCGAAGCCGATCTGGTGCGTGTCGTTGTCGAGGTAATTCGCGGTGCCAGTGGCCTTCGGGGCGGGCGTTGGGCGGAAGGCGTAACCAGCGCGCACGACCAACCACTCGAGCGGACCCCACTCCACACCCAACCGCGAGGTCACAGTGTCGCGAAAGCCGAGGTCGATCGGGGGGGCGTCGTCGCCTACGTCCAGGGTCCCGTCGAGGCCCAAGGTCTCGAGCACGTCTCCACCGACGCGCACAGCCACCTGCGGCGAAGGGTCGGGCGCACGCGACCAGAGCGCCCAGTCCAGCCCGGCGGCTAGCGTGAGGTTGATCGGGGCGACTCGATAGCTGGCGCCAAACAACAGCTGGTGGGGGGTGTAGAGCACCGAACCGGCGGTATCGAGCCCGATCACGAGCAGGCCGTTCACGTCCACCTGCGCGGGCAGCGCGAAGCTGAGACCGAGCTCCTGCCGATAACTCAGGCCTATCCGGAGATCCTCGGAGGGCATGAACAACACTCCGGCGGTGGCGGCCATCTTTGGCACGATCTCTACTTCGATGTCGCCGGAGTCGAAGCTGCCGTTCCCGGCGTCGAGGGCGAAGCCCGCGGAGCCGAATACGTCCGCGAGGACCTGAACACCGGCGCCCACGGAGAACCAGTCAAGGGGAGCCCAGCCCAGGGACAGCAGGATCACCAGCTGATCTGGCAGGTTTTGATACAGGTAGAACTGCGGTGTGGCGGGGTCGAGGGCCTCCGCGCGGATGAGGTTGATCGTGGGGACATAGAGCGACACGCCGGTGGACAAACGGCCGAGACCCACGTCGAAGGGGATCACCCACCCGAGGGAGAAGCCGGCGAACGTCTCTGGGATGTGTGCCTCGCGGCGCGAGTACCCGAAGGCGCCGAGCCGGGCCGAGCAAAGTACGGCTCCCTCCGTGCACGCCGGGCGCGCGAGGCCCACGTCGAAGAACGGCGCAGCTACGATGAAGCTGCCGCCATAGCGGACGTCGGACGGGAGCGTGACGGCGGCCGGGTTGTAGAAGGTGGCGCTGAAGTCGTCCGCCAGGGTGACCATCGCCCCGCCGAGGGATATCCCACGGGCGCCGAAGCCGTAGATGTCGTAGATGCTGGCGCTGGCTGTGGGGACCCCGCACAGCAGCGCCAGGAGCAGGGAAGCCCCGTGCCCGCGGAGGCGACGCGCGCGGCGAGAGTCGGTCACGGCGCCGCGCACCGGCCGCCGACCAGCGCGTCGAGCAAGGCGACGATCTCGCTGAGCACCCCGCGCTCGAGGAGTGTGCGGACGTCCGCGAGGACGAGCGCGGCCACGCTCGGCTGCAGCAGGGCGTCGAGCGCGAAGACGAGCGCGCGGCGCGCGGAGCCGTCCGCGCCCAGGAGATCCAGGAGGGGGAGGAGCACCCCGTCCAGGGCCAGGTGAACGTCGTCTAGTGCGAGGGCGCCTCCGCCACCGACCGAGAGCGCGCCGAAGACGGACAACACGTCAGCCTGGATCAGGTCGAACAGGAAGCGGCCCAGGGTGCCCCCGGGGTCTGTCGCCAGCGCGCACCGGCAGATGCCGCGCACGGCCTCGAGCCGCGGTCCCTCGGCGAGGACCTGGCGGAGGAGCCGCAGCGCCGTGGAGAGCACCTCGTCGTCAGGGTCGACCAGCGCGCTGAGGAGACCTCCAGGACCAAGGAGGTCGTCCACAGAAGAGCCGTACGAGGAAACGAGGGCCAGGAGCGACCGGAAGAGCGCGGCGAAGCCTTCGCGAGCCGAGAGCGCCCCGACGTCGATCCCCAGATCTAGCAGCACCGCGTCGAGATCGAGACCGGCGAGCAGGAGCGCGTCGAGGTCCGCGCGAAAGGTGGGCTCGCGAAGGAGCCCAGCGAGCTCTACGAAGAGCGGCTGCCCGGGACACTCGAAGAGCATACGGTCGACAGCGGCGAGCGCTTCTGAGCCTCCATCGGCCTTTGCCGCGCCCTCTATGGCGTCGACGAGGAGGAGGATCGGCTCGACGAGCGCGTCGATTACGCCCCGCTCACCAAGCAGTAGGAGCCCCTCGAGAGTGCCGGCCGGCAGTCCGCGCACCCAGACCAGGAGGACCCGGACGAGCTCGGAGCGGACGTCGGGTAGGACCTCGGTGGCCACGACGAGCTGCAGGGTGGGCACACCCGCGGACTGGGCGATGGCGAGGAGCTCCGGGACGAGCTCGTCAGCGCGGGCGCACGCCGGCTCGGGCGAGAATACGGTGGCGTCGTCGTCCCCTGCGCCACAAGCGACTGCGACGAACGCCACGACGAGGGGCCAGCGGGACACGGCGCGACCGTACGTCACGGCTCGGTCGCGGGCAACCGCGCGGGCGCCGGCGAGGAACCGGCCACCAGCGCGTCGAGCAGCGCGGCCAGGCGCAGACCCGCGCAGGACAGCAGCGCGTCTACGACCGGGGCGGCCCGTGACACGTAGTCCGGAGGCAAGGTGGCGAAGTCCCGAAGACCGAAGAGCTCGGGTCGGCGCGCCACCGCGAGCACGTCGTCCGCCCAACGAAGCGCGAGCGCGGTGAGCGACGGCTCGTCCAGCGACTCCGGGACCGAGACGTCGCAGCGAATGCCGGGAAGGGCCAGCTCGAGGGCCGCGACCAGCTCCATCCAGGAGCGGCCCGCGGCGCGTTCCCGGATGAGTCGGGTATCCCAGTACGCGTGAAGCGAGTCCGGATACCCATCGGGCAGGGTGACGTCGAGGGTGTTCCCGCCCCGCATGTCGACGTGGGCCACATGGAGGGGCTGGTGGAGGTCACCGGCGAAGTGGGACAACCACCTGAGCGCCAGCACGCGATCCTGGGGTGAGAGCGAGGGGTCGCCGACCCGCGCGGCGAAGTGCCCAACCGCGGTGACCACACAGGCCCTCGCGGGTCCCTCCGAGCCTACGCGCGGGGGGCACACCGGGGTGCTCGGACAGCGCGTGTCGCCCTTGGGCTCGCACGGAACCTCTTCGAATTCACGCTGGGGCCGGGGCAGCAGAGCTCCCCGGCCCGGGTTCACCTCCGCGCTCCCGCGCTCCGGTGAAAATTGGACCTTCTCGAGCGCCGGATCCGCGTTGATGTAGTGGAGGGGACGCGCCCAGGCGAAGCGTGCCTCGGAGCGCCCGACCGCGTCCGCCCACACCGATGCCTCGGCGAGGGTCTGCCACGGGGCAGCCAGCAGCGGCTCGAGCGCCAGGCGGGCGGCGGACGAGAGGCGCCGCCAGGCGAGCTCGCCGATGATCCGATGTCCGTCTGCACCCCACGCCCTCGCGGTGCCGGAGAGCCCCAGGATCAGGACGAGGACCAGGGCCGAGCGCCGCGGGAGCCCTGAGAGGGCCACGCCGCTCTTGGGACACGGCGCGTCCGACACGGCGTCGGGCGACCGCGAGGGCTTCGAGGCCCGCGGCGCAAACACGCCGTTCAAGGTCGCACCGCGGGCCGCTGGCAGGTAAGACACAGGTAAGTCACGAGGAGCCTCGGGCCCATCCTCGCACGTTCCACGACGTCGCTTCGACAAGAACGGCAGCGGGCGCCAGCGCGCTCGAACACCCAGCTCTCCGGCGACGCCTCGGCCACATCCCGCGCTGCGAGCCAGACGCCGGCGGCGCGGTAGAGCTGCATGAGCTGGCTGTCAGAGACGCGGTGCGGCTGCTCCCACGGCCAGATGCGGGCCAGATGGAGCACCTCGGACTTGCCGCGGTTGTCGAGCTCGGCCAGCACCCTCGGGTCGAGTAAGAGCGACGCGATAGTGCCGTGCTCGCCCTGCACTACGCGTGCGCGCCCGACTAGTTCGTGAAGGCCGGCAGCCGACACCCTCCCCGAGGTCGACGCTGGGGCGTCGGGGGCGTCTCTCGCGCTCCCAGCTCCCGCGGTGGCCGGCGCGTCCAGGCTGAGCTCGCAGACGGCGCAACGATACGCCACGAAGAGCCCAGTGGGGGCCGCAAGCGCGGCCTGCGCCCCTTCGGATCCGCCGCGCCACGCCTCGCCCGGGCGGTAGTGCTGAACGACCCCGCTCCTGCCAAGTTGGATGCGGAGCTTGCTGGCCGACTCCAGTGTGGCCCTCTCCGACGCAGCGCGCGTCCGTGAAGCGGGTGAGCTGCGCTGTGGGCGTAGGCCGATGACGAGGTCGGCGTCCGAGCGAGTCACGCTGAGCACGCGATACCCTGCGGGGCAGACCGTCCGCGGAGAGATGCCTTCGACGGGACCGAGGAGGTGGCCTTCGAGCCGGGCCGCGAGGTAGTCCCGCAGCGTCCCAACGAGGTCCCGGTCACCCATTGGCGGTGCGCCTCTGTGGCCGCAGCCGCTCAAGGCTGGGGCAGGCGACGTAACCCGGATGGGTAAGGCGGGGCCCCCGGGCCCTTTCGGGCCCGGGGGCGCAGAGTGAAGGAGTGATGGAGGGGGGTGTTGGAAGGAATTGTGGCCCGGCGCGTCTTGGGCAAAGGATGGGGAGGTGCGCCAGGCCGGTAAGGCAATACGCGGCTCTAACTGAGCAACGTCCATGCCAGCCGCGGCTATCCGCTTCCGTCACCAACGGTGTGACCACCGTCTGGCGCCCTTGCGCAGGCCAACACCTACGAAAAAACAGGGTGTTATGCGCCATGACCGCCTCGCTCCGCCGCCCCTCGCCCCAGTGACGAAGACGAGTTGCCGTGTCGAACCCGCAGCGCGACCCGGATCTGGCGTGCCATGATGTCACTCTCCTGTGTCGTCAGCGACGCCCAATGTGCCATCTCGTCACAGTGGAGCCTCAACGCAGGCCGCGGTAGACCTCGGGAGCTGCGCCGCGAAGGCGGTCCTCCAGGGCAGCCACCGGCAGACCGAGGTGGCGCGACGCGAGGAGGCGCACCGCCAAGCCCAGGTGGCTCTCGTCGCTCGAGACGATCTCCATCAGCCGTCGCCAGGCGCGATCTCGCACCTCTGGAGCGCCCAGCCGCGCGGCGAGGGCGTAGCGCTGGAGCAGCTCGTCACGGGCGGCACCTCGAGCGGACGCGGCCGCCGCGGCGCGCTCGAAGGGGTCCGTGAGCCGCCGGCCTCCCGACGCGAGCCAGGCGGCCACGCGGTCCCGCTGTTCTGGGGTCCAGGCTACGGCCTGGAAATCCGCGGCCGTGCCGGCGTGTCCGCAACGGGGACACGTGTAGAGCCTTTCACCACTCGGGCCGCCGGCCCAGATCGGGACATGCAGCCGGCTCTTCACGGGTCGCACATCCAATGCCTCGTGATCGACCGGACACTCAACCCGAACCGGGGGGCCGAGCGTTGTAGTGGAGCCCGTCAGTGCGGGGACCAGGAGCGCTACGATGAGAGCGAAGAGACGCGTCATGTCTGCGATGGTGCCGGAGTCGGCCGCTTACGTCACGACGACCACCCGGGGGTCTGGGGGTCGCTCCCCAGGCCAGACCTGCGGACGGACTGCCAGCCCGGCCGCCCGGGGGTCTGGGGGTCGCTCCCCAGGCCAGAATTGCGTCCGCCGACGCACCTCGGTAGGCTCTACGGTTATGGGCGGTGTCACATCCACGGGCTCTCTTGGTTGCAGTGCTGGGCTGGCGCGCGCGTCACGCGGAGTTTCGCGCGGCGCGCTGGTGGTGCTCCTCGGAGTCTTCTCGTTCGGTCTGGTCGCCGGGGCAGCGCCACCGGACACAAAACCCCGAGCCTACGACACCTACCGCAAGCGCAAGGTGCAGGCTGATCTCCAGGACTCCCTCGGGCGGCCAGGACGCGCCGCCGAGTCGCTCATCGAGGCCTACGCTGCATACCCGGACGAGCGGGCCCTGCTCGACGCAGTGCGCCTCTTCGTACGCGCCGATCGCCACGAGGAGGCGCTGCGGGTCGCCGAGCGGTACCTCTCGGTGGCCCGGTCGCCAGAGGGACGCGAGGCTGCCAAGCGACACGTGGCGGATCTCCGGGCAGCCTTGTCCCAGCACTCGGCCGAGCTGCAATTCGATTCGGATCCGCCCGCCGCCGAGATCTGCATCGACGATGCGTGCCGCCCGGCGCCGTTCTTGATTTGGGTCAGGGCGGGCACAAGGCAGCTGGCAGCGCGGTATCCGGGCCTCGACAGCCGGTCGTCGCCGCTCGAGGTCGTGCCGGGCAAACACGCCACCGTGAAGCTCACGCTTCGAGCCCGCGTGCCGGTCGGCCACCTGGAGGTGCTCTCGCCCGAGCCCGCCACTGTGACGGTGGATGGCACGGTCGCAGGCGAGACGCCGCTCACCGATGTGCGGTTGCCGGCCGGGCGACACGCCATCTCGGTTCAGGTGAAGGGCAAGGCGCCGTGGAGCGTCGAGGTCGAGGTCCGCCCCGGTGACACGACCACGGTATTCGCCGGCCGCGGCCCCTCGTCGGAGACGAAGAGCGGCGTGGGCCTCGCCATCCCCGAGCCACCCGAGCTGGTTCAGGTCACACCGCGAGCGCCTGAGGTCGTGAAGTTCAGCGGCGCGGCCGTCGAGCCAGAGGTTGCGAGACCCACTGAAGCGCCCGCGGCGCTACCCACGGTGGCCGTGGCCCCCACCGCGCCGCCGGTAGAGCCCGAGCCGCCCGACCCGTCGGCGCTGCCGCCCGCCGTGGACAGCGAGCCGCCCGAGATCGCGCTTGCCCCGCGGCCGCCGGTGGAGCCGGAAACCGAGCCGCCGGTACCAGCGCTCAGCCCGGAGCCGCCCGGGGAGACGGTCGAGCCCACCGAGGCCCCCGAGCCCCCGCCACTACCCGTCGAAGTACCGGATGCACCACCGCTCCCCGTGCCAGCCGAGACGCCCGATACGCCGACCCCGGTGCAACCGTCACCGGTCGAGCCGGAGTCCTTGCCTGAGGCTCCCGATGCGCCTGAGCCCGTGGAGACGCCGGAGGTGCCGGTAGCGCTCCCCGATGCCCCGGAAGAGCCCGTGCCCGTGGAGCCCGTCGAGCCGGAGGAGCCGGTAGCGCTCCCCGAGACGCCGGAGGCGCCCGTGCCGCTCGAGCCCGTCGAGCCGGCCGAGGCACCGGAGGAGCCTGAGGAGCCCGAGGAGCCGCCGATCGAAGAGCCGGTGGCCGCCGAGCCGGACGAACCCGAGGAGCCAGAAGAGCCCGAGGAGCCGACCGAGCCCGAGGAGCCGACCGAGCCCGAGGAGCCCGAGGAGCCGACCGAGCCCGAGGAGCCCGAGGAACCGGCCGAGCCCGCGGTTGCCGAGGATCCGGGCGTACAGGGCACTGTCGACGTCGGGCCGCCCGTCCGCTGGCAGCGGATTACGGGCTGGACGGCGGTTGGTGTGGGTTTGGGCGTGCTTGGGGGCGCGATCGCCACGCACGTCCTCGCGGCAGACGCCGTGGACTCCGCTGCCGGCCTCGATCCGGCCAGCGCCACCTACCTCGAAGACTATGCCGCGTTCTCGGACGACGCGAAGTCCAATGTCCTCACGCGGAACCTCCTCGCGCCACTCGGCGGGGCAGTCCTGGCTGCAGGCGTGGGCCTGGTCATCTGGGACTTCCTGCTACCCGACGCGGCGCCGGTCGTCGACGTTACGCCGCTCCGCGACGGAGGGCTGATGCTCCAGGCCACTATCGGCTTCTGAACGTGCGCCGTAGATCGAGCGAGCTGCGCTGGGGTCCGCCCCCCACCCCCCCGAACGAGACCCGCGTAGGCGCGTCTCAATTGAGGTCCCTTTGTTGAACTTGTCGCGCCTCCCCGTTATCGCCCTGGCCGCCGTGCTGAGCGCCTGCTCGCTCACGATCCCCGCCGCGACGCCCGCTACGGAGACGGAGAGCGACACTCCGGACACGCAGGGTGGGTCCGAGGAGGTGGTCGACGACGTGGTGGAGGACACCGCGTCCACGCCCACGTGCCAGTGCGGCGCGCCGTTCTGCCGCACCGAGGGCCTCTGCAAGGCGTCGAAGCCGGTATGCGAGCAGGGCACCGACGGGACCTGCGCGTGGAACTGCGACTACCCCGCCAATTTCGTGGAGGCGGAGGGCGACACGGACTGTGACGGAGAAGACAACGACTGTGACGGCGTCATCGACGACGTGGCGCCCAGGGCCAGCGACCCAATCACGTGCTCTCTGGGAGTGTGCGAGAGCGCTCCCAGCCGCTGCGTAGCTGGCGCCTGGGTGTGCGAGGACGCCGCCGTGCCGGGTCGCGAGACCGAGGAGTCGCTCTGTGACGGGAAAGACAACGACTGCGACGGCGAGACCGACGAGACCCTCGCGGGCACCGCGGTCGACTGCGGCTTCGAGGGGGTCTGCGCTCAGGTCACTGGCGTCGAGTGCGTCAACGGACAGTGGGCCTGCGGAGTGAAGAAGGCTGAGGCCCCGGGCTACGAGGTCACCGAGACCCGCTGCGATGGGCTCGACAACGACTGCGACGGCATCAAGGACAATGGCCTCATCGCGGGTAAGAGCGCGTGCAACTCGGCCGGCGTGTGCGGGCTCGGCGCCGCCGTCGCTACCTGCACCGCGGGGGCCTGGAGCTGCAACTACGGCGGCGTCGCCGGGTATCAGGCAGTCGAGTCCACGTGCGACGGGCAAGACAACGACTGCGACGGGCTCACCGACGAGGGGGTCCCCGCTCAGGACGTGGCGTCTTGTGATCCCGCGGCGAAGGCCAAGGCCACCGAGGGCGTCTGTGTCGCGGGCGCGTCCGTGAGCTGCCTCGCCGGCAACCTCCTGTGCGACTTCGACTCGATCCCGACCTACGAGGGCGTGGAGTCCAGCTGCGACGGGCTCGACAACGACTGCGACGGTCAGACCGACGAGAGCCTCACCGACGCGCCGCCGGGCACTTGCTCGGTCCTGGGCGTCTGCGCGCTGGGGTCCAGCACGGTCTGCGAGGGCGGCGTGTGGCGCTGCGCGTTCGAGGCCATCCCGGCCTACGAATCGATCGAGGCATCCTGCGACAACGTCGACAACGACTGTGACGGCCAGACCGACGAGGGCGTTCAGGTAGCAGCGAGCGAGTGCCCGGCCAAGGGCCAGGGTCTCTGCGCCACGCAGGCGGTCGCTGCCAAGTGCGAGGCCGGGAAGAAGGTCTGCGACTTCGGCGCGGTGGTCGGCTACGAGGTAACCGAGACCTCGTGCGACGCCGTGGACAACGACTGTGACGGGCTCACGGACGAGCAGATCGGCGGGGCGGCGTCGAGCCTCCCGGGCGCCACCTGCAAGAGGCTCGGCGTCTGCGCCGAGCCGCAGAAGGTCATCGCGTCCTGCACGGACGGGGAGTGGGCGTGCAGCTACGCGCAGCTCGGAGCGGCCTACCAGGCAGGGGACGAGACCCTCTGTGATGGCAAAGACAACGACTGTGACGGCGTGATCGACGAGGACATCCACGCCGCCGGTCACAGCACCTGCACGCAGGGCGTCTGTGCTGGAAACACCAGCTCCACCTGCATCGCTGGCGAGTTCAAGTGCGACTTCGGTGGCATCGTGGGCTACGAGAACCCCGAGTCGAGCTGCGACGGGAAAGACAACAACTGCGACGGCGAGACCGACGAAGGGGCGTGTCCGAACCTCGCGCGCTGCACGAGTCCATCGCAGTGCAAGTCCGGTGTGTGCCGAGAGACGCCGGACGGGCTCGAGAGCTGCTGCGTGGCCACGGACGATCTGTGCCCCAGCGCTGGCTGTAGCGCCGCGCGCAACGTGGGAGAGACTGACTGCCTCGAGGCCGACCTCGGCAAGGACATGAGCTGGTACGTCGCGTCGTGCTCGAACGCGGGCTGGAGCGTCGACCCGGACACCGACAGGTGCTCGACCGGGGCGTGCGCGGACGGCGTGTGCCGGGAGTGTGTCCCGGGCCAGCTCGTTTGTAGCGGGCTCACGGAGATCCTGCCGTGCACAGAGGACGGCGAGTACGGCGACGCTGTGCTCTGCCCTCCCACGCCGGTCGGGACCACCTGCGAGACCTACCCGAGCTGCGTCTGCAACGCGGACCAGCAGCTCAGCAGCGTGCCCGTGCCGGATGGCTACGACATGCGCGAGATCTCCATCGCCGCTATCACGGAGACGTCGCAATACGCCGTCTGGACCACCTCGCCCGCCAAAGACACAACGAACCGCGTCGTGGTCGGTCGGCTCATCTCCAGCAACGGATGCGCAGAGGGCAATCCCACCTACACGATCTACAACTACACCGCGCCCTCCGGCGCCAGCGAGACGCGCGTCCTCTCGTGGGGGAACAACACCGTCGTGGTCGCCTGGCGCGAGCGCACGGGCAGCGACAGCGGCAACGTCCGACTGCGCGCGATAAACGTGACCGGGGCGCCGCCGAGCCCGCAGGCCGCTACCTTCGGCACCTCCACACGCACTGGCGAGCAGGGCCAGCCCGCGTTGGTGAAGGCGAAGAACAACACCCTCGTGGTTGCGTTCAGCGGCGTCGGCCTGCCCGGCGGTAACGGGACGGACATCGCAGTCCAAACGATCCCCTACCTCGGGACCGGCAACCTCACGGGTCCCGCAGTGGGCAGCACCGACAAGGTGGTCAACTCACCCCCGCTGGGCGAGCAGACCGACCCGGCATTGGCTGCGCTGGATGATGGGCGCGTGCTGGTCGCGTGGACCGACGGCAACCTCGAGGACGGCGCGTCGCCCGGTGTGTATGCCCGCCTGTTCGAGCCTGGCGCGTCGCTCAGCTCTGGCACCTTCGTGGGCGTTCCCTTCCCGCTCCACGCTACCACCGTCGGCGATCAGCGACACGCGAGCGTGGCGGCTCGAGCTGGCGGCTTCGTCGCCGCCTGGGCTTCGAGTCACGGCGGCGACGACAACGTGTTTGTCCGAGCCTTCACGAACTCGGGCTCGGCCAAGTCAGGCGAGGTGCTGGTCTCGCGCGAGGCGAACGGGACACCCGCCATCGCCGGGCAGCGGAAGCCGGCGGTCGCCATCGTGGACGAGGCGGTCGTGGTGCTCTACGAGGACGAAACCCACGACCTCGATGCGAACGCGGGGGGCTCGGTGTGGTTCGTCCAGTTCGACCGCGACCTCAACTTCGTCAACGCTCGCCTCATCAACCAGGACGAGACCCTGAACCGGCAGCTGCGCCCTGCCCTGGCGCCCGCGCTCGACGCGAACGGCGTGGGCTTCGCGCTGGTAGGCTTCGAGACCGAGAACAAGCTGGGCGTAGACAAGAACGGCGTCTTCGTCCGCCCCGTGGTGCTCGCGCCGGAGCCGTAGGCCGGGCGGGCGCACCGGGAAGGTTCAGGGGACCACCGGAGGCTCGCCGCCCGCCGCGAAGGTCTCCAAGAAGCGCCGATACTGAGCCTTCGGGGCTTCGAGCTGGAAGAAGACCTCGTGCCCGTCCTCGATGCCGTCCTCGGCGTGGTGAACGACAACCGCCGTGCGTCCAGCGCGGTTCCCTGAGACCGGGAGAGCCAGCGGTGCCCTGCCCACCAGCTGGAGCAGCTCGACGACCGACGGGTACTCAACCAACGGCGCGTCGAGCGCCTGCCCCCCCAGGTCGAGCCCCAACGCGAGGACCGTCGGGTTCGAGATGGGCGGGAGGATGTAGGTGTCGACGATCCCCTGGACCATGAGCACGTGCGCCGTGACGTCGTCGCCATAAGCCGGCGGATCGGAGACCTCGCCCCCCCACTGGATGAGCCCGAGCACAGGATCACCCGGCTCCAGCCGGATCCCCCGGGCGGCGTGTCCGAGCGCCGCCTCCATGAGCGGGCGCACCTCGAGCGGGCTCTTCTTGTACAGAACGTTGGCCGAGAGCGACGAGCCGGCGCCCGACAACACCGCCGCCTGGTAGCGGGGCTCCACCGCCAGGACCAACGGCGCAATCGTCGCCCCCATGGAGTGGCCAGCGAGCGCGAGGCGCCCGAGGTCCGCGCGGGATACACCGGCCGCCCCGGAACAGGCGCTGCTGTCGAGCTGGAAGGTGGCGAGGAGATCCGGGAGGAGGGCGAGCTCCAGCGCAGACTGCCGGATGTTGTCGCGGAGGGCGGCGGGGTTCAGCACGTTGAACACCAGGAACTGCTCGTCGCCCTTCGTCACGTTGCGCACACCGCCGTGCGGGCCGTCAATGCTGATCCCCATGAAGCCGATAGCCGCCAGCTCTTGGGCGGGTCCGCTGCCCGGCTCCGCTTCGCCGTGGGCCACCTCGTGGACGCCGCGGTCCACGAGGGGGACGTCCCCTCCGCCACCGGTTCGCACGAAGACCACGGCGGGGAGCGTCTCGCCTTGTCCGCGCGGCACGGTGATGACCATGCGCGAACCCACTCGCCGCGGCGTCACGGGCGCCGCGGGCCAGGCGCCGCCGCTCTCGGCGTAGGGCGGCTCGCCCTCCTGGTAATCCGGCAGGTCCAGCATCCCCTCGAAGACGCAATAGCTCGGGTACTCGCGCGTGAGAACGGGGACTACGGAGACCTTGGCGGCGTGCGCCCGCGCGGCGGCCACGAAGGTCTCGAGCTTCTCGCCGCTGTGGCCGGTGGTGAAGGTGGTGAGCGCCGCGACGGAGTGCGCAGGGACGTCCACCGCCTCCAGGGCCGAAGCGTCGTCGGCGGAGACGGCATACGCTCCGGTCCCGCCAACCAGCTCCCATCGGACCAGGGCGGCGTACCGGGTGCGCGGGCGCAACGCGATCCCCTGAACCGGCGTGAGGGTGAGGAGATTCGAGGGCCAGTAGGGCCCGCGGGTCCCGCGGAAGTGCGCGTCGACGGGGAAGCGCCGGCCTCGCTCCGGCGACGCCGGGTCGATGTCGACGAGCTGTACGGACGACGTGGGCGCCATCGTCTCAGGCGCTGCGGGCGGCGCCTGGATCGGCCCGGTGAATCGAAAGCTGACGCTGCCGGTGCGCGGGAAGCCCTCGCTCGCCGCGATGGCCACGAGCTGCTGCACCAACGCCGACCCGTCGGGGTTCGGGAAGTGCACCACGGCGCCGGCCCCCCGGCGGTCGGAGGGCCATGGGGCGTCGAAGAACGCCTCGCCGGACAGCTGACCGTCTCTGTGGACCAGCCGCACGCCTGGGGCCACCTCGACGTCTACCGCGGCGGCGGCGTCGGCCAGCGTGTCGACCGGAGAAGACCCCTCCGTGGCGCCGCCCGATGAGCAGGCGAGGAGCAGCAGCGACAGGGCCAGCCAGCGTCTCGACATTCCGCGACGGTAACACGAGCCTCCTATGGCAGACTTCGGCCGGGCAGCCGGAAATTCACCACCCCGCAGCCCCGTTCTGAGAACCGCCATGGACACACCGAAGAAGAACGGGGGCCCCACCTGGGCTTGGGGCGCGGCCCGGTTCGCGCGACTCGCGGTCGCCGGGTTGCTCTCGTGTGCGCCAGTGCAAGAGCCCGCGCGGCCGGCGCCGCCCACGCCCACCGGCGAAGACACCCGGGTCAGCCCCACACCCGCGCTGCCGGAAGTCCACGTCACCCCTGCGGTCCCCCTCCCGACGCCGGTCGCGAAGGTCGCGTCCCAGTCGCCGCCGGCGCCCGGAGCCGAACCCGCCGTCCCCCCGGCCGCGCCGCCGGAGGAGCGCCCGTTCGCGCGCGTCTCCACCCCCGGCCCACACGACGTCTACCTCGCGGCACGAGCGTCGCTGGCGTCGGGGAGCCTGTCACCCGAGGTTTCAACACGCCTCGCGGAGGAGCTCCAGGCGCTGGGCGAGGGGCCGCTGCGCAGCATTCGCGGCGCGGTCGAGCTGTTGACGGCAGAGGCGTGGCTGCGGTCTCCCACGCCCGAGCGGGCCCTCGCGCTCACGGCGCCGAGGGAGCTCGAGGGACCGCCAGAGCCCACCCTGCCGAGCCAAGAGGCCCGCCGCTTGGAGCTCCACGCCGCCGCCCTGGAGGCGCTGGGCAAGAACGGGGCCGCAGTTGACGCCTGGATCGAGCGGAGTCGCCAGTCACCCGATTGGCGCGTGACGCTGCGCGCGATCTCGGCGCTGGCCGTGGCCGGTCGAGTGAAGGAAGCAGCTCGGCTGCTGAAGAGCTACGAGGTCCACGAGGGTCCGGTGAACCGGGCCGCGTACGTCGAGCTGGCCGGCCTCGGCCCCGAGGCGGCGCTCACCCACGAAGAGCTGGTCATGCAGCTCGAGACCCTGGCGAACACCGGTCGCACTGGCGCATTGCTAGACTCCGTGGCGCGTGTCGCGGCTTCCCGACTGGCTACCCGGGAGACGCTCTGTCGCGCGGCGGCGCTCGAGGCGCAGGCGCTGGCGCGCGCCCGGCGCTACAAGGTCCTCGTCGGCGCCCGCGCTCGCCTCACGGAGACTTGCGCTCGGCCCCTCGAGGGCGAGGCCGAGACGCGTCGGCGCGAGAACGGTGCGACTATCGCGTGGTCTCTGGGCAAAGCGCTGAGGGCGCGAAAGCAGCTCGCAGAGGCCGCGCAGTCGTTCGCGGACGTGGTGTCGCTCTCCAAGGACAGCCGCCTCGCCGACGACGCCCAGCTGGCGCGGGCGGCGATTCTGCGCGCTCGGGGCGAGCACCGTGCCGCCGACCTGGCCCTCGAGGACGCCTTGAGGAGGGGCGACGACCAGGCGGAGGAGGCCGCGTTCCAGCTGTTCTGGTCGCACTACACCGCCGGTCGGCGCGATCAGGCAGCCGCGACCGCGCGAGCGGCTCTCACGCAGCTGGCGCCCAGCGCGATCTCCGCGGCCCGGGGGCGTATGGCGTACTGGTACGCGCGCTCCCAGGACTGGCACGAGCCCTCGCCTTCAGCGGAGGCGGGCGGCAAGTCGAGCGCCGTTGCGGCCTATCACGCCGTGATCGCTCGGTATCCGCTCACCTGGTACGCACTGCTCGCGGAGGCGCGGCTACGCGCGGCGGGGCACGCACCGCCCACGCTGCCGCAGGCGCCGCCCTCGACGTCCCAGGTAGTGCGCTTCGCGGAGGCCCTCCAGCGGCCGGATGTGGCGGAAGCAATCGCGCTCCTCCGCCTCGGCGAGCCGCGACTCTCCGACCTCGAGGCGGCGACCAAGCAGCTGCCGGACGGGGCCTGGCTCACCGCCTGGGTCGCCGGTCAGGTCGACCTGCCGGTCCCCGCGTACCGAACCCTCCGCTGGGGTCTCGGCGAGGCCTACGCCGAGCGCCCGCCCTTGGGAGAGCACGCCACGTGGTGGCGCCTCGCCCATCCGCGCCCAGAGGCCTTCAAGGACGCGGTGGACCGCTTCGCAGCGGCGAACCAGCTCGAAGCAGCCTACGTCTGGGCGGTGATCCAGACCGAGTCGGCGTATCAACCCACGGCCCGCAGCGCCGCCAAGGCCCGCGGCCTCATGCAGCTCATCCGCCCCACGGCCGAAGCCATGGCGAAGCGAGAGGGGCTCGGCGCCGTGGATCTCGACGACCCCGAGACGAACATTCGCCTGGGGACGCGCTACCTGAGACGCCTCAGGGAGCTTCTCGGCGACAACCTGGCGCTGATCGCCGCAGGCTACAACGCGGGCCCGGGCCGCCCCCGGAAGTGGGTCGAGCAGCGCCTTGGCGCCGAGCTCGACGAGCTGGTGGAGAACATCCCCTACCGCGAGGCGCGACGGTACGTGAAGAGCGTCATGACGGCGTACGCGCGGTATCGGTGGCTCTACGACGGGACCCTGCCTCCGCCCCTGGACCTGACGCTCCCACCGGGCTGACGCGTTGCCAGCAGCAGCAGGCCCCCTCCGAGGACCAACGCGAGCGAGAGCACCCAGGCCGCGTGGACGGCGGGCGCCTCGCGGGCAAGGAGCCGTTCGCGCACCCCCCGCTCGGTTGGGCCCGGGGGGTGAGCGACGCCGCGCCTCGCCCAGAGATAGAGCGCCTCGTGCTCAGCGGCGAAGGCCTCGAGCGGGCCGGGGAGCCCCTGCCCCGCCGCCAAGGCGAGGCGCATGCGAAGCGCGTAAGCGAGCCGCTCTCGCGCCTCCCGGAGCGGCGGCTCCACCTCGGCCGATAGGAGCCCCAGACCGCGACAGCGGTCGTCCGTGCAGCGCTCGGGCGGAGTCGCGCGCCCATCGAGGGTCAGCGCCCGCTCGCGTAGGATCAAGTCCATCGCCTGCAGCAGGCGCTCGGCGCCCACCGGGTGCAGAGCCGCGTCGTGTCGGGACACCGGAGACTCGGGGACCATGACCCCCGCGAACCGGTGGGGATGCTCGGGCGAAGGCTCGCCTCGGAGCCCGTTCATGGCCGCCGCCGCGACGCCCGCACACGCGAAGCCTAGGCCCAGGAGGCGCAGCGCTCGCCTCGCTCGACCCGGACCCTCGACAGGCTGTTTGACATCCGGGAGCGCCATGGAGGACACACGCTACACGAGGTGGTCACTGTGGACGATGAACTCGAGCTGTCCCCCGAGCAGGCCGGTCAGACGCGCGTCTACCGCGCCCTGGGGGTGCTCTTCCTGCTGTCGATGGCGCTCCCGTACGCGACCGTCGGCGGAGTCAACGTCTTCCTCTTCGAACACGCCGCGAACAGCGCGGGGCTCGAGATCGTCAGGGCCTTCTGGCCGGCGGTCGTGGGCGTGGGCTTCGTGGCGCTCTCGTACCTGGGCAAGCTCTCGAACCCCGTCCGTGCGGGCGCCGCGCTCGGGCTCTTCGCCTCCCTGCTGCTCGTCGGGATCAACCCGCTCTCGGTGATTCGTTACGCCACCCCACCGATCGTGGGAGACGTGGCCGTCGTCCGGTTCGGGATGCTGCCGGGCGAGTTCTTCCCGCGTGAGGGGGCGCTGCATGTCGGCCTCTTGGTGACGGGGCTCGTTCTGCTGGCCGCCGGTGCCCGATATCGGGCCCGTCTCCAATCCAGCCGCATGGGCGCGTGGATCCTCGCTGCGGGCGCGGTCGTGCTGCTCGCATACTACGCTTGGCCCTACGGCGGCCGCATGCCGGCCATCCGCAACGTGGCGCTGTACTCGGATCTCTACAAGTTCGGCGAGTCCGCCCTGGCCGAGTTCGACGCCCAGACGAGCGACCTGGCCGAGCTTGGCTACGACACGGAGAGCGTTGCAGCGAAGCGCGCCATCCGAGAGGGGCGCAAAGTGGGGCAGCTACGCTTCACCGCGGTCTACTACGGCGCGATCTACTTCGTGCCCGCGTTGCTCGCCCTGGCGGCCCTCCCCGCGCTTTGGCGCAGCCGGTACCGCGGCCACAGGATCCCGTTCGCGCGCCTCGCAGGCGCCGGCGCGAGCTTCTTCCTCCTGGCGTTCCTGTTGCCCCTGGTCCTCAAGGACGGCGAGCGCCTCGGCGCGTTGGCGGGCCTGCGCGAGCTCTCGTTACTGTCGGCGTTCATCCCGGGGCTGGCGTACGCGCTGGCTCTCCTGCTCCGCAGCGTCCTCGAGCCGCGAGCGAGCGACGACGCGCTCCCGGACGATCCCCTCGCCTGGCGCGACGACTGAGCGTCACTCCCAGACGACGATCTGGCTGCTGAGGTGAATATCGCCGGCGCCATCCGGAGGATCTGCGCCGCCCAGGAGCCCGCGATACGTCACGGTGACGGAGCCGTCCTTGGCGAGCGCCGTGACGTCGGCGCGAAGCGGCTTCACCATGTTCCCCGGGCACCACCCGCCGCGGCCGAACCACCAGGTACCCCACTGATTCGGGACCGTGCCGTCGTCGACCGTCTTGGCGCACCCGAGGGAGTCGCCGACCGTTGGGTGCTCCTGCTTGAACACCTGGCCGTCCACGGTGAACTCGTGGACGTGGTTGCAGAACTCGGCGCACTGCTGCGTCCCGGCGCCATGCCCGGTGATGGTGGCCACGAGCTCGACCCGCTTCGCCGTGGCGGGCACCTCGACGGTGATGGGCTCCCGCCCCGTGTTGTAGGCCGAGCCGAAACCGCCGCCGGCAAAGAGCGGCGTGAGCTGGGTGGGCCGCATGCCCGCCCCGGTCCGAACGAAGTGCAACGCAAGGCGCGTCTCGGTGGGCTGCACGTTCCAGGACGGCGCCCACTCCCACCGAAAGAGCCGCTTCTTCGGCCCCTGGAGCCGCGCGAGCATCGGTGTCACGTCAGCCAACCAGCGCCCCTCGCGGTGATAAGTGGTGATGCCGCGGGCCAGCTCGTGCCGCGGGGTGGGGGCGTCGCCCGTGGTGACCACTGCGTCCGCGTCGCCTTCGTAGACGAAGAGCCACGACAGGTAGTCCCAGGCCCCACAGTTCCCGGGCTCTGGGAGGTCCGGGTTGGGGCACCGCTGGTCGACCTCTAGCCACAACGCGTCGAAGGCGCCCTCGGGGAGCTCCACGGCGCGCTCCGCGAACTCGGAGATCACCTCCCCGGTCCAGAGCGGCACGGTGACCTTGTCGAGTTGGGCGAAGCTCGCGTCGCGTTGCACCCCGAAGTTCCACGCCTTCGGCTCGTTGGCCAGGTACGCGAGGCTCGCGGCCCATGGCCACGCTCCCTCGGGCGCCTGCGGGTAGTACAGGTTGACGTCGGCGAACGAGCCGGTGCCACGGAGATGCTGGCTCGGGTCGATGCCGAAGCCCAGCTGCCCGATCCCGGAGTTCAGCACCGGCGTGAGCCAGTTCCCGAGGTCCGCCGCGGACTTCTTCGACACGTGGAGGTGCGCCTTCCAGTGAGCCTTGGCCTCGGCGTCCAGCGGGTCGATCGCGCCGATGATGTAGCCGAACATCTGGTTCGCGCGCTCCTCGGCAGCCGCCGCGGCGAGGCGCGATACGAAGACGTAGTGGACGTTCTTCGGTGAGGCGGCCAGCAGGTCCTCGAGGTGAGCGAACCAGAATGGACTCTTGTCGAAGTCGGACACGGGGATCGCGTCGGTGACCACGACGACGCCCTCGCACCCGCGGAACGCCTCTCGATAGTTGAAGACCCCGCCGCCCACCGTCTCGAGGGTGAAGTCCTCGGCCACGTCATGCCGCCGCGTGCCGTAGGGCCCATCCGACCAGGGGGACTCCGGCAGCCCCAGGAGCTCGCAGTGGGCCGGGGGCTCCACGACGTCCTCTGGCGGCGCCGCAACGTCGGGCGTGTCCGACACTTCGGGGACCTCGGGGGGAACATCGGGCGTCGGTGAGGCCGTGTCCTCCGCGACGTCCTCCACCGTGGGTGGTTCGGCCGTGTCGGCCGGGGAGTCGCTGGGGGCGCTATTGGAGCAGGCGAGGAGGAGCGTCAGGGGGAGGAGGCGCTTCATGGACACCCACTCTGGAGAAGGTGGCACCCTGCGTCAACGCGCCGCGACGGAGCCACGAACCGCGCGACTGCGACCCCGGGCCTCACCCCGAGCTGGGGGCCGCTTCTGGGAGGAAGGTGGAGAACATCGCGCGCGCGAAGGCGGCCGGCGTGTTCTCGCGTGCCAGCTGTCCCTGCGCCTCGGCGTCGACCAGGCCCCCCTCCGAGCGGAGGAGCCTCTCGATGCCGTGGGCGATGGCGCGTGGGTCCCGCGCGTCGACGACCGCCCCGAGGCGGCGGCGCTCCGTGAGCTGTCCGAGCAGGCCGTAGCCGTCGGCGATGATCGGCTTCCCGGCCGAGGCCGCGCGAATGAGGATCGCGCTCATCCCCACGTGCTGCTGGTAGGGGGCCAAGACGATGTCGGCCACTCCGAACCAGCGCTGGTTCTCGAGATCCGGCACGAAGCGCTCGTGGAGCAGGATCGTGGCGCCCGTGCGGCCCCGCGCGCGCTCCACCGCGCTGTGCACGCGCCCTCGGAAGTCGGCAGCCATGGGACCCACCACCAGGAGGCACACCTCACGCGCCACCGGCGGCGGCAGGTGCTCGAGGGCCTCGAGCACCTCGAGGAGCCCTTTGCGCGGGGTGATCATCCCGAACAGCAGGAGGACCGTCTTCTCGGGGGAGAGGCCTAGCTCGCGCCGCAGCGCCGCGATGGTGCCCTCGGGCTCATCGTGGACCGCCACGGGATCCGCGAGGTGACGGGCTTTGTGGCCCTCGCGAAGGCCGGCGCGCATGGCGTCGACCGCGTACGGGTCCAGGCAGAACATCACGTCCAGCGCGGGGTGCCGCAGGGCGCGCCCCGCGAGGACCCGCTGGCGGGCGGCCTTCAGGCGGTCGCGGAGGGGGCGCTCCACGGAGGAGAAGCCCCCGTAGTGGAAGGTGGGGCGGAAGTAGATGCCGGAGATCCGGCAAGGCGCGCGCAACCCCAGCGCCAGCGGCGTCTGGATGAGGCCGTCCATGTACATGGAGAGCGCGTGTGTGGCGGAGAGGCGAACTGCAGACTCGCAGAGCGCGCGCCACTCGCGGAGGGCGCGTTCGGCGAGCCTCAGCTCGGCCGGCGCTTTGGCCAGCCAGCTGGACGCCACGGGCGGAAGCGACACTGGCAGCACCGGCACGTCGGCGTTGCGTGCGTCGGCGACGAGCTCGGGGTGTTGGTCCAGCAGCTCAGGCGAGACGGCCAGCGAGAGCCGGCCACGGCGCTCCTCGGAGGCCCATATCCTGACGAGGTTCTGGAGATACCCGGCGTGGTGGCCGCCGACGTCCAGATCGAAGGCCATCGCGTGCGGCACGGCGGGAGCGCTCACTGGGCGTGGACCGACACGATCTCCCCGATGATGTCGCGCATGCTCCGCGTGATTCCCCAACCCGGGAAGTGCGTCTCGAGCTTGCGGAGGTCCGAGATGTAGCAGATGTGGTCGCCGATCCGGTTGTCGTCCACGTAGCTCCAGGAGATGCGCTTCCCGCTCAGCTCCTCGACGAGGTCGAAGGCCTCGAGGATCGAGATGGAGTTGGCTCGGCCGCCGCCCAGGTTGTAGACCTCGCCGGGCCGTGGCGCCTTCCGGAAGGCCTCGAACGCCGAGATCACGTCAGCGCTGTGGATGTTGTCGCGGACCTGCTTGCCCTTGTAGCCGAAGACCCGGTAGTGGCCGCCGGTCATGGCCACCTTCACGAGATACGACAAGAACCCGTGGAGCTCGACCCCAGAGTGGCTCGGGCCCGTGAGGCACCCGCCGCGGAAAATGCCGACCGGCATCCCGAAGTAGCGCCCGTACTCCTGCGCCATCACGTCCGCCGCCAGCTTCGACGCGCCGAAGACCGAGTGGAGGCACCGGTCGACGCGCATCGACTCGTCCACCCCGTGGAAGTCGGAGGGCCGCGAGTACTCCCAGCGTTTCTCGAGCTCGGCCAGAGGCAGCTCGTTGGGCGCGTCGCCGTAGACCTTGTTGGTGCTCATGTGGATGAACACCGAGTCACGGCAGTGCTGGCGCGTCATCTCGAGGAGGTTGAGCGTGCCGCCCGCGTTCACGTCGAAGTCGACCAGGGGGATCTGGGCCGCCTTGTCGTGCGACGGCTGCGCGGCGCAGTGGATCACGAGGTCGAACCGGTGGGTGGCGAACAGCTCGTTCAGTCGGGCGCGGTCGCGGATGTCGAGCTGCACGTGCTCGAAGCGCCGGGTGGCGCCGCGGAGGCGCTCGAGGTTCCACGTGGTGTCGCCGGCCGGCCCGAAGAACTCGGCGCGCATGTTGTTGTCGACACCGACCACGGAGTGTCCTTCCTGGTCGTACCACTGAACGGCCTCGGAGCCGATCAGACCGCTGCTACCCGTAACGAGCACCTTCATGGGCGCCTTTGTTGCCGGTGGGGCGAAGGCTAGTCAAGGAAAGTCCAGGGGACCGCGAGCGCGCGCGCCCCGCGTCGGGCGGCACAGCGGCGCCCTGCAAACGGCTCCCGCGTCAGGGGCAGGTGACCTTCAGCTGGTAGGTGCCACCGCCGGGCGGCCCATCGACGCCGATGTAGTAGGTCGTGCCGGCGAAGGCGGTGAAGAACGCCTGATCAAGCCCCGCCGACAGGCAATTCTGGGCGTTGCACGTGCCCTCCAGCGCCTCGAGCACGATCACCTGCGCGCCGAAGTAGGCGTTGGTGAGCTCGACCACCGCGTTCACCGACTCGGAGGGCGTCCACGTGTAAAAGATCTCCGGGCCGTCCAGGCCCTCGGCGCCAAAGCAGTTGTAGTTGGCGACCTCGCTCTCGCCCGAGGTGTGGAAGCCCTGCTGGAAGTTGCAGTACGCTTTCGGCGATGTGACGGGCGTGCAGACGCTCATGCACGTCTCCGTGGACGAGCAGTCCGGGTCCGCGCAGTCGGTGAGGAGGTCGTTGTCGTCGTCGATCTGGTTCAGGCACTCCTCGGGGGTGGAGCACCAGGGATCAGCGGCGCAGTCCTCGTCTGCGCAGTCCGTGACCCCGTCACCGTCCTCGTCCTTGCCGTTGTCGCAGAGCGGCTCGAAGGCGAAGTCGCAGGCGACGTCCAGGTCGAACTCGCCGGTGGCCCCGTCTTTGGCGTCCACCACCACGTACACCGTCTCCCCAGGCGCCACCACGAACGTCACGTTGGACGGGTGCGTCTCCTCGCAAGACGCCGGTGTGCAGCCCGCGCCAGCGTCCCGAAGCACGAAGAGCGCGGTCTTCACCGTCTCCTTGGAGAGCGACACCGTGAACTTCGTGGGCTTGGTCACGAAGACCGGCCACGCGAACTCCTTGGAGGACCAGTCCCCGGTGGCGCAGCCCTCCCAGGCGTCGACGGCCTTCGTGCTGCCGAAGGCCGCGTTGGACCAGCCGACCTTCTTGTCGCCGCACTTCAGGTAGTTCGCCTCCTTGGCGATGCAGGCGCACTCGTTGCCCGAGGGCTGACACACCCCGGCGGCGCAGGCGTCACCCGTGGTGCAGGGATCGTTGTCGTTACAGAGACCGCCCTCGTTCACTGGCTCGAAGGCGCACGCGCCCTTCTTGCAGACGTGGGCCTGGCATTGGCTCGAGAGCGTCTGGTCGCAGGTGACCGTGGAGCCGAGCTTGACCGTGCACTTCGCGCCGAGGCAGACCAGCACGCCGGTGCACGCGTCCCCGTCGTCAAAGGCGGCGCAGTCGACGTCGGTGGTGCAAGAGCACACGTCCTTGCCGGGGGCGCACGCGCCGGCCTCGCAGAGATCGCCCTCGGTGCACTCGTTACCGTCGTCGCATGTCCCTGTGAGTGGCGTGTGCAGACAGCCGCCATCGAAGCCGCACGTGTCGGAGGTGCACGGGTTCGAGTCGTTGCAGTCAGCCGCGATGCCGGCGCACTGGGTGCCGACGCAGCTGTCGAACTGGGTGCACGCATCCCCGTCGCTGCAAGTCTCCCCTTCCTTGGCGGCCGACTCGCAGGCGCCGGTGGAGGGGTTACACGCCACGGCGGCGCAGGCGTTCCCGCCGTCGTCGCACTCGATGACGCTGAACGTGTCCCGCACGCACTGAGAGTTGATGCACCGAAGGAGTCCGTTACAGAGGTCACCGTCTTCGAACGGGGCGCAGTCGCCGTCTGCTGCGCAGGGACAGTTCCGCGGGCCAGACTTGCAGACGCCGCCCTCGCACGCGTCGCCGATAGTGCACGGGTCCTCGTCGTCGCAGACGGTGCCCTTGTTGACCGGGATCCCCCCGCACGACCCCGTGCCCTCGATACAGCCCGCCACCATGCACTGGTTGAGGGCGCCGAGCGGGCAGTTCGGAGCAGTAGACGGGTCCACGATGCAGATCCCCGCCTCGCACTTGTAGGTGCCCACGCACGCGTCACCCTTGTCGTATAGCGCGCAGCTGAACGCGGGAGGGCCGCAGGGGCAGGCGTTGGACCCGCCGGTGCAGACCCCGTCCTTGCAGAAGTCGGCGATCGTACAGGGGTTGCCGTCCTCGCAGCCCCCGGTGGACGCGGTGTAGGCGCACTTCCCGCCGACGCACGTGTCCGCCGTGCACAGATCACCGTCGTTGCACGGCAGAGGCTTCCCTCCTGTACACGCCCCGGCGAGGCAGGTCTCGTCCACGATGCACGCGTCTCCGGTGTCGCAGGGCACGCCGTCAGGGAGCGCGGCCGCGACACACGCCCCAGAGGCGCAGGTGAGCGTCTGGCATGGCGTGGCCGGACAGTCCGCGGCGGTCTGACAGCCCGACGGGGCGATGTCGACCCCGGGCGCGGCATCCGGCGGGGGTTGCCCCGTGTCCGGGCCGGGCAGGGTGTCAGGCTTGACGGACGGCGTGAGCACCTTCTGGCTGTCGTCGCAGGCGATGAGGAGCCAGAGGCACAACGTGGAGCCGACGAGGTGGGATCGCATCGGAGCCAGCATAACCGGGTCGGCCCGCGCGGGGCGAACCGAAACACTCGGAGGTGCCAGGGCCGGGACACACCTGAGGTGACGCGTGGCTCACGCGCCGCTTGGCGAGGTGCTCGAGACCCCGCCCGGGAGCGCTCAGTGCGGCTTTGCGGGGAGGGGTGGGGTCTTGGGCTTGGTCGGGTCCGGGTAGGTCTCCCGGTGCTTGGCGATGCGCTTGGCCAGCGCCTCCTCGTCCGCGAGGGCCTGGTCGATGGGGCGGTTCTCCCACGTGATGAACGGGGCCTTGGGGTCCGGCTCCTTCAGGTCCTCGAGGTCCATCTCCGCCGTTTGGAGGTCAGTCTTGAGCTGCACCAGGTTCTGCTCGAGGAAGGTGAGCGTGTCTTTCTGCGCGGGGTCCTTCTTCGCGTTGGCCATCATGCTGGTGCGCCCGGTGATCTGGCCCTTGAGGCTGGCCACGCGGCGCTCGAGCCCTGCCTTCGCGTCGCGGTCGACGAACGCGAAGGAGCCGTCCTTCACGAACGCGGACACGACGGAGACGTGCTTGCCTCGTTGGAAGCCGCCAAGGACGGACGCGTCGCCGGAGCGGCCGACGAGCTCGTCGTACTCGAGCCACTGCCCGCCCAGAACGAGCGAGACGTGCTTCGACGCCGCGGTGACGAGGTCGACCTCTGCCTTGTTCAGGTGGCCGAGCACGATCACCGTGGACGCGCCGGCCGCCTTGAGCGCCTCGGCCTCCTTCGCGATGAGCTCCGCCGGCTCCACGATCGTGATGCCGTCGGTGGTCTGGCGGGCGTCCTTGGTCATGAAGAGCGCGGTGGTGGCCCCGATGATCCCGACCTTGAAGGCCCCGACGGTCTCCAGGACCGACGGCTTGAAGACCGGGGCCCCGTCCTTCAGGACGTTGACGGACAGGAACGCGAAGCTGGCCTTCTTCGACAGCGCGAGGAGCCGAGGCACTCCGAGGGCGAGGTCGCGATCGCCTACTGCGACCGCGCGCACCCCGAGCGTCTTGTAGGCCTCGAGGAAGATAGCGGCCGTGGCTTCGACCTCAGGGAGCTTCGCGTCGGCGATCGTGTATTCCGCCTGCCAGAGATCACCCGCGTCCAGGTGGAGCGTGGGCACCCCGTCCGCGAGAAGGGCTTTGTAGTGTGTGGCGCGCCGGGCAAGACCGCCCAGCTTGTTGTGCGCTCACCCACAGGGCTCGAGCTCGCCCTGAACGTTCGCGATGTGAACCACGCGAAACGAGGGGAGCTCGGCGCCCGAGTTCTCCGTGCCGGCGACCGCAACAACGGGCGTCGGCGCAAGGGTGAGTGCCGCGGGGGCGGCGGAATTCACAGGAGCCGCCGGAACCGCGATCGCGGCGACTGGGCTGGGCTCCGAAGGCTGGGGCTCCGACGGCGCCACTGGGGGCGCGACGACGAGCGCCGTCGCGGGCGCGACGACGTTTCCAGCGACTGCGGCCGGTGGGGCCACTGCGGCCACTGGTGCAGCCGCGGCTGGTGCAGCCGCGGCTGGTGCAGCCTCCACGGGCGCTACCGCTGGCTTGGCCGGTGCGGCCGGTGCGGCGGCGGGCTTCTCTGCGGCTGGCGCAGGCGCCGCGGACACCGACGGTTGCGGAGCTGCAGGGGCGACGGCGGCACCCGTGGGCTGGCTCTGAGGCTCTGCGGGCTGCTTGGCACAGCCGAGCGCCATCGCGGCCACGAAGGGCCACAGAAGACGCGCCCCGGAGTCGGGCCGCCTGGGGCCGCGACCGCCCGCTGTTGAGGAGTGGGGCTGGGCCCCCATCGCGGCAGAGGGCCACGAGTCGTCTGGAAGTCTGAAGCGTTGACGCATAGGCGCGGGAGCATAGTAGCCGAGGCCTCGGAAGCCAACCGCGAACACGAGGCAGTCGAGCGTGGTCTCGCTCGCCCCTATTCAGCGCGAGCTGCACCGGGTCGCGGCGCGCGGCGAGCCGAGCCGCTCCGAGTACGCCGCGGCGACCACGAGCACGGCAGGCGCCCCGGGATCCCGGGAGAAGTCGCGGGCCAGGCCCGTGACCCGGCCAGCGGCGCTGGGCACCTCCACCCAGCTCCAGCCGGTCCGGTTCGCCGCCGCGCGCCAGGACGCGAGGCTCACGAGCCGGCCGCCGCGGGTCGCGCAGCGGGAGAGCGCCGTGGCGGGGTCACTCGCCTGGCCGGCGGGCCAGGAGCCCGTGGGCCGCGTTTCCCCGGCAGCCTGCGGGTTGGACGGCTGGAGCTCGATGCTGCGAAGCACCGCGTAGAGTAACCCGGCGCTCAGCAACGCCGGCCACCCCGTCAGACGAACCGCGGCGTTGGCGGCGGCGCTGACTCGGATCCCGCCGGGCGCCGGGAGCACGCGCCAAGCAACGCCCAGAACGCCGAGGAGAGGCCCCGCGACGTCGGGCAGTACGCAGAGAGCGAGCCCCAGCACCACCGCACCGCGGCGTCCGAGGAGCCGCGTCCAACGAGCGCCGACGGGGGCCTCATCAGTGGAGCTCCCTTCGTGCCAGAGAACCCTCAGCGTCCCCCAACAGTGGAGGAGCCAGGCGACGCGCGCGGCGTCCTCCACCCAGAGGCCGGCTGGCCCGAGCAGCGCGCTCACCCACGCCAGCGGCAGCAGCCCCAACGCGGCAAGGCCGAGCGGGCCTACCGGCAGGGGTGCGAGCTCGCCGCGGGTGACCCCGCGCAGGAGCCCGTGCGTGACGGCGACGAACAGGGCCGCTGCCAGGGGGAACAGCCACGGGGCGAGCGCGCCCAGGTAGCCGAACACAGCGTCGGCGGGGAACTCGAGCGCCGTGCCCCACACGGCGGTGAAGGTCTCGCGGACGACGGCTTCGAGCAACGTGGCCTTGTCGAGGGTCCAGGCGAGTCGGACCTCAGGGTCGCCGAACGCGAGCGCCTCGGTGGGGCCGAGGATGAAGCCCACGGAGGCTGCCTGCCCCACGAGGAGCAGCGGCAGCGAGAGGTAACGAACGGGGTGATGCAGCGCGGCCAACACTCCGGACCACCACGCCCACTTCACGAAACGGGGTACGAGCGCGATGGGGTGCTGCCCGTCGTTGGGCCCCTCGATGCCCTCCACGGCCACCGTGAGCGCCGCGATGGCGGCGATCACCGCCCAGCGAAGCGCGGGGCTGGTGGCGCGTCGGGCCAGCCCAACTGCCTGGACGCCGGCGTGGGCCGACGACACGACGACGACGAACGCCGCGGAGCTGAGCCACAGGAAGACGAGGATCACGTGGGCGTCACGCTCCCCGTGGCGCCGTCCACGCGGACGCGGGCCCCGTCGGGCAGCGCCGGGTGGCCCCCGAGCACGGTCGGGATCCCCGCTTCCCGAGCGAGGAGGACGAGGTGCGTCAGCGGCCCGGCGCGGTCCACGATCAGCCCGGCGACGCGATCCAGAACCACGGCGTGCGCTGGACGCCCGTCGGGCAGCCACAGCACGGGCCGCTCGGTGGCGGCGTCCAGGGTCTCCAGCGACGCCAGCGGGCCCTCCGCGATGCCGGGCGAGGCGGGTGCCCAACCTGCGACCGGCCCGTAGAGCGGCGCGACAGGGGGCACGTGGAACACCGCGGCTGCGGCGGGCGCCGACGACGCCGTGGCGAGCGTGGGCCCTGTGGGACGCGCTCCTCGGGCGCGACGCCGGTTCTCCAGGAGGAGGCGCTCCTTGGCGACCGTGCGGCGCAGCAGAGCGGCGCGGTACGCCCAGAGCGCGACGCGCACCACCCAGCGCTCGTCCGAGAGCGGCGGCCGGGGCGGCACGACCCAGGGAGGCCACGGGACGGCGGCGCTTTCGGAGGGCGCCGTCGCGGCCCCACCGGGGATGCCGGCCTCGCCGCCCACCCGATCGGCCAGGTAGGCCGGGTCACTCAGGT
The DNA here is from genome assembly GCA_005776725.1 of Pseudomonadota bacterium. Lineage (GTDB taxonomy): Bacteria > Myxococcota_A > UBA9042 > SXOO01. The sequence goes on along the minus strand of SXOO01000112.1, from coordinate 16,022 downwards.
CCTCGGGAACCGCCGGGCGAGACGGTGGCTCCATGCCGCGTTCGCACGCCGCGAGGCTCTCCGGCCGCGCCCCCAGCCCCTGCGACAGACGGCGCCAGGCCAGCGCCACGGTGGCCGCGCGGGCGCCGCACAGCGCAGCGTCGCCTGCGCGTTGCGTGGCGCCGAGCAACGCGAGGGCCCAGCGCCAGTGCGAGCGGACCCTCGCTTCGTCGTACCTAACGTAGAACCTGCCCTCTCTTGGGAGCACCTCGTCGGGGCCCTCGAGTCCGATCGGGTGGAAGGCCTCGCGCATCCGCCGGAGAAACGCGGTCTCCGGGGCTTCGTGGGGCCTCCGGTCGAGGTACGCATCCATGGAGACCTGATCCAGCGCCACGGTGGGCACCGCGGCCCAGCCGCCGTTCACGTAGGTCGCGACGGGCGGGACGCCGTCCAGCGGTCGGATCGAGAGCAGGGGACCGCTCCCGCGTGGGCTGATCAGCTCCAGCGTAAGCGGCGCGTCGGGGCGCGCCGAGACGAAGTCGAACGCCGGGTGCGACTCGCCGAGGAGCCGATTGTGCGCTCGGTAAGCGCCGGCAGGCGGCTGAACGAGGAAGCGCTCGGTGCAGCCCGTCATCGGGTCGACGGTGCTCACCGTGGTGATCTCATCCTCCGAGCCGACCGCCTGGACCAGCAGCGGAGTTCCGAGCCGCGCCAGGGCCGCCTCGAGCGCCTCGGGCGCTCCTTCGCTGAGGCTGACGATCTGCCTCTCGTGACCCCGCGTGAGCCGCACGGAAACAACGGGCGGCTCGCCGGGCAGGCGACGCGTCCCGCCGCGTGCGTCAGGGGCACCCTTGAGCGCGGCGGGCTCGAGTGAACCGAGCGCCCGCGCCAGCGCGGCTCGCCCGGGCGGCCGAATGACCACGAAACCGGGCACGAGGCCCGCTCCGCGCTTCCGCGCGGCGGCTAGACGCGCGGCGACCGGGCCGACCTGCTCTGGCCAGCGGTGTGCCCGACTCAGCGGCACGACCGCCGGTGCGCGCCGGGGAACACGCGCGCACAGCGCGATCGCGACCAGGAGCGCCGCTCCGAGGCCCCGCCAGGCCAGGCTGCCTGCACCGCCGCCGACCAACGCCACAAGGGTAGCGAGCACGAGCCCGGCGCCCAGGACGACCAGCGCGAGCCCCGTGAGCGGCGCAACGAGAAAGACGCCGAAGTAGGCGATCATGCGACGTTCGCGAGGGGGCCGTGCGGGGCGGGACAGGTCATCGGCCGCCCACGTTAACACACCCGTCGGGCGTCATCCCCGCGCGAAGGCACCCGTGGGGCCGGCGGCGCGAGCCGAGCGCGAGTCCGAGGCGGCCAGGAACCGGAGCAGCGCCGCGGACACCCGCTCGGGCGCGTCCGTCTGGACGAAGTGCCCTGCGTCTTCGACGAGCTCGAGCTCAGCGCCCAGGTCCTTCGCCGCCATTCGGGCCACCGTCGGCGGCATGATCGGGTCGAGTGCACCGAAGAGTACTAGGGCTGGCGGGGTGACGCGGGGCGGGCGCAGGAGCGCGCGGACCAAGGTGGCCGCCTCGCGGTGGAGCGACCGGTAGTAGCCCATGGCGCACCGGAACGAAGGCCCGGACTGGAGCGAGCGTGTGTAGATGCGGATGTCCTCGTCGGTGAACTTGGTGGGTCCGCCGCCGCCCCACTCGGTGAGCACCTCGGTGACGAAGCCCACGGGCCGCCGCCAGAAGCGGCGCTCCGCGACGCCTGGCAGGTTGAACGTGTAGATGTGGCGGGGAGTCCAGGGCAGAAAACGCCGAGCGGGCGCGTTCAACAGCGCGACTCGGGACGCCCGCTCTGGTGCGACGAGCAGCAACGCCGAGACCAGAATGCCCCCCCAGTCGTGACCGACGAGCGGCATGTGCTGATAGCCCAGCGCCTCGATGAGCGCCGCCAGCTCGTTGGCGAGCGTGGTCAGGCGATAGTCGGAGGGGCCGCCGAGCGCGGAGGGGTCGGGGATGGGCTTGTCGCTCTCGCCGTAGCCCTTGAGGTCTACGAGGAAGACGCGGTGACCCGCCTCGGCGAGCACTGGGGCAACATGCTGGAAGCTGCGATGCGTCTCCGGGAACCCGTGGAGGAGGAGCACGGGGGGACCGTCCGCGGGCCCGAGCTCGGCCACTGCGAAGCCGACCCCAAGCGCCTCGACGCGCCTCACGGACGGCGGGCCGGCGGTCGGGTACCCTCCGGGGTCTCGAAGCGGACCTGCTCAATGTCCTCGAGCGAGAGGTTCCACTCGCCGAGGGCCGTCTGCATGTAGGACAGCATCTCTCCCATGCGCTGGTCCTCGGTCTTGGTCCCAGGGGCCAGGCGCGGCGGCTCTCCGCTGCGAGCCGGATCCATACGGACGATGTCGGAGGCTGGCCTGGCGCCCGGGATCGGCGCCTTGGCGGGCTGGGCCGGCCGCGTCACGAGCCCCGAGAACCGCACGTTGGCGAGTCGCATCTGCCGCGCTCCGGCGATGGCGATCTGCTCCTGGAACTTCACCGCGAACGGGTGGGCCGCGTTGAGCAGCTGCTCGAAAGCCCGCCGGTGGAGGATGAGGATGATCGCGTCGCCCTTCACACGAATCGTTGCCGAGCGCGGCGCGCCATCGACCAGCGCCATCTGACCGACCAGAGCCCCCGTCTCGAGCAGCGCCAGGGTGCGCTCCATCCCGCCCACGTTGCGGACGACAGCCACGCACCCGCGCGCGAGGATGAAGCAGGAGTCTCCGACGTCGCCTTCTCGACAGAGCACCGTCCCATCGGCGAAGCGCCGCGGAGGCGCCGCCTTGATCAGCGCCTCGAGCTCCCGCTTGTCGAAGTCCTTGAGGCACGTGACCCGCTTGAGATCGATGCGCCCCCCCTCCTCCCCACCTGCCACTATGGAGCTCGTGGGGACCGAGCCCACCTTCGAGGCGGTGGCCACGCCGCGACGCTCCATCTCGGCTTCAATGCGCGAGTTGGTGTCTCGCAGTCGCCGCGACAACAGCTGGATCACCGCCCCATGTACGGCGACCGCTACCTCCGGCGCGTTGCTCATGAGCACGCGCATGGTGGAGCGGGTGAGCTCGAGGACCTGCGTGATCTTCGTGGCTACGACTGTGGCGCTGCGCGGCCCAGGGTCCACGCACGCCATCTCGCCCACCACCTCCCCGGGGTAGACCGCGGCTACTTCGGCGTCTTGCGTCGACGCCGTGGAGCGCACGCGCACCGAGAGCCGCCCGCTGACCACCATCATGAGGGCGTCGCCGGGATCACCCTCCTTGTACAACACCTCGTCCTCGCCAAGGCGCCGGGCCCCGAGGAGCGAGACGAGCGCTTCGATGGACGCAGGCGACAGCCGTGCCAGGAACGGAACGCGGCGGACCGCTTCCCGCATCGTGTCGGGATGGAGCCGGATAGTACTCATGGTTCGAGTGTTGCACCGGCCGCACGCTCAAAGCAACACGGAATGCCCATGATGGGATCACGTTCGACCACTACACTCCCTAGCACCTGTCACGACCGTCGACGGGCGCGGGCGGAGCTCACGGCAGACACCCGTCCACCCGTTGGCAACGCCTTGACCGCGCCGCGCTCGCGTGGCCCCCTGGAGGGCACGATGGAGCCCCCCGTTCGCCGGAAGCGCTACCCCGGGACGCACCCGCGCCGCCTGGAAGAGAAGTACAAAGAGCTCCGGGGGGATCCCGAGGCGCTGGCGCGAGCCGAGGCGCGCGGCCAGACCCCCGCCGGCCGGCACCGCCCGATCCTGCTGGACCCGATCCTGGCGTGGCTCGACCCGCAGCCGGGACAGATCCTCGTGGACTGCACGCTCGGCGGAGGTGGCCACGCGGCGGCGTTGGCCGAGCGGCTGGCGCCCGGGCGCCTCATCGCGCTGGACCTCGACAAGGCGGAGCTGGCGCGCACCATGGCCCGGCTCGAGCCACAGGAGCTGCCGATCACGGCGCATGCCATGAACTTCGCCGGGCTGCCCAAGGTCTTGGAAGCGGAGGGACTTCGAGGGGTCGACGGGCTCCTGGCGGACCTGGGCGTCTCGTCGATGCAGCTCGATCGCCCCGAGCGCGGCTTCTCGCTGAAAAACGATGGCCCCCTCGATATGCGCCTCGACGCCAGTAGGGGCCAGCCAGCGTCGGAGTGGCTCGCCCGCCAGACCGTCGAAGGGCTCGCCGAGCTGCTGATGGCCTACGGCGACGAACCCGCGGCCCTGCCGATCGCCGAGGCCGTGGTGGAGGCGTTTCACGGCAAGCGACCGCCACGCAGCACCCGAGCGCTCGCGGGGCTGGTCGCGCGCGCGCTGGGGCTCGACCCCGCCACCCGGCAGGCCAGCGCGTTCAAGGCCCACCCCGCGGCGCGCACGTTCCAAGCGATTCGGATGGCCGTAAACCGCGAGCCCGACAACCTCACGGCCCTGCTGCGGGTCTTGCCAGCCCACGTGCTGCCTGGCGGTCGCGTAGCCTTCCTCACGTTCCACAGCGGGGAGGAGCGCCTCGTGAAGGCGGCGCTCACAGAACCCCGCTGGGAGGCGATCACCCTGGATCTCCGCCCCAGCGCCGACGAGGTCGCCTCCAACCCCAGGGCTCGGTCGGCCCGGTTGCAGGTGGCGCGCCGCGCCCTTGACGCGCACGCCGCGACGGCGTGACATCGCCGGGGCGGGGGCCGGGCCCCGCGGGAGGCTCTGTTTATGGCGGCGATCGACAAGGGAGATAGCCCACAGCTCAAGGCCGAGCAGTTCGAGCACACGGAACTCCCGAAATTCAAGAAGCGCCAGGAGCTCACGCCGGCGGAAGCGGAGGACCGCGACCGTCTCGCGGACTTCTGCCTCAAGCTCGCGCGCGCCATGCTTCAGAACAGCTACTACTCGCCGGACCACCCGCGTGCGCGTCAGGTGGCCGACGAGCCCTACCTGGTCCTGCAGCAGCTCGGGAAGCAGCACGAAGAGTTCAACTTCGTCGTGGCCAGCTGGCTCGAGACCGAGTCCATGGCGCTCGAGGGGATCTTCAGCGAGGCCATTCAGCTCGAGCAGCTGCTGGGTGGGACCGCCGGCGAGCACTTCTCCAAGAAGCTGGCTGACTTCGCCAAGCGGAACAAGCTCGTCAGCTTCTCGATCAAGAACCAGATCGGCGACTCGGAGTTTCACCGTTTCATCTCGGTGTTCGTCCAGAGGCACGTCGACATGGAGTCGCAGCGCTTGCTCGACTCGGTCGAGGAGGCGAAGGGGCCCCGCTTCACCGAGCAGCTGCTCGAGAAGAACGTGGTCAACGTCGGCGTGGTCCTGGAGGGGGACCTGGTCGACGAGCGGCGCCGCCTCCCATGGCGCGTGAAGATCGCGCTGGCGCGCCTCAAGAAGGACCTTCAGGTCATCCCGCTGTATGCCAAGGCCAGCGCGATGGAGCTTCGGGACGCGAAGATCCGCATCCTTCGGGACATCCTGCGCCCCCTCCAACGCGGCCAGTACCTGAAGCAGCTCTTCCTCAACCTGGACCTCATCCAGAAGGAGGTCGCGGAGCTGAAGGGCGTCGACATGGAGTCGGACCTCATGACGGCGCTCTCCACCCAACGCCAGGTGATGCTGGCGGAGGCGATGCTGGCAGAGCACATCCGGATCACGCGCAAGACCCTAGCTGACGCGGGGGAAATGCGACCCGACCTGGCCGAGGCCGTCCTCCACCTCATGACTCGCCTGGGCACGCAGCTCGCGGCGGAGGCTGGAGACCCCACCGTCGCGAAGCTGCTGCGCGATCTGTTCGACGAGAAGGCCGTGCCCGTCTCGGTGCTGCCGCGCTATATGCAGCACCAGGTGAAGATCGACCGCTGGACCGCGAGTTACCTTTCAGGTCCGGAGGCGTTCGAAAGGGCGTTCGAGAGCCTGGACCGGCCCGAGCTGTACCTCTCACAGCTCCCGAACCTCGTGGCCATCATCCCGAACCTCGTCCGTGTGCGCCGGTACATCGAGGCCGAGCGCGTCATTCAGCTGCTCGAGCGTCATCAGGCCGAGCCCGGACGCTTTCCGGGCCGCCAAGAGCTGGTCAAGAAGGCGCTGAGCCACCTCGACGACGGGGCGGTGTTTCGGTTGCTGGCGAACGCGCTGCTCACGGAGGGAGAAGAGGCCCGGAGCACACTCCGAAAGATGTACGCCGTCTTCGGAACGCGGTCGGTGCCCCCCCTGGTGGAGCTCCTCGCGTCAGATGCGCCGCCCATGGTCCGGAACGAAGCCGCCGTCACGCTGGCGCATCTCTCGGACGTGGCGCCCGCGGTCGAGTTCCAGTTGGCGCAGCGCTCGTGCCCTGCCGCCGCCGTGCCCTTCCTGTTACGGGTGCTGGCCCAGCTCGAGTACCAGCCGGCTACCGACCTGGCCGTGGACTTCTTGAAACACCCGCGCGCCGAGATCCGCGACGCGGCGGTGGCCGCGCTCGCACGTATGCACGGCCGCGACGCGCAGGGCGTCTTGGCGCGCGTGTTGCGTGACCCGGAACCCAAGCTGGTGTTGGGTGCCATACGGCTCTTCGAGAGGCTCGGGAACCGCTCGCCCATCTACCTCTTGCGCCTCCTCGAGCTGAGCGGAGTGATCCCGAAGGAGCCGAACGACTCCGGGGCCGCCGGCATCGAGATTCAGATCGCTGCAGTGAACACCCTCGCGGCGTTGGGCAACGCGCGCCTCGGGGCGCTCGGCACACTCGAAGACGCGTTCATCGACCGCCTCGGCCTCGAGGGCAGCCGCTTCACTGCCTTGATGGAGCGAGGGAAGAAGACCGAAGACGACCGGGTGCGCCTGGCCGTGGTCGACGCGTTGGTGAAGCTGGGGACCGAGAAGGCCCTGGCGCGACTCTCTCAGAGCGCTATCGAGCCGAACCCCGACGTGCGCGAGCGCATGAAGGACGCGGCGAAACAGCTCGCCGCGAGGCTGGGCGCTCCGGCCTGAGCTCGAGGTCCTGAGCCGCTGCCCGAGCGGCTCAGGGGCAGAAGAACGGCTTGCAGGCCTTCTCGGCGATCGGGTTGCCATCCGCGCCGGTGATCGCCACACACTCAGTGCCCCCCCCGCTGCCGGGACAATCCGAGGGGCCCGCGCAGAGCGGCATGCACCGCATATCTGGGAACTGCGCGCTGCCGAGGTTTCCACACACGAAGGAGTCGGTGCAGTCGGCGTTAACGGTGCACGGGGCGCAGCTCGTCGGGATGGTGCACACGCGCAGCTCCGGCACCGGACCGGACTCGCGGTAGACCAAAGGCCGCGCGTCGCACACATAGCCGGCCGCGCAGTCTGCGTCGACGGAGCAGAGCTTCGTGCAATACCCGCTCGTCAGGGTGTCCGGGAGGCAATAGATGTCCTGGCACTGCTGGAACGACGCCGCGCCGTCGAGGGTGCTGCAGCCCTCGCCAAAGGGCACCGTACCGTCCGCGGTCTGGCAGAGGGCCTCGGTGTTCACGGCGCCGGTCGAGCCCGTGGCCGCCGGGATCAAGGTGCAAGCCTCACCCTCCTCGCTGCAGCTGAACCCGCACGGCTCCAGCGACGAGCCCGCCGGGACCGGATCGCACAACGACACCCAGACGTCGTCCGCCGGGTTCGTCAGCGAGTCGCCGACGCTGTAGCGCAACGCACGACAGACCGTGGGGTAGCCGAGCGGAGCGCCTGCGTCCGCGAGGACGCCCGACGGGCAATCGGCGGCTGAAGCGCAGAGCGGCGAGCAGAACCCGGACTCGCCGGTGGGATCGTTGGGCGTGTGGCAGAAGCCCGAGGCACAGGAGACCCCGATCGCCACGCCGCAGGGCTCGCCGGGCGCCGCTCCTGCCGCCGGCATGACACAGCGGCCGCCGCCGTCGAGCCCGCTCGCCCCGAAGACCTGCACGAACTCGCAGACCTCGGGGGCTTCGCAGTCCGCGGTGCGGGCGCAGGTGTTGTAGGAGCCCGAAACCGGTGAGCACAACCCGTAGGCTGCCTGGGCATCGTCGATGCCGTCCGGGAAACCCGCCGGCTCCGTGTCCAGGTTCTCCACGACGGCCACACACTTCATGCCGGCGCCGTCGCTGCAGTGCGCGTCTGCCGTACAGAGCGCGCTGCAGATCCCAGAGTTGAGACACAGCCCATTGCACTCGGGACCCACTTGGGCGTCCGTGGTGTCAGGGTCACAGGCTCCCCCGAGACTCGAAGCGCCGCCGGCCGACGCCTTGCACGCGTTGGCTAGCGCGAACGACTCCCCGGTGAGCCCGTTGCCGAAGAGCGAACAGTAGAACGCCCCGGGGCAGTCGACGTTGGTGGCGCAGGACTTCCCGATGCAGATGTCGAAGGCGAACTGCGGATACTCCGGGCCGAACACCTCCACGCCCGGCTCGCAGGCGAAGGCCGTGCAACCCGCGTTGGTCGTGCAGGTCTCTCCGCTGGCCTGGCACTTCCCGGCGACGCAGACGTCGGTGAGGCAGTCGCTGTCGTTGTCGCAGAAGGCCGCGCACCCGACGCCGAAGCAAAGCTCGGACTGGCAGAGCGCGACCTCACCTTGCGTCGGGTCGCCGTTGCAGGCGTCCCCAACGCCGCCGGACCCGGCGGCCGCGGTGGTGCATCGACCGGAGGGCACGCCCAAGACCACCTGGACCTGGCAGGCCTCGCCCACGGGGCACTGATCGTCGGCCGTGCAGGGCTTGAACGTGGTCCCCGGCAAGCACTCGGCGGTGCTGGCCGGTGAGACCTGGACACACCGCCAGTTGAGCCCATAGAGACCGGTGGGATCCGCTCCGGCGCAGTCGCTGCCCACGGGCGTGTCCTCGATCCCGTCGGGGACAGCCAGCCCCGAGTGGTCGAGGTCGTCTTCGACCAGAGTGCACAACCGCGAGCACACGGACGCGTTGAGGCAAACGCCCGTGTCGCACTGGCTGTCCAGGCAGTCTGGCCATGTGAAGGAGTCCGGGTTGCAGTTGGCCTTGATGCCGCATGCCGCGCCCAAGCCGGATTCTTGCAGCGGGTCACACTTCCGCGTGGCGTTGTTGCACGCCTCGTCAGCCGAGCACGTACCGCAGGAGCCACCGCAGCTGTCAGAGCCGCACTCCCAGCCCGCCTGGCAATTCGGCACGCACGCCGACACGCACGCGTGGGTGAGCGCGTCGCAGGTCTGGCCACCGGTGCACGTGCCGCAGTTACCTCCGCATCCGTCGGGCCCGCACTTCCAGCCGGCGCCGCAGAACGGCACGCAGCCGTCGGTGCCGTCGGTGCCGTCGGTGCCGTCGGTGCCGTCGGTGCCGTCGGTCGCGTCTGCCGCGTCCGTGGCGTCCGGGGCGTCCGTGGCGTCCGTGGCGTCCGTGGCGTCCGTGGCGTCCGTGGCGTCCGCGGCGTCCGCGGCGTCCGTGGCGTCCGTGGCGTCCGTGGCGTCGGCTGCGTCCGTGGCGTCCGTGGCGTCCGTGGCGTCCGTGGCGTCCGTGGCGTCCGTGGCGTCCGGCGTGTCGAACCCGTCCACGGCGTCGGTCGCGTCGGTCGCATCGGTCGCGTCGGTCGAGTCAGTCGAGTCGGTCGAGTCAGTCCCGTCGCCGCCACCTCCCCTGCGGCGCGTTGCGCACCCTGCCACGAGGACCACGAGGACCCACACAAACGCCACCCGAACCCACCGTCTGGTCATCTCCGAATCCTCCCGTACGCGTCGTTCCGCGCCGCCACGTGACAGCTCGCTGTGCGCGAGTCTCGTCAAGGCACGCCCGGGGCAGCCCCCGTTGGGGGGCCTTATACCGCGGTGGGGGGCGCGGGCTCCAATTTGACGACGCGGGCCCGCTCAGCGCGCTTTCGATTCCGCTCGATCCCGATCGCCGCGAGCCCCACCCGATTCGCCGCGTCGAGCGCGGCCCCGAGACCGCAGAAGGGCGCGACGATGGTGTGCGTTGCGGGGGACATGCGGCGCACGAAACCCGCTGCGAGCGACGCCGCGGCGGAGCCCATGCTGTGGCTCCACGCCATCTCGCCGAGCGAGGGGAGCACGTCGGGGAACGGCCGGTTGGCGTCGTCGCGCACACTCTCGGAGAACGCGAGAAGGTTGGAGAACCCCGGCCGTCCGCGCGACACGTCACCCGCCGGCTTGCGGCAGACGACCTTGTGCCAGAGCAGGGGGCGGTCGGCCGCTCGCAGAACCAGCGCGGCCTTCGAGATCCAGCGCCCCTCGTGCTTCAGGTCGGTGTGGAAGAACACGGTGACCCCGTCCGGTGGCGTGACGCGCAGGGCGAGGCGGGCCGCCTCGATGAACCACGCCTCCCAGAGCGGCATCGTGGTGCCGAGCTCGCTCACGTCGGGGATCGAGCAGATCACCGACACCCCAGGCATCGCCGGCCGCTCTGCCATCCACGCGAGCGCGTCGCCGTGGACCACCTCTCGCTGCGGGGGGGGGCTCACTTCTCCAGCCAGTCGCGCACCGAGCTCCAGGCGGTCTTGCCTGCGCCCGTGACGTTGCCGCCCATCTCTCTCAGGAACCGGGCGATCGGATCCTGAGCACCCTTGAAGCTGTCGGCGTAGCTGCGGAACGCCGCTCCGGCGTCCTCGACCGGCGACGGCACATCGTCGCTACGCTTCGCGTAGCGGCCCGCCAGGATCTCGCTGTACCCGCCCGACTCCGCCCATTGGCTCACCTCGAACGCGCGCGTGGTGTGAAAGGGGTGGGTACGTCCGAGCAGCTGCATGAGGCGGACGCCGGCGTCGAGCAGACCGCCGCCCTCCTCCGCCTCCCGGGCCTGGGCCAGGAAGGCTTGTGGCGCGTCGCCTGCGCGTCCGCCCGCGAGCGCCATGTGGACACGAACGGCCTGCGCCGGGTCCTGCAGGCACAGAAGACCCGCGCGGTCTCCCGTGAGCTCCGACTTTCGATCCCACTCTCGCAGAGCCGCGATCAAGCCGTAGAGCGCCACCCCAGGTAGCGAGGTGCCCGACAACGACCACCGCAAGAGGATGCCGGCCATCATCTTGTAGACCGCGTGGCCCGCGAGGATGTGGCCAAGCTCGTGGCCCAGCACATAACGCAGCCCCCCGTCGTCGAGCTGGTCGACCAACTCGCTGGTGAGCACGATGAACGGTCGCTCGGCCCCGATCGCGCCGGCGTTCACGAGCGGACTCTGAGCGACGAAGAGCTCGGGGGGGTCGAGGTCGAGCACCGCGCAGCACTCGCGGTGCAAGTCGAAGATCCGAGCCGCCTGCGCCGGGCCGATACGAACCGCCCCGGCGAGGTAGAGCTGCCGGAGGCTGCGCTCGGGGAGGAGGCCGACTAGCGCGCGGAGCACGGTGTCGAAGACGGGGATGGCCCTGAGCGCTGCCAGAGCAGCGCGGTCGGCCGGGTGCTCGAACGCTCGGCTGCTGATGCCTGAAAACACCTGGAGACCCGATGGGACGAGGTCGTTCATCGGGGCGGGTTTACCACACGGGGACGCCCGCTCCCATCACGGCCCGGAGGGTCCGCCGGAGGGCCCGGCCCACATGAAAATCGATTGCATCTGAGAGAGTCACCCCCTAACCTGCGCCCTTTCCCCAGGGAGAGCCGTGTTCCTTCTGGCCGCCAGCATCCTCGCCCTCGGCCTCGGCCCGGGCCTCGTCGCGCTCGGCCGGCGCGTGCCCGCGATGCTGTCCGCCATCGAGGTGGGCGTTCCCCTGGTGCTGCTGCTGTTCGTGTCGGTGGATTTGCTGCCCCACGCCCTGGAAGACGCCGGCGCGTGGGCGCTTCTCGCGCTGGCGCTGGGTGTGGTGGTGCCCTCGCTGCTCGAGCGGCTGGTGGGCGACCACGGGCCAGGGGCCCCGGGCCACGATCATCACGCGCACGCCGGATCCCACAGCCACACGCCGCCAGGAAACACCCCCGGGCACTCCGGGCGTGCGGGACGCCTCGCCGTCTTCGTCGCCCTCGCCGGGCTCGCATTACATGCGCTGCTGGACGGCGTGGCTATCGCCGCCGACGTCGCGAGCGAGGCGGTCTCCACGCTGGGCCTCGGGGTGGTGCTCCACCGCGTGAGCGACGGCGCCTCCGTCGTCTGGCTCGGACAGGGGCGCCTGTCGCGAGCAGAGACCCTTGGGATGCTGGCTGTGATCGCGCTGGCTACGGTGCTGGGTTACTTCACCGCGCTGTACGCGCTACCCGTGCTCAGCGAGGCGCTGATGGCGTGGCTCCTCGCGTTCCTCTCGGGCGTGCTCCTACACGTGACCGTGGCGCACACGGCAGTGTTTCAGCGCTCGCTCCAGTGGGTCACGCGTCGGCACCGGGACGCCACCCGATAGCCGCGAGCTGCCGCGCGCTGCTACCGCGACGCCACCAGAACCACGCTGACCAGCACCTCGTCGGCCACCTTCATGAAGAGCAGCGAAGGCGGAGTCACACCGATCGCCGGGAGGTTCACCGGCAGCTCAGCTCGGGCCTCGAGGGCCGTCTCGCTGATCGAGCCGGTGGCCTCGAACGAGAACGCCGTCTTGCGCCCGCGGTAATCGAGCGCGCCAGACACGCGGACCCGCCAGGGATTGCGGGAAAGGACCTCGGCCCCCGCCACGACGAACCGCGCCACCGGGTGCCGCGAGGCGTCGATCTTGGACAACACGGCCATTGTCTGGAGCTTGTTCCCGAAGTCGAAGGACTCGACCGGGACCTCCACCACGCCCCCCGCGCTGCTCTCGAGCGCCTCGGGTTCGCCCGTCACGCGCCCGCGCAGGGGCCCCGAGCTCCGGGAGTCGTGGAGCGTGGACTTCGCGCGAACCTCGATGCGCGACCTCTTGGAATCGATGACCCACTCTCGCATCACGCGCTCCTGGACTCGCCCACCTGGGAGTCGTGCTTGACCCGACGGACGAGCGCGAGCACCTCAGGCTCCGTCAAGGTGTGGTCCGACTGTTTCGCAGCGGCGAAGACGGCCTCGGCGAGGCCGGGCTCGGCTGCAACCCCGTGGCGCTCGAGCCACCAGGTCACGTTGGAGAGGCCGGACATGGGCCCGATCTCGATGACCTGCCCGAGGCCGAACAGCCCCGCCGGGACCCCGGAGTAGATCCGATCGGCGAGCCACGCGTCCCCCTTCTTCTGGGCCTTGATGATCGCCGCGGCGTGCACCCCGGTTGCGGTGCGGAACGCGTCGGATCCGACCAGCGGGTAGTTCACCGGGATCGCCACGTCGGTGGCACGGCTGACCGTGTGGCAGTACTCGCCGAGGTGGGTGAGGTCCTGTTCGATGACCCCGAGCAAGCGCAGGTTCATCAGCAGCTGATCCATGCTGGTATTGCCGACGCGCTCGCCGATGCCGAGCGCCGTGCCGTGCAGCCGCTCGACGCCCGCTTCCAGGGCCACGATCGAGTTGACCAGGGCCAGCCCACGGTCGTTGTGGCCGTGCCAGTCGAGCAGCACGGTCTTTCGCAGCCCCATCGCGTCCACGATCGACCGCGCGAACTTCACGAGCGCGCGGACCCCGTCGGGGGTGGCGTGACCGCACGTATCGCAGAGCGTGAGACGCGTGGCTCCACAGTCGAGCGCGGTTCGGAACAGGCGGTCGAGCGTCTCGGGCCGGCTCCGGATCGTGTCCTCGGTGACGAAGGTGGTGGGCAGCCCCTCAGCCACGCAGAACGTCACCGCGTCCCGGGTCATGGTGGCCATCCGCTCGACGTCCCAGTTCTCCGCGTATTGGCGGATGGGGCTGGAGCCGAGGAAAGCCATGACCTCGAGCGCCACCCCGGTCTTCTGGCTGATGTCGGCGATCGCGCGCAGGTCCGAGAGGTGCGTGCGACCCGCCGCCGCCGGCTTGATCCGCAGCCGGGCGTCCACGATCTCGCGCGTGATGCGTGTGACGTCGGACACCGCCCTGCCCCCCGCGCCGGGGAGGCCGATGTCGGCGTACTGGATGCCGAGCGAGTCCATGAGGTGGAGGATTCGGAGCTTGTCCTCGATGACGGGGTCGCGCACCGAGGGCGACTGGATGCCGTCGCGAAGCGACTCGTCGAAGAAGGTGACCCGGTCGCCGCGGACGATGGGGCGCCGCGAGTCTACGAGGTTCCAGTCGTAGACGAGGCCGTCACCGCCCTGCTCCGGGTCGATGGGGTCCGCCATGATCGCCTCCCTTGCCAGCCCGGATCGCCCGGGGGTCGTAAACGCCGGCACTCTATCAGCAGACAGAGCACCCGGCACCGTGGGACGCGCTGGAGCGTAGTTCGCGCGGTCTGGCCTCAGCGCCTGGGCACTTCCGCGGGTCTGCGCGAGGCGCACGGGCGGCTGTTCACTCGCGCAGGGCGACCCGTCAGGGCGCCTCGAGGAGGCCGACGCTGGGAAGGAGGCGCACCTTGTCGGTGACGACCGACAGCGCCACCTCGCGCGTGAGCTGGACGTCGGTCGTTGGGGCGTCGCCGACGTGCAGCACCAGCTCACCCGAGGCCACCGCTCGCGCCACCTCGTCGGCGAGGTCCAGAAGGGTCCGTGTTCCGTCGCAGCTCCGGATGAGGACCCGCTCCACGCCCCGCGACTCGACCTGCTCGTGGTAGGCGTTGGAGACGCCGTCAGCGCCGCGCGAGGCCTCCCATCGCGCGAGGCGGTTGACCCGGGGGCGCTCGCCCGGCTCCAGGCCAACGGCCACCCGCCGCGGCAACGCGTCGAGGATATCCAGCGCGAAGAGCTCCACGAGCGTCTGGCAGAAGGCCTCGTAAGGCGTGCTCGAGCGGCGCCGCCGCTTCTTGAGCCGCGCCTTGGCGCGCTCGAAGAGCTCCTCCGGACCGAGCGCGAGCGGATACGCCTCGTAGAGCTCTATCAGCGCCGCCTTCGTGAGGGGATCGGTCACCGTGACCTCGGTCTCGTCGCGCGCCGTAGCGACGCATGGCGCGCTCACCGAGAAGTCCACGGAGTCCGCCAGGCGCGCCTGCATCAGCAACGTCGTGCCCGCCAGCAGCTCGTGCGCGTCGACGGCGCCCAGCGGGTTCTCGGCGTGCGTGAGGAGCGTGCGACGGAACCCGGTGCATCGGATGTGGTCGATGAGCTGGTAGTAGCGCGGCGGGTCATCCTCGAGATCGGTCAAGGCCGCGTGAAATGCCTGTGGGATCCGCTGGAGCGAGCTGTCGCCGAACGCCGCCTCCCCGAGGACGTTGAGCCCGTTGCGGGCGGCGTGTTCGAAGAACTCGGTGACGTAGATCGGGCGATTGATCGGGGCGTGGTAGTCGTGAAACAGGTACTCGTGGGACGCGCCGTCCAGATTGTCCAGCGTGGCCTTGAGGAGCCGGCCGTACGCCGAGACCTCCGTGTCGATCCCCTTGACGATGAAGTCGAGCATGAGGCGGCCCTGCTCGATCTGCACCTCGGGGTCATCGAAGCGCCCGCCGTGCCAGCGCATCACGTCGCGCGCCTGCATCCGGTAATACCAGCCGGGCAACGTGTTGTAGCTCACGTACGCCACCCCGTTCGGCGCCAGCAGCTGCCGGATCACCCGCAGCATCGCGTCACGCGCCTCGTCCGTGATCCACGAATACACACCGTGGGACACGATGTAGTCGAAGCGATCGAGCGCGGGGTCCAGCGCCGCGAGGTCGGGCAGCGCCTCGATCGCGCCCGCGACGAGGGTCACGTTGGAGAGGCCCAGGGCCTCCGCGCAGGTTCGGCCTTCATCCAAGATCGCGGCAGAGAGATCAACACCGACGAACCGCCCCTTCGGGAGGTGGTGCGCCATCGACACCACGTTCATCCCGGTCCCGCAGCCGAGCTCGAGCACGCGCGCGGTCTCCACGTCAGGCGGCGAGAGCCCACGCATCCGAGCCACCATGGCAAGGCGATCCGGATGCGTCAGGCGATAAACCCGCCCCGTGTACTTCACGGCCTCATAACGGGCCTTCAACTTCTCTGTGTCGACCGTCTCGTACTCAGCCATGCCACGCCCACCCTAACAGAGGTGCCACCGCCCCGTCCGCTCACGCTGACGCCACCGCCGCGTCCGCTTACCGGCCGCTCACGCGGCCGCTCACGCTGACGCGGCGGCGGCCGTCGGCGTTCGCGTCGGCGGCGGCGTTCGCGTCGGCGTCGGGGTCGGCGTGCGCGTCGGCGTCGGCGTTCGCGTCGGCGT